>DASRSM010000195.1:0-35042 GCA_035656415.1 Vulcanimicrobiaceae bacterium | reverse complement strand
CCGCACGGTCTTCAAAATCGCTGAGGCCGAGGCAACTCGGCTGATAGGTTCGATTCCTATACGCTCCCGCCACTACACTCTGGGCGACAGCAAGGCTTGAAAAACGAGGAGCCGGCGCTTGCGCACCGGCTCCAACGTGATAGACAACCTCACACCTTGTGCCCTTGAATCTATCACGTCTAGGACGCGGCGTAAAGCCGTGGCTGGAGCGTACCGGAATCGAACCCGTGGCGGTACAAGGTGTGAGATTGCCCGTCGACACCGTCGAAACGCCCCAGCGGGACTCAATCACGCGGCGCGCAAGATGACAAGAACGGATTTAAGTTAAACGGGTGCCCACAGGGTCTTCAAAACCGCTGAGGCCGGGGCAGCTCCGTTGAATAGATTCGATTCCCATACGCGCCCGCCAAAATGTCGTTCTTTTTCCGGGCAATTCTCGAGTGACGCTCTGCTACGGTCGCAAAATGGTTGCAGGGTCGGCCCAGCGGCACTAAGCTGAACTAGCGCATAAAAATGGTCGAAGTCCCCTCCGTTCGCGCGACGGAGCGCCGGAATGCTGCAGAATCGTTTATGTCGTTGCGTTCTTGTCGTCCGGGGGTATCTTCATGAGTCATTCGAATCCCAACCTTGGGCTCGTCTTGACGGGGTTGTTGTGGGCCGCATGCCTCGTGGCCCGATATTTCCTGAATCGGTGATCTGCACGTGGAAAAGTATGAACAACAATTCGGATTACCCTGCGGCAACATGAGGCACACCGTGGCCGAAGGCCACACAGGGCGTGCGTAAAACTACGGGTCGTATGAGAAGTTTTGCAACCGAGACGAGCCGGCTCGAGGCCTTCAGCGACGGTGTCTTCGCCGTCATTATCACGATCATGGTCCTCGAGCTGCGCCCGCCGGCGGGGACGGAGCTGCGGTCGCTGCTGGAGACGTTGCCGGCGATCGCGACCTACGCGCTGAGCTTCGTCTTCATCGGTATCTACTGGAACAATCACCATCACATGCTGCGCGCGAGCCGCGGCGTCGACGGCCGCGCGATGTGGGCGAATCTCAATCTGTTGTTCTGGCTCTCGCTCGTTCCGTTTTCAACGGCTTGGCTCGGGCGCAATCCCTTCGCCGTCGGTCCGAGCGCCTTTTACGCGATTGTCTTTTTGCTCGACGCCGTTGCCTACACGCTGCTCGTCCGCGCGTTGTTGGCGGTCAACGGAGAAGAGGCGCCGTTTGCCAAAGCCGTCGCAAGCGACTTCAAGGGAAACGTATCGATCGCACTCTACGTTCTCGCTGTCGCGCTCTCGTTCGTCTACCCTGTCGCCACCTACGCTTTGCTGGTCGTCGTGGCAATTATGTGGTTCGTCCCCGATCGCCGCTTCGAGCCGCTCATCAATCTGGAGCCGTAAGCATGGATCGATTCACCGGGTTCTCTGCGGAAGCCATGCGATTTCTCCGCGATTTAAAAAAGAACAACGAGCGTGCGTGGTTTCAAACACGAAAAGCGATTTACGAACGAGAACTGCTCGAGCCGCTGCAGCTGCTGACCGCCGATCTTTCGGCGGCGCTGCGCAAGGCGAAAATTCCAATCGACGCCGATCCGCGGCGAGCCGTATTTCGCATCTACCGCGACGTCCGCTTTTCGCCCGATAAGAGTCCCTACAAGACGAACCTCGGCACGTACCTCCCGTACAAGGGGATGCGGGGCGCACCGGGCGGTCTGTACGTACACATCACGCCGAAGGAATCGTTCATCGCCACGGCTTTTTACCAACTCGATAAAGGCGCGCTGCTGCAGTGGCGTACCGCGATGGCCGCCGACCCGAAGCGCTTTCAGGCCGTGCTGCGCGCGCTCGAGCGTAACGGTGTCGCGATCGGCGCGCACGAAGCGCTCAAACGCATGCCGCGCGGATTCGAGGATCAACGGGAGAGTCCGATCGCACCGTACTTCCGTCTCGGTTCGTTCGTCGTGAGCGAACAGCTCGCCGACAAAGACGTGATGGATAAGCGTTTGGTCGATCGAGCCGTCGCCCTCGCCAAGAAGTCGAAGCCGCTCCTCGAGTACGGCTGGAAACTCTTAATGCCGGGATAGGGCCAACGGAGCCAGTTAGGGCGTGACGGCGATGCCCGTCGGGAACCCGAGTCGCGTTTTCGCACCGGCGATCTTTGCGATCATCTGACCGCTCGGCGAGAAAACTTCCAGCGCGAAGTCGTTGCCGATAGTCGGTACCTCGGCGTAAACGTTTCCGGCGCCGTCTACGTCGAACGCGGCGACCGGTAACCCGGCAAGGAACCACTCCGGGGTCGTGCTTCCCTTCGCGTATCGCCAAATGCCGTTGGCGATGCCGTACGTAGCAAACTCCGCGTAGAGATTTCCCGCGGCGTCGATTCGCATCTCGCTGGGCGCCGCCGCCCCGATTGGAATCTGCAGTTTCGGTGGCGCCGGACCGCTCGCGGAACGGCCCCACACCGCGATGTTGAGCTGCGAGGAGTTGTGCGTACTCGGATACTGGGAAGCGTAGAGATTGCCTTTGGCGTCAACGGTTAGCGCGGGCGGCGACGCCACGCAGCAAGGCAGCGTTAGTTGGCGCAGCACCTTTTTGCCGTAGCTTCCCGCGGCGTACTCTGCGATGTTGTCGTCAACGACGACTCCGTAAACGTTACCCTTCCGGTCGACCGCTGCCGATGTGAGTTCGTTGGCAGTAACCGTGCCGAGCACTTTGAACGTCGACGAGAAGTGGACCGCATAATAGGTCGGATTGTCGTAGGAGTTTCGCTTGCGAAAAAATCCCCAAAACGTATCGGCGCTGTCGGCACGGAGAAGCGAAACGAGAATGTCGGAAAATGCAATCTTTCGCATCGGCTCGACGTTGCCGACCGCACCGCGTCGAAATTCGCCCACGCCGTCTTGACCGTTTACGGACATGCCGGCGAAGATCAGCGCTTGAGGTGTAGCCGTGACCCTTGTAACAAATGCTCCGCGAACGTTCGGCACCGAACCGCCGCCGGCGCCGCTGCACCCGGCAAGGAGCGCGACCGCCGAAACGGCGAGAATGCAGAACCGAGCGCCCATTAGGGCACCTCGATCGTTGCGGTAATTTGATCCTGTGGGAATCCGGTCGAGGCGCCGCCGAGCAGCAGACTCCACGTTAAAGATCCCGGCTTGAGCGTTTCGATTTGGAACTGATATGGATCGGCACCGACGGAGCGATAGTCGTAACCGACGTATAGTGTGCCGTCAGGTCCGGTCGCGACGCTGACCAACGAGGTCGTTGGCGTCGAGTTGGAAAGCAAAACCTTCGATGCGGCGCTCGGCGGATACTGAGTCAGTTCCATGTTGTAAAAGACCGAGCCGGGCGCGGCGACTACGTAGAGGTTCCCGCTTGCATCTGCGGCCAGCGATTGCAAGTACGAGGTGGCTATCGTACGAATCGGTGACGCACCGCCGGGAGCGTACTCGTAGATAGTTGAGTTGATGCTGTCGTACTCGGCGACGTATGCGTTCCCGGAGCCGTCAACGGCGATGAGCGGCTTGACCCCAATAATCCTTCCCGTGTAAATCGCGGTCGTGCCGATTGGGGTAGACGACTGCGGCGCGCAGGTATAGCACCCTGCAGCGTATACGTCGATTCTTGGGAGCGAGCCACCCAGCTCGTCGATAACGTAAGCGTTACCGGATCGATCTACGGTCGCGGCGCCCATAAACGGTATGTTGTCAGGCGTCGCTCCCCGATAGGCTGCCGGAATTCGCGCGACACCGTGGCCGTAGCGGTCGTATTCGTCAAGCTCGCTGTATCCGTACTGACTGGGTTTGAGGGCCCAGAAGTTGCCGTTACTTGCCGGGCCGGCGAGTACGGCGGGCAACTGTAAGGTCCGCAGGGGTGCAATGTCCGGCGATCCCGACGGCACGAACTGATAGACGTTGCCGGCGTTTGCGCTCAATCCGTCGCCGACTTGAACGAACAACGTGGCGCTGCCGCTGGGTCCCGGAAGTAGCTTGAGCTTTTTGGTGACGGGCTTTACGCCTCCCGTCGCGGCGGCGGCGCGAATCTTCTCAGTGCCCGTCAGTACGCCGTCATACGAAAAAGCAAACGGAAAATCCAAACCGGATGGGTTTTGCTTATCGACGTAAGGTCCGGTCTCCGAAACGGTCAGCCCGCCTATGAGATCTCCATTTGGACCCCGCGCGTACGGCAGAGCCAGAATCCCACCGGCCGCGTCGACGCCGTAAACGACGAGCTTTGTCGACATCGCCTGCCCTTGCGTAAACGACCCGGGCGTGGCGACGACCGCGATACTTTTCGCCAAGCCGTTCCAGTCGACGTACGCCGGATAGTTTTTACGCCCGGCATAAATCGTGACTTGGCCGAGCCCGCGCGCGAGCTTTGGTCCCGATCCGTCGGGAGCGCCGTACGCGTAGAGATCGATCTTGTGCGACCCTGCCTTTGCGCGAACCGAAAGGGTGCACGTCAACGCGCCCAAAGCTTGCGAGCATTTCGCCGAATTTGGTCCCACCGGTATCGGCTTCACGACCGACGTTCCGATCGTTCCGGCAATTGAGGCGGTCTTCACCGAGAGTCCCGACGGGCCGTTGGGCACTGGGGTCCCGGTGAGGATCGGAATCGTGAGCACGACCGTTCCGCTCGACTTTGCGTTAGCGCCTATTGCCGTCGATGCTGCAGGCAGGACGCCGCTGGGGCGCCATTGCGCGCTGCCTTGGCAAGCGCTTACAACGAATAGCAAGGCAATCGCTGGGCCGCGTCTCAAGCACCCGATCATACGAATCATTTCGGCAAGGCGGCGCGAGAATGCTTCGCCGAGCGATGGGTGGGAGCTTTTAGGAATCAGCTCCGCACGGGGCCGCCGTTCGGCCAGCGCGTAATTCAGGCGACGTAACCCGCGGAGCTAAGCTTGCACGTCTTCGTGAAGTTGTGAAGAATCTCGAGGGCCGATAGCGAACGAGCGTATGGATGAACGCTCGGAGTTGGATTCTCTCGATCGCGGTCGTGCTGGCATTGGTCTATCTGATCGCGCGCCCGCACCTCGTTACCGTTTGGCGCGTCGCCGGGACCGACGGATCGGTCATCGAGACCGCCGCGTCGCAGGCGGCCTGCGAGAACGACACGCTCGCGCACAATCAGCATCCGGCCGACGTCAACAGCTACGGAAGGTCGACGTGCCGCGCGACGGTCGAATTTCAGTGGGGCTGGTAACGGCTACGGTAAAAGCTGTGGATACGTAAACGGTCCCATCGGTCCGCGCAGCCATGCCGGCCATCTGCCGGCCCGCGCGGGTCCCTTACGCGAGTCGAGAACGGCGACGCGCTCGAGCGTATGACACAGTACCAGCGCCGCGTCGTGGTATTCCGACAGCGGTACCGACGACGGCATGTACGGATCGACGTCGAGCAGATTCACATTCGCCCCGCGCTTTTTAAAGTACCGGTACGCGAGAAGCGAGTTCTTGAACTCCACTTCCGGGTCGCGCTTTCCGCCGCAGAAATACACCGGCGCTTTCGGCGACCATCCGTCGAGCAAGTCGTTGACCGCGACGTCCTGCCGTGCGGGCGACGACGCGTCGTTCGCAAACGACGTCATGAACGACGGCTGCAGCAGGTGCTTCACCTTGAGCGGCAACAGCGTCCCTTGCAGCTTGGCCGACGCCGCGTAGGTCTTTACCGGAAGCAGATTCGTCACGTATTTTGCGTACGGGTTTTGGAACACGGTCGACGCGTCGGTGTAGACGTTTGCATACGTCTTGTCGTACGCCGTCAATACGAAGGTCGAAAGAACGGCCGCGCCCTGGCCTTGATGTTGGAGCCCGTCGAGCAATGACTGCGTGAGCGCGTACGGTCCGCTCGACGGCGAGTTGGCGATGAGAGTGAACTCGCCCGCGTTTTCCGCCTCGATGACTTTCTCGGTTCCGAGCGACGTTTGTCCGCCTTGTGAGTAACCGGTAAGGAAAACGTCACCCGAGAGCCGCACGTGCAGCCGCTTTGCCGCGGCACGAGCGGCGCGCATGGAATCGATCACTGCACTCGCTTCGGAGTTGACGACGAGATACGGCTCGAACGGATAGTTCGAATAACCGAGTCCCAGATAGTCCGTCGCCGTCATCGCATAGCCGTGCGACGCAAAGATCGCGGCTTGCAGCTGCGGCTCGATGTTCACCTTCGTGGGATGGGTGATCTTCTGCGCTTTGACGACGTTGGTGCCTTGACCGTATCCGATCAACGTAAACGGCCCTTTGCATCCGGATGGAACGAAGAACGCCGCACTGGCCCTTGCGGGCTCGCCCTTGATGCCGATCGTGTTGTAGAGAATCGCGTAGAGCGCAACGTCGCATTTGGGCGCGCCGCCGAGCTGGGTGACGACTTGCTCGGCAAAGCCGAGCGTACCGGACGTGTGCGCACCGCTCAGTGCTCGTGTCGAGAAGACCGTGACCTTCTTGACCCACACGATGGACCCGCGTGCCGGCCCCGCACCTGGTCCGACGAGCGAAGGGGCGAACGGTCCCGGCGTGATAGTGGGAGACGAACACGATGCCACTGCAAACGCGACACTGACGGCAATGATGGTGCGGAAACGATGCAACACGACGGCTCCTTGAAGGCAGACCCGAGAACGAGCACTTCGCTGGAAGGCGCCGTCGCCCTAGCCGGCTTTCCCAGCGACGCCAACTCGTCGTATAAGCGCGGCCCGGCAAAAGCACCGCCGGCTATTCGCGCTGCCATGTGGAGCGAAGCGGGCAACCCGTACACCGAATCCGGGATCAAGCTGCGTCTGAACGCGAACGTCGTCGATGCCGGCGACGCTCCGCTGCGCGAAGACGACGACGATCGAGCGACGATCGAAGCGTTTGCCTTCGAGCAGCTCGCGCGCGGACACCGGATTCTCTCCCTGGGCGGAGATCATTCGGTAACGTATCCGATCGTTCGCGCCGTCGCGCGGCGTTATCCGAAGGTCAACATCGTGCATTTCGACGCGCATCCCGATCTCTATCCGAGTTTCGGCGGCAATCGATTCTCGCACGCCTGCCCATTCGCGCGAATTCTCGAAGACGCCGGCATCGGCAGCCTCGTGCAAATCGGCATTCGCACGATGACGCCGCCGCAACGCGAAGTCGCCGACCGTTACGGCGTGCGCGTCTTCGGGCCGGACGAATTGGACGAAGCGCGCCGAAGTTTACCGAGCGGCGACGTGTACGTCACGCTCGATCTCGATGGAATCGATCCGGCGTTTGCGCCCGGTGTGTCGCATCGCGAACCCGGCGGATTAAGCGTGCGCGACGTACTCAAGCTCGTCGCCGCGATTCCCGGAAACGTCGTCGGCGCCGACGTCGTCGAGCTCAATCCGGACTGCGACGTCGACGGGCTCACCGCTACGGTCGCCGCGAAGTTCGCGCGCGAGTTCGTCGGGCGGATGCTCGCCGACGCTAATACGCCGGCGGCGCGTACACGTTAAACGTCACGGCTTCGTCATCCGAATCGCCGACGAAGCGATGCGCGAGTCCCTTTTCGATAACGACGCTGTCGCCGGTCTCCATGCGAAACCGCTTCTCGCCGATCTCGGCGCGCACCGCGCCGCTGACCACGAGCAGCACTTGAGCGCTGCGCGGATGCTCGTTTCCGAACGGTCCGCTCTCTTCACCGCGGCGGAGCCGCATCGTGGCCGTTTGCATCGTTCCGGTCGTTTCCAAGACCGAGAACGTGCCGGTTGCTTCGCGAACATTATTCATGGTAGGCCGTTCTTACCCAAGTGCGGAACGTCGACTCAATAGATGGAGGAACCGCATCTCAAGCGCAGCCTCGGGCTGCTCGACGTTGCGCTGTTTTTCGTTGTCGCCGGGTCGAATTTGCAGTGGGTCGCTACCGCTGCTGCGGCCGGGCCGAGCTCGTTGCTCGTGTGGCTGATCGGCTGCGCGGCGATGTTCGTCCCGCTGTCGGTGGTCGTCATCTTTCTCTCGTCGCACTATCCCGAAGAAGGCGGCATGTACGTGTGGAGCAAGCGCGCGTACGGGCCGTTCGCCGGATTCATGACCGGCTGGTCGTACTGGGCGAGCAACCTTCCGTATTTTCCGGCGCTGCTGTACTTCGCCGCCGGCAACGCGCTGTTCGTGACGGGAACTAACGGCGGTTTGCTTTCGGCATCGCCGTGGTACTTTATCGGCGTCGCGATTTTCGGGTTGACGCTCGCGACCGTCGTCAACGTGCTCGGGCTCGACGTCGGCAAGTGGTTGAACAACATCGGCGCGTACTGCCGCTGGACGGTGACGCTGCTGCTCGTCGCTCTTGGTGCATTCGCGTTGTGGAAGTTTGGATCTGCGACGCACATCAACGCTGCGACGGTCCGCCCCGGCTTTGCACTCAAAGATCTCATCTTTTGGTCGGTGATCGCGTTCGCGTGGACTGGCCCCGAATCGCTGCCGTTCATGGCCGGGGAGGTAAAAAACCCGCGTCGCGCGATCCCCGTCGGCTTGGCAATTGCAGCGCCGGCGATTCTCATTATTTATGTGGTGGGAACGCTCAGCGTCTTGTGGACGCTGGTGCCGAGCTCCGTCAATCCGTCGTCGGGCGTCATGCAAGCGATCGCGAGCGCAGCGTCGCGCGCCGGTTGGGGTGTCTTGATTCCGATCTCCGCAGTCCTCGTTGCGATCAGTTGCTTAGGCAGTTGCGGCGCGTGGCTAGGTGCGGTCGCGCGCATTCCGTTCGTCGCAGGTATCGACCGCTATCTGCCGCCGGTCTTTGGGAAGATGCATCCGCGTTGGGGTTCGCCCGTCGCCGCGTTGGTCACGCAGGCGGCGATCGCTGCAGTCTTCGTGTTCCTGGGTCAAGCCGGAACCAGCGTGCACGGCGCTTACGACGTGCTCGTCAGCTCCACCGTCGTCATAACGATGGTGCCGTTCGTATTGCTGTTTCTGTCGGGGCTAAAGCTCGACGCCGATCCAGCGACGAAAAATGCCATTCGCATTCCGGGTGGCCGCCGCACCGTCGTGGCGTGCGCCGCGATCGGTCTGACCACGACCATCGTCGCGATGGTTCTCGCGCTCTTTCCCGCCGACGACGAGCCAAACAAACCATTCGCGGTCTTGAAGGTACTCTTCTTGACCGCGATGATGGTGTTGTTCGGCGTTGCCGTTTACGTTCTGGGATCGTCGAGTCAGTCGGTTTCGCCGCGAATGACGAAACCATAGTTGCGCTGGGCTGCCGTTCTAAACGGCTCGTACTCAGCGTCGCCGCTGATCACAAACGCGCGAGGCTTGTACGTGCGCGGCTTGCCGTGGAAAAAATCCTGAAGACTATTCTCGTACGCTGAATCGTCCCGAGTAACGATCTCAGAGTCGTAGCCTCGTTCGCGCAGCATCGTCGCCGTCGCGGCGGCCTCCGGTTCGTTTTCAAATGCAGCTATACGCATGCTTACCTCCGTTATTCGTTCTGCCCGTGCTGTACCCACAGAACCTGTGGGTAAGCCTAAAAAAACGGAGGTAGGAATATGCAAGGCAAGGCAACGATCGCCGGCCATCCGGTTCACCCCATGCTCGTGACCTTTCCGATCGGCAGCTACGTCGCCGCGGTGATCGCGGACGTCGTTTACATAACGGGCGGTTCGTCGTTCTGGGGGACGATGAGCATGTGGCTGATTGCATTCGGCCTGGCCGGCTCGCTGCTCGCTTCGTTTTTTGGATTCGTCGACTACCTCTCGGCGCCGATGTCGGACGACGCTCGTAAGGTTGCCAACTTGCACGCAACGCTCAATGCCGGCACCTTCATCGTGTTCGGCGTCGCCTTTGCGGTGCGGTATTTCTCGCCGCAATCCGCTTGGGGACACGTCGTGACCGCGGTGGGGATTTGCTTACTGGCCGCAGCGGGCATTCTCGGCGGCAGTTTGGCGCATAAGCATTTGGTGGGCTCTTCGGAAGGCGACGTCGAGACCGCTCGCGTCGCGGCCGACGACGACGAGGCCTTCACGCCGACCGAACGGATCGCGCGCGAACGCGAAAAGGCGCGCAGCGTAACCAAGGGCAGCGTTTAATTGCGTCTACGTGACAAAGTAGCGGTCGTTACCGGCGCGTCGAGCGGTATAGGCAAAGCGATCGCAACGACGTTCGCCCGTGAGGGCGCATGCGTGGTGATCGACTATCACGACAACGGCGAGCACGCCCGAGACGTCGTCGAGTCGATTGAGTTGGAAGGCGGCCGCGCGACCGCGGTCGGCGCCGACGTTTCTAAAGAAGAAGACGTTGAGAAGCTGATCGACGCGGCGGTAACGCACTATGGCTCGCTCGACATTCTCGTCAACAACGCCGGCATCGAACGAAAGATGCCATTTCTCGATACGCCGCTCGAGGTTTGGCATCAGGTCATCGAGACGAACCTCACGGGTACGTGGATTTGTTCGCAGCTCGCTGCGCGGCGCATGGCCGGCCGCAAGAGCGGCGGCCGCATCATCAACATCTCATCGGTACACGAGGACATTACGATGCCGTCGAATGCGCCCTATTGCGCTGCCAAGGGCGGAATGAAGATGCTGATGCGCACGATCGCCGTAGAGCTCGCGCCGCTCAATATCACCGTCAACAACGTGTGCCCCGGTGCGATCGATACGCCGATTCAAGACAAGCTCAAAAAGGATCCGCGCAAGGTCGAGGAGCTGCTGTCCGAGATTCCGCTGCATCGCTTGGGCTCGCCGGACGAGGTTGCGGGCTTGTGCGTCTTTCTCGCAAGCGACGAAGGGTCGTACGTTACGGGTGCGTCGTACGTCATCGACGGCGGAATGACCAAGCAGTCGGGCAGCTTGTAGTCTAATCGGTCGTTCCTATACGTCGAAGGAAGAGCACCAAAAGCCCGATTCCGAAAAACCACGCGACGAAGCCTTCGGCGACGGGACCGATGTGTTCGAGCGTAAATCCGCCGCGATCGGTGATGTCGCCGGGCGCCGTCTGTACGTAGTTGACGTAACGCGCGATGTCGTTCACGTCTTGGTCGCTCAAGACGTCGCGCCCGAATCGCGGCATAATCGACGGTCCCGACCGAATCGCTTCGGCGACTTGGAAGACCGTGGCGCTTCCCAGAGCGGGTGCGACGTTATCGGCGCCGACGGCGTCGCCTTGTCCCACGGTCCCGTGACATCCCGCGCAGTTTTCGATAAACAGGCGCGCCCCGCGTTGAACGTTGCCGTCGTACACGCGCGGAAGCGAACGATCGGCGTGGGGTGAGAAGCTTTCGACGTAATCGACGATGCGATCCATCTGTTGAAACGTAAGCGCCGGCGCGACGTGCACTTCGCTTGAGTATGGTGCGGCTGCGGGCATTCGTCCGGTATCGAGCATTAAGTGGACGTCGGCCGCAGATCTGCCCGCGAGCGACGGTGCGATCGTCGAGCCTTGGCCGCGCATACCGTGGCACGTGGAGCAGTGAATTTGGTATAGCTCCTTACCGTCATTACCGGCACCGAGCGTGGCGACGACGAGAACGAGACTCGCAATCGCCCTTTGGGTACAACGCCGGAGAGATGTCACGAGTACGTGCTACCCTGTTCGCCGCCGCACTGCTCGGCGCAACGGCGTGCACGCCTGCGACCGGACAAAAAGCTTCCACGACGATCGGTGCGACGGCGCTCGGCGGCGATCGCAAAGCCGGCGCCCGTTTGTTTCGCGCGCATTGCAGCGCATGTCACGGGCCGACAGGTAAAGAAGAAGACGGGTACGGACCGTCGCTGCGCTACGAATCGGCGCGCATGGACTTTCAGACGACGGTGTCGTGGATCGAAGACCCGGAGCCGCCGATGCCCGAGCTCTATCCGTCGGCGTTGAGCGAGAACGACGTCCACGATATCGCCGCCTACGTGCAGTCAATATGACGCTCCGCTAGCGCGTGTCTCCCGCGACGCCCACGTTCCCAACGTCACCAGCAGCGCAATGAAGATCGCCATACCGCCGGCGATCCACATTACCGCTGCGGCGTTTTGCTGGTCGGCAAGCGCCCGTGCGGCGGGCATGATTCGCGCGTAATGCGGATACAACGGCGTCCGCGCAGCGCCGAGGCCGACGGCGAGCAGCGCGCCCTGCGGCAGGGCGACGATGAGGTACAGTAAGCGCACGGGATAGGCATGCGGCCTCAGTGGAGCGACGGTGAGCACCGGCAGCCAGAAGATAATACCCGCTGCGAGATACAGCGCGTGCTCTGCCGCGTGCACCGGAGCGTCGTCGAGGGCCGCCTCGTAGAGATGTGAAAAGTGGGTTCCCCAAATCGTAGCCAGGAAAATGGCCAGCGCGACGGGTGGAAGTGCGAGAGCGTGCAGTGGACGCGTCGCTCGCACCAGTGCGACCGTGCGCGCATCGCCCAATATCCAGCGAACGATCGGGAACGGCTGCGCCCAAAGCGCGAGCAGCGGCACGACGACCAGCAGCACCAAATGCTGCACCATGTGCCACGCAAACGAACGATCGGCGAGCGCGTCCATCGGTCCGAACACTGTCGCCGCACCGCAGCCGGCAGCGGCGAGGAGCAGCGCCGCCCGCCTCACGGAACCGATTCTTCCTCGAAGCCGCCGCGCGCGTTGCGCCGCAGGCGAACTCGCGGCGCCTTGCGTACGCCGCCCCGCCCGCGCAGTTCACACGCGACGGCGTAAGCGATTATGAACGCAAGTAGCGGACCGCCGATCGTAAACGCTTGATAGAAATGCACGAGGTCGACGATCGAAACGTGCAGGTAACGCGCCTGTACGTCGTCGCTACCGGCCGCCGTCAGCGAGAGGGCAAACGTCAGCAGCGCGGCGCCGAGCGCCGTACGCCACGGAACCTCCCGCGGCCGATCGAGCAGCTGATGCGATCGCGTATCTCGGGTAATGATTTGCTCGATCCACGGCCACAGCAGCAGAAACGCGAAAACGAGGCCGGGCAGCAAAACCGCGGGCCAGAACGGCGACGGAATCGTATGACCGAACGGGTGCCATGCCCACGGCGGCGCGATGCGCAGCGCGCCCTCGAGCCAGCCGATGTACCAGTCGGGCTGCGCGGGTGCCGGAGCTTTCCATGGATCGTACGGACCCCATAGCCAGATCGGATTGATCTGCGTGGTCGCGCCGAGCGCGCATACGACGAACGCGATCATAGCAAAGAGCGCCATCGACTTGACCGCGTACGTGGGAAACATCGGCGAACCGACGACGTTGTCTTCGGAGCGGCGCGGCCCGGGAAACTGCGAGTGTTTCTGCCGCCAAACGATCGCCAAATGAATCCCGATAAGTGCGGCGATGACGGCCGGCAGAATGAAGATGTGCGTGACGAACAGCCGCGGGATCATTTGCTCCGACGGAAAGTCGCCTCCGAGGAGAAGAAACGACGCCCACGTCCCGATGACCGGTATCGAGAGCGCGATGGAAACGGCGATGCGAAGTCCCGTACCGCTGAGAAGATCGTCGGGCAGCGAGTAGCCGCAGAAACCTTCGAACATGGCGATGCCCAAGAGCGTCACGCCGATAACCCAGTTGATCTCGCGCGGTTTGCGAAACGCGCCGGTGAGAAAGATCCGCGCCATGTGCACGATGATGCCGGCCAAGAAGATCAGCGCCGCCCAGTGATGGATTTGCCGTACCAGCAAACCGCCGTTGACGACGAAGCTGAGGTCGAGCGTCGTCGCATAGGCGTGCGACATCTTTGCGCCGTCGAGCACGGCGTACGGCCCGTGGTAGATCGTTTTCGTAGTGTTCGGATCGAAGAACAGCGCGAGAAACGTCCCCGTCGCCACCAAGATGACGAAGGCGTACAGGTTGATCTCGCCCAGCATGAACGACCAGTGGTCGGGAAACGCTTTTTGTAATGCGTGCCGCACGAAGTGCGCGGTGCCCAGCCGCTCGTCGATCCATCGCGCCAGCTTCTCGACGATCATGCCTGTCGGTTCTCCTCCCAAAAACCCGGGCCGACGGGCTCAGGAAAATCGCCTAGTGCATGAAGCACGCCGTCGTCGCCGACGGCGATCGGAAGGCGCGGGAGCGCGTGGTCGGCGGGGCCCGACACGACCGCTCCGTCGCCGATTACGTTGAAGACCGACTGATGGCAAGGGCACATGAGTTGACGGGCCGCCGCGCGGTACAACGCGACCGGACATCCCGCGTGCGTGCAAACGCGGGAGTACGCCACGTAGCCGTTCGTGTCCGGAGCTTCCGAATCCGTCACGCGTACGAGCATAGTCTGCGACATTGCATCTTCGATGGCGTTCTGCGGAAAGACCAGGATCGCGGAGTCGACCTCCAGATCGGTCACGCGTACGGGCCTGCCGTCGTCGCGAACCAGCACGCTGCCTTTACGCCACGCGGTGTGAAAGAGCGTATCGCCGATCTTGGGTCCCAGCGAGCGAATCGGGACGATCAACGCCGCGCCGAAAGATGCTAGAGCTGCGCCGAGCACGGCGAGCAGCAAGCGCGGGCGCGAGATCTCCTCAATCCCCAGCTCGATGGCCGACTCTTGCGCGAGTTGCTCGGAGGGCGGGGACGGATACGTCACGATCTCGTCGACGACTTGTCGTTCGGGCAGAATCCAAAATGCCCACCCCAACGCGGCCAAACAAAGTCCGAGCGCGGCGCAGCCCAAACCGATGCCTTCGTAAAGCGTGCTCTCGCTCGTCGCGTACGCCGCGATGAAGCTGCCGCTTCCGGCGACCGTGAGAAAGAGCGCGAAAGCGATGGCGAGCTCGCGGCGCTTCATCGTACGAAGTAGATCGTCGACCAGATGCCAAGCCACACGATGAAAACGAAGTGCCAGTAGTACACCATCGACTCCGCGCCGGCGCGCTGATCGACGCTCAATGCGGGGCTGCGCATGCCGATGAGAATTGCCGTCAGTATACCGATGCCGACCGTCACGTGCAGCAAATGAAAGCCGGTCATCGAGTAATAGACCGAGCCGTACGCATTGGTCCACGGCCAGAACGCGTTACCCATGTAGCCGTGGACGGATAACAGGACGAATCCTACTGCCGCTGCGATGGCGCTCAGCGTCCACCAGCGCGCCGCGCGCATTCGATTGCGATCCATGGCTTTGGTCGCAAAATACATCACGACGCTGGCAAAGAACAGTAAAAACGTTCCCGACGCGGACTCGACGAGATCGAGATGCACCAGCGGCGGCGGCCACGTCGCGCGATTGGCGCGCAGGTTGAAATACGCGGCGAACAATCCGGAGAAAAACATAAACTCCGACGCGAGAAAGACGACGACGCCTAGCACCAGCGGATGGGCGCGAACCGGCAACGGCGCAAGCGAGCGCGCGGCCCCATTCGCATTGCTGGACATGCGTGCTTCGTACCCGCGGCCGAGTGGGTAATCACAACAGCGGATGAAGTGGCTCTTCGATCCGGCGTCGGTTCAAGGCGTCGCGATGGCAGGCGACTGGTATGTTTTCATCGTTGCCGGCATCGCGGTCGGCATCTACGTGTACGTTGCGATTTTATGGTGCGTCTTTCGCTACCGCAGACGCGGCGGCGAGGCGCAACGGTTCGAAAAAAATACGCCGCTGGAACTGACCTACACGATCGTTCCGCTTCTGATCGTGCTGGGACTGTTCGCAAAGACGTTTCTGGTGGAACGTCCGGTCGACAACGTTGCCTCCGACCCGCAGGAGAAGGTTGCCGTTACCGCTTTTCGCTGGTCGTGGCAGTTTAGCTACTTAGGTTCTAATGTGAAAACGATCGGAACGCCGCGGCGGCCGCCGACGCTCTATCTGCCGCTCGGTCGACTCGTGGAGTTCGACCTGACGACGGCCGACGTGAATCACTCGTTTTGGGTGCCGGCGTTCCTGTTCAAGCGCGATGCGATTCCCGGAATGACCAACGTCTTCGACATTACCCCGAGCCGGACGGGGACGTTTGTGGGGCGCTGCGCGCAATACTGCGGTCTCGATCACGCCTATATGACGTTTGCCGTCCAGGTCGTGCCGGCGGCGGCGTTCGACCGTTACATCGCCTCCAACGGAACCGCCGTGCCGTGATCGAGTGGCTGACGACGACCAACCACAAAAAGATCGGGACGATGTACATCGTCTCGACTCTGGGGTTCTTCTGCGCGGCCGGCGTGTTGGCGGCCCTCATTCGAATTCAGCTCGCGCAGCCGAACAGCACGATCA
This sequence comes from Vulcanimicrobiaceae bacterium, assembly GCA_035656415.1. GTDB lineage: Bacteria > Vulcanimicrobiota > Vulcanimicrobiia > Vulcanimicrobiales > Vulcanimicrobiaceae > JAFAHZ01. Next base: position 18,936 of record DASRSM010000195.1, on the reverse strand, counting down.
TCGGCACCCACGCTTACAACCAAATTTTCACGATGCACGGAACGGCGATGATTTTCTTGGTGATCGCGCCGTTCGCCATCGGGCTGGCGAACTTTTTGATTCCGCTGCAGATCGGCGCGCCGGATATGGCGTTTCCTCGGCTCAACGCCACCGGTCTATGGTTGTTTATTATCGGCGGATTGACCGTCTTCGCGGGCTTTGCAACCTACGGCGGCGCGGCGTCGGCGGGTTGGAGCAACTACGCTCCGCTTTCGGAGATCACGATCGGAACGGGCGCCGGTGAAGATCTCTACCTGGTCGGCTTGACGCTTACCGGCATCTCGAACATTCTTACCGCCGTCAACTTCGTGGTGACGATCGTCTGCTTTCGCGCTCCCGGAATGACGTTTTGGCGCATGCCCATCTTCACGTGGGAGATGGTAGCGACCTCGATCCTCATTTTAATGGCGTTCCCAACGTTGACTGCCGTCATGGCGATGGTACTGATCGACCGGCACATGGGCGGCCACTTTTTCGATCCCGCACAAGGCGGGAATCCGATTCTGTATCAGCACCTGTTTTGGTTTTTCGGTCATCCCGAAGTCTATATCATGATTTTGCCGTACTTCGGGGTCGTGGCGGAGATTATCGCTACGTTCTCGCGCAAGCCGGTATTCGGGTACGTGGGCATGGTCATCTCCGCCTTTGCGATCGCCGGGCTTTCGCTCGGCGTGTGGGCGCACCACATGTTCACGACGGGAGCGGTGAGCAACCCGTTCTTCTCGGGGATCTCGTTTCTGATCGCGATTCCAACCGGCGTAAAGTTCGTGAACTGGATCGGCACGATGTGGAAAGGCTCGATCGAGCTGACGACGCCGATGATCCTGTGCGTCTGCTTTTTGCTCAACTTCTTGCTGGGCGGTATTACCGGCGTAATGGTCGCCTCTCCGCCGCTCGACTACATGGCTCACGATTCGTACTTCATCGTTCAGCACTTTCACTATACGCTCGGCGGCGGCAGCCTATTTGCGCTTTTTGCCGCGCTATTCTTCTACTTTCCGAAAATCTTCGGAGTCAAGCTCGACGAGCGTCTCGGAAAGTGGTTTGCCGCGCTGTTCTTCATCGGCTTCAACGTAACGTTCATTCCGATGGGTTTTGCCGGTCTCGAAGGCATGGCTCGACGGATGTCGACCTACCCGGACGTCGCGCACCTCGCTTTGCTCAACGGTTTGTCGAGCATCGGAACGGCGATCATCGCCGTCAGCGTCGTCCTGTTTTTCGTCAACGTGCTCGTATCGGTGCGCAATCGCGAGCCGGTCGGAAACGATCCGTGGGGCGGCTATTCGCTGGAGTGGCTTACCTCGTCACCGCCGCCCGAGTTCAACTTCGACGAGCTGCCGCCAATTCGAAGCAAGATGCCGGCGTGGGACGTTGCCGAGGGACGTGAGGTCTCGCGCTCGTGAAAACGTTCGTTCTGTTCTTTGGCGGCTCGGCGATCTTCGGCGCCGTAACGGGGCTTGCGTACTGGCTCGTCGCGCACGAAGAAGCTACCGGAACCGTGCTGCTGGGGTGCATGGCGGCGGCGCTTGCATTTACCGCAGCTTACGCCGTTATCGCTGAAAAGAATGCGGATCTTCCCGGCGACGATCCCGCCGAGCTTCCGGAAACTGCCGCCGGCGAAAACCTCGGAATCTTTACGACGCGCAGCGCGTGGCCGATCTTGGTTGCGATTTCGTCGTTGGCAGCGCTGGTTGGAATGTTGTGGTCGCCGCTGATCGGCTTCAGCGGGCTTATCGCGTTGATCTTGTGCTTATGGCGTTTGGGTGCGGAAAGCGCGCGCGTGTAGCCATTTCACCAACACGACGAGCAAGATCGTAAACGCTATCGCGAGCGCGGCCGCCACGAACGGGGCGAGGAACGCAATTATCAGCGCAAGCGCGGCTCCGACGTCTTCGACCAGACTGACCGCCGGATTAGCGATGCCGCCGGTAGTTACCGTGGAAGCGCCGCGCATCGAAGCGATCCCAACGTGAATGCCGAGCGCGTTGAGGGCGCCGGCGACCATTAATCCGATGAGCATCTCGTGCGACTGCGCGTGAACGGATCCGCCGACGAGAATCGCGCCGGCCGCCGGTTTGCCGGCGATCTGTACGAAGTGCACGACGTGATCGAGAAACGGAATCTTGTCGGCGAGAATCTCCAGCACCGCAAAGCCGATGAGGATCCACATCGCCATCGTAGAGCCGAGCCATTCGAAACCGCCCGGTGGATGCAGCCAGCCGAGATGGGCTGCGACCGCGACCGCCGCCAGCGCAAGCAGCGCTCGAACGCCGGCCGTGGTGGTCAGCGAATAAGCGAACGCGTATTGAGCGGCAGCGTCCATACGACGGCTATTATACCAGGGCCGGCGGAGCCTCGCTAGAAAGAGCGGGGCGTGTCGTTCGTCTATAGCATGTACCGGGTCGGCAAAATCGTCCCGCCCAAGCGCCAAATTCTCAAAGACATCTCGCTGAGCTTCTTCCCCGGCGCGAAGATCGGGATTCTCGGCCTCAACGGCGCTGGGAAATCGACGTTGCTGCGCATCATGGCCGGTGTCGATACCGAGATCGACGGGGAAGCCAAACCGATGCCGGGCATCACGATCGGATTTCTGGAGCAAGAGCCCAAACTCGATCCCGAAAAAACCGTGCGCGAAACGGTCGTGGAAGGGCTGTCGTCGCTGTTCGAGGCGCGCAAGCGGCTCGACGAAGTCTTTGCAGCGTACGGCGAACCGGATGCCGATTTCGAAAAGCTTGCCGAAGAGCAGGCGAAACTCGAAGCCATTCTCTTCGCCGAAGGTGCCGACGATCTCGAGGCTCAGCTCGAAATCGCCGCAGACGCGCTGCGTTTGCCGCCGTGGGACACAAAAGTCGGTCCGTTGTCGGGCGGTGAAAAACGCCGGGTCGCGCTTTGCCGGTTGTTGCTTTCCAAGCCGGACATGTTGCTGTTGGACGAACCGACGAACCACCTCGACGCCGAGAGCGTCGAATGGCTCGAGCAGTTTTTATCGCGCTTCCCCGGGACGGTCGTTGCGGTCACGCACGATCGGTACTTCCTCGACAACGCGGCGGAGTGGATCCTCGAGCTCGACCGCGGGCGCGGAATTCCGTGGAAGGGCAACTACAGCTCGTGGCTCGATCAAAAACAAGATCGGCTCGCGCAAGAAGAAGCGGCCGAATCGGCGCGCCGGAAGGCGCTCAAACGCGAACTCGAATGGGTGCGTGCCGGCGCGAAGGGACGTCAAACCAAGAGTAAGAGCCGCATCGCGCGCTTCGAAGAGTTGTCGAGCTACGAGTACCAGCGCCGCAACGAAACGCAAGAAATCTTCATCCCCGTGGCCGATCGGCTCGGCGAAAGTGTGATCGAATTACGCGACGTAACGAAAGCGTTCGGCGACCGGCTGCTGATGGAAAACGTGTCGTTCGTCATACCGCCCGGTGCGATCGTCGGTATCATCGGTCCCAACGGCGCCGGAAAGACGACGCTCTTCCGCATGATTGCCGGACAACAGAAACCCGACTCCGGTGAAATCCTCATCGGTCCCACCGTGAAGCTCGCCGTCGTCGAACAAAGCCGGGAAGCGTTGGGTCACAAAACCGTCTTCGAAGAGGTCAGCGGCGGTCTCGATCTCGTCAAAGTCGGGAAGTTCGAGATGCCGGCACGCGCGTATCTCGGTCGCTTCAACTTCAAAGGTGGGGATCAGCAGAAGTCCGTCGACGCCCTGTCCGGCGGCGAGCGCGGCCGGCTGCACCTCGCAAAGGCGCTCTTGAGCGGAGCGAACGTGTTGCTGCTCGACGAGCCGAACAACGATCTCGACGTCGAAACGATGCGCGCGCTCGAAGACGCGCTCTCGGAGTTCGCGGGCACCGTGCTCGTAACGAGCCACGACCGCTGGTTCCTCGACCGCGTCGCGACGCACATTCTCGCGTTCGAGGGCGATTCGCGCGTCGCGTTCTTCGAAGGTAACTATCAGGAATACGAGACCGACAAGCGCAAACGGTTGGGCGAGGAGGCGGCTAAGCCGCACCGGCTGCGCTATCGTCCGCTCACGATGAAATAGGAGTCAGGATGCTGTTCGGGCTGATGCTCTCCGCGCTGTTGGCAAACGCGTCACCGGCGCTTCCGCAGGTTTCGTACGTCACCGTCGTCGTGATGGAAAACCGGAACTACGGGACCATCGTCGGAAACGACGACGCTCCTTACATTAACGACACGCTCATTCCGCAAGGCGCGCTGTTGAGCAATAGCCGAGCCGTCGCGCATCCCAGCGAGCCGAATTACCTCGCGCTCTTTGCAGGCTCTACGCTGGGCGTCGACTCCGACGCGTGCCCGCTGACGTTCTCGTCGGCCAATCTCGCCTCCGAGCTCGCGGCCGCGGGAAAGCGCTTCGTGGGATGGAGCGAGTCGCTGCCGCACGACGGATACGAGGGCTGTTTCGAGGACAGCGTGTACGCGCGCAAGCACGCGCCATGGGTCAACTTCACGAACGTCCCGCCGAGTTCGAATCTCGTCTATCGCGGACTGCCGGTGCGCAAGATGCCCGAGGTCAGCTTCGTCGACCCGAACTTGTGCAACGACATGCACGACTGCAGCACGCACCGTGGCGACCGCTGGTTATCCGAAAATCTTCCGCCGATTATCGCGTGGAATGCGAAGCACGACGGACTGCTGATCGTTACGTGGGACGAAGCCGAGCCCGACAACGGCGGGAACCGCATCGCGACGATCCTCGTCGGTCCGATGGTCAAACCCGGTTCGAAGCGCGGCCAATACGTCGACCATTACGGCGTGCTGCGCACGATCGAATCGTTCTTCGGTTTACCGTGCATCGCCAAGGATTGCCAGGCCACTACGATTTCGGGGATTTGGCGATAGCCTTTCGCATTCGCACCACGTCGTAGAGCTCTCCTGAGGTGCGCAGCTCCGGAAAGCGGTCGCCGAACTCTTCGAATCCCGCGCTGCGGTACAACGCAATCGCTGCTTCGTTGTGCGCGTAGACCTCGAGCTCCATCCCGACAAAGCCGCGCTCTCGTGCGAGCGCCTCGCCGGCATCCATCAGCCGTCGCCCCAACCCGCGTGCGCGCTCGCTAGGCTCGACGAACATTCCGAACTCCGCGACGTCGTCCGACGGAAACAGCGAAATCTGTCCGACGATTCTCCCGTAGCGCTCGGCGACGATGCAGAGCACGAGGCCACCGCCGATCGTCCCGGAAAATCGCTCTACGCGCTCCGCTTCGTCAAATGGCCATTGGGTGCGGATCCAACGCCCTTCGATCGCGACGCCCTTCATCAACGCAACGAGACCCTGGGCGTCGTCCGCCGTCGCGGTGCGCAGGGTCACGTCGCTCACGTGCGACGCGTCTTCGGCAGCGTCAGCGCGGCGACGGCGGCCGATAAGAGCGTCAGCGCCGCCGAGGCGTAAGCGACGGTGCGAAATCCGTCGACGTACGCGCGGTGCACGACGGCAGTCTCTGCGGGATCGTGCAGTCGCGCTGCCGCGAGCTGACTGCGTTGCGCGGCGACGTCTCGGCGCTGCTGCGGCGATAAGGATGCCGACTGCGAACCCAACCGTGCGTAAAACACGCCGCTCAATAGTGCGCCGAAGACGGCGATTGCCAGCAAACCCGCGACGCGCGAGGTCGCGTTGTTGATGCCCGACGCCAGTCCGACGTGTTCCTCGGGCACCGATTCGAGCAGCGTAGCCGTCAGGGGCGCGACCGTGAATCCCATCCCGAGAGCGACCATGGTGATCGCCGGAAAAATCCCGTTCCAATAATGGAGGTCGTGCAGTATTCCGAAGAGCGCGAACCCGCACGTCGTTATCACCGATCCTGTGACGAGTACCGTGCGCGGACCGATGCGATATGCGAGAGCGCCTGAGAAGCGCGACAGCAACACCATCAAGACGATGAACGGCAACATCGCGGCGCCCGTGACCGTTGCCGTGTAGCCGTCGACTTGAATCATCACGAACGGGAGAAAGTAGAACAATCCGCTCAATGCACCGTAAATCAGCAGCGTCATCACGTTGATGCCGGTGAAGTCGCGGCGCGCAAAAAGCTTCAGCGGAAGGATCGGGTCAGCGGCTTTGCTTTCGAAAAGCACGAATGCGGCGAGCGCGAGCGCGCCGGCGCACAACGCGGCAATCGTCGCGGCGTTCCAACCGTCTTGGCCCGAAGCGACGAACGCATAGACGATCCCCGCAAGACCGCCGGTGATGAGCAGCGATCCGGCGATGTCCGGCGTGCCGCGTTCGCCTTCATCTCGACTTTCCGGGACGTGCCGCAGCGCGATTAGCACGACCGCAAGCGCGATTGGAATATTAATGAAAAATGCCCAGCGCCAACCGAGGTGATCGATGATCGCGCCGCCGGCAACGGGACCGATCGCGCTTGCCACTGAGGTGAGCCCCGACCACGTTCCGATCGCCTTGCCTCGGTCAGCGCCCTCGAAGCAGGCGCCGATGAGCGCCAGGCTTGCCGGGGCGAGCATCGTTCCGCCGATGCCTTGCAAAACGCGTGCCGCGATCAGCTCTGCCATCGAGTTTGACAGTCCGCACAGTACCGAACCGATCGCGAAGACAACGACGCCCGATATAAAAAGGAGGCGGCGGCCGTACCGGTCGCCGAGCGCGCCGCTGAGCAGCATCAGCGCCCCGAGCACCAACGTGTAGGACTCCACGACCCACTGCGCGGCCGACGCGGACGCGTGAAACGTGTCTTGCAGTACGGGCAGCGCGATCGAGACGACCGTGCTGTCGATAAAGACGAGGCTGGACCCGAGTATCGCGGCAGCTAGGATCCATGGCTGGGACGCACGTCGAGGATCCGGCATGGGCGCTCTCTTTCGGGATGAGGGCAGCCCCTCCGCCGTGCCGAACATACTAAGAGGTCTAGATCCCGTCTATGAATCGTAACGAACGCAATTTGGAGATCGTGCGGCAAACCGCCGAGATCCTATCAACCGGCTCGGGCTTATCCGAGACGTTCGAACGCTTTTGCCTGATGCTCGCAAAGTTTATCGAAGCATCGGTCGTTTATATTGCGATCAAGCGCCGCGACGGCGTCTTCATCGACTTCGCTTACGACCACGGAAGCGCTGTACACAATCCGCAAAGCGGCCGTAAGGTCAGCCCCGAATCGCAAACGCAGCGGGTCATCGAAACCGGCCAGCCGATCTTCCTGCGTTCGCGCAACGAGATTCGCGGCCCGATCATCCCCCTCAAAGAGGTCAAGGACGACGAGTCGCAGAGTGCCATGTTCGTTCCGCTGCGATTCGGCAACGAGACCATCGGCGTGATTTCGGTTCAGACCACCGAACAATGTGCGTACTCGCCGGACGACTTACACTTGATCGAGACGTGTGCGCTTTACGTCGCCGTCGCCGTGGAAGCCGAAACGATGCGCGGTGAGAAGGAAGCGCTGCAATCGGTCGCCTCGCGCGACTCGCTGACCGGCGTCGCCAGCCGGCGCGCTTTCGATCAGCGTCTGCACGAAGATTGGACGCGGGCGCAGCGCGAAGACGGCGTGCTTTCGGTTCTCGTCATGGACGTCGATTGGTTCAAGCGCTTCAACGACACCTACGGACACGTCGCGGGCGACGCGTGCCTCAATCACGTGGCACAGGCCGCACAATCGTGCATCGTTCGCGAGAGCGACCTGCTGGCTCGTTACGGCGGCGAAGAGTTTACGGCGATTCTCTGGCAAACCGACGCGTCGGGTGCGGCGGTCGTCGCCGAACGCGTGCTCAATGCCGTGCGTGCGCTCGACGTTCCGCACGCGGAGTCGCCGCTGGGACGCGTTACGACCAGCATCGGCGTCGCCGGATGCAAGGCGCTCGCGATCGCCGACCCGCAGACGCTGCTCAAAGCTGCCGACCGCGCGCTCTATGCGGCAAAGACGGCGGGACGCGACCGAATTCACGTCGACTCGCTTGGCGGTGCTGCCGCGACGTTGCAACACCCCGCTGCGCGCACCAACATTCGTTCTCAAGCGACGGCGCTGATGGGCCGTGGGGCGGAGATCGCGGCCCTCAACGAGGCAATCAAACGTTCGCGCATCGTTGCGCTGGCGGGGAAAAAAGGCATCGGGAAGACGCGCATTGCGGTCGCGGCCGCGCAACGCCGTCTTTACGCCTATCCGGACGGCACCTGGCTGATCGACTGCGGCGTCGTCGCCGGCGCCTCTCTTGACGAAGCGGTTTTAGGCGCGCTGCGCGTCCCGCAAAGCGCCGACCTTTCGCCGCGCGAGACGCTCATCGATGCGCTCAAAGACCGCAACATGCTGTTGATCTTCGACGACTGCGGCGAGATCGGGCCGCACGCCGCGTCGCTGTGCGAAGCGATCGCGAGCGGCGCGCCGGACGTCGCTATTTTGACGACCAGCCGAGAGCCGCCGGCAACCGGGGGCGAGATCTTCGAACTGCAGCCCCCTGTGCTCGCCGATGCGGTCGCGCTCTTCGTCGATCGCGCTCAAATCGCAGACAAGAGCTTCGAGGCGAGCGAAGACCGTCAGACAATCGAAAGAATCTGCACGATTCTCGAAAACGTACCGCTGGCGATCGAGCTCATCGCGCCACGCGTTCGTGCGATGCCTCTCGAGCACGTTCTCGGCGTCCTCCAACGCGAGAACACGGACACGTCGATCGACGGGCTCGTGCGATCGAGTTACGAGCAGCTCGGCGAAAGCGCGCGCCGGCTCTTCGAACGTCTATCGGTGTTTCCATCGCTTTTTACGGCCGGAGCGGCACGTGACATTTGCTCGGGCGGCGATTTGGAGCCATGGGACGTGACCGACGCGCTCGACGAGCTCGTCGTCGCGAATCTTGTGAAGCGCTTCGATTCGGGAGAGACCGCGCGATATCTCGTCGTAGACAGCGCGCGAAACTACGGCCGCGAGGTTCTACGCGAACGTTTAGAGCGAGCGGCCATTCAGTGGCGCTTCATTAGGTATTTTCGCGCGGTGGCGGAACGCGCTTCGGCGCGAATCGAGAGCGGCAACATCGAAGCCGGGATTGACGAAGCCGGCGCCGAGGTCGAAAACCTCGACGGCGCGCTGGAATACGCGCTCAATCGTCGCGTCGACATTGCCGCCGGCGCGAACATCGTCGTCGCGCTGCACCGCTTTTGGGTCGAAACCGGACGACTCGCCGAAGGCCGTCATTGGACCGACATCGGGCTTGCGGCCGGGTTGCCGATGGGGCCGCAAGTCGCGCAGCTCTTGGCGGCTGCGGCGGCGATCGCACATTTTCGAGGCGATATGGTCCGCCTTGCGGATCTCAGCGAGCGGCTGGTCGGGTACCACGAACGCGGTCACGATGCATCTGCGCTCGCGCGTGCGCTCAACGGTCTGGCTACCGCGCGTTTTCACATGGGTGAGGCGACCCGTGCGAAGAGCTTGTTTCAGAGCGCGCTCAAAGAATACCGTAAAGCCGGCGACCGGCGCGGCGTCGCCATCGTCCTCTCGAACCTGGGAGCACTCGCGACGGAAACGCTGTCGGACGTTGCAGGCGCTCGCGCGCTCTTCATGGAGAGTCTAACGCTCTTTCGCGAACTGGGAGTCTCGTCGCAGACGGGCATCGCGCTATCGAACTTGGCCGCGATCGCCATTATCGACGGCGATTACGAGCAAGCCCTTGCCCATGCCAACGAGAGCCTCATCATCTTCGAGCGATTGGGCAACGTCGCGCAAGCCACGGTTCAGCTTATTCATATCGCCCATGCGCGACTCGAACGTGGAGAGATCGAGCTCTGCCGTGCAACGCTCATAGCGGCCCGCGAGCGGCTGCGGCGCGAACCGACGATTCGGAATTCCATTGATCTTTACGAAACAGCCTTTCTCTTTGCGTGCGACTGCGCTGCGTTCGAAGGAGCGGCCGAGTTATTTGGAATCGCAGAGGCCGTGCGGCAAAAGCACAAGCTTCCGCGCACGGCACTCTCGCGGGCCGAATCGAGCAATCGCGAGCGCGAATTGCGCGCGCACCTCGGCAGCCTCTTCGATTCGAAGTTCGAGAAGGGTCGGAGCGCCTCGACGGCCGAGATGGAGCGGATGCTCGACCGAGTGCTTTCCAGACCCGCGGGTGCGCTAACCGCGAGAGGCGGTTCTCACTAGTGGCGCGCCTCACTCGCCGCGAACTGATTCATACCGGCCTTGGTGGGTTGGCGCTGCTCGCGCTCGGCGGCTGCGCGCGCCCGGGAAGCGCATCGGGACGGTTCGACGATCCGGGATACACGTATCGCGCGCTTACCAGCGGCGATCGCGAACTCGTGGCCGCAATCGGTGCCGTAATGCTCGCGGGCGCGTTGCCAACCGACGCGGCGGCGCACGGCGTGGCCATGGTACAAGTCGTGCGCGGCGTCGATATTGCTATCGACGGTTTGCCCCCCAACGTGCAATCCGAAATCGGACAGCTGTTCGGGATGCTGCGCTTTCCCGTAACGCGCGCGTTCGCCGCGGGTATTTGGAGTTCGTGGGAAAACGCAGGAGCGAGCGCAGTATCGGACTTTCTCGCGCGCTGGCGCTTTAGCAACGTCGAACTCTTTCGCAGCGGCTATCAGGCGTTGCATCAGCTCCTGATGGCGTCGTGGTACGGCAACGCTGCGTCGTGGGCGCGCGTCGGTTATCCAGGGCCGCCGGCGGTATGACGACCGCCATTCCCGATCCGATCGTCGAAGGCTTACGGCGCGGCTGGCACGTCATCGACGCGTCGGCGATCGACCACGACGTGAATCTCGAAGCCGATGCCGTTATCGTCGGCACCGGTGCGGGCGGTGGAATGACGGCGGAGATTCTCAGCGAAGCCGGCTTACGCGTCGTCATGATCGAGGAAGGACCGCTGCGCAGCTCGAGCGATTTTCACATGCTCGAACGCGAAGCGTATCCCTCGCTGTATCAAGGGTCGGCCGCGCGGCAAACCAAAGATCGAGGCATAACGATCCTTCAAGGCCGTAATGTCGGGGGATCGACGACGGTCAACTGGACGAGCAGCTTTCGAACGCCGCCCGAGACGCTGGCGTACTGGCGCGATCGTTACGGGCTCGCGACGTACACGCCGGAATTTCTGGCTCCTTGGTTCGAACTCGTCGAACGCCGCCTTTCGATTCATCCGTGGGACGTTTCGCCCAACGAAAACAACGCCGTCTTGCGCCGAGGTGCGCAGAAGCTCGGCATCCCGACGGCGGTGATTCCGCGCAACGTCAAAGGCTGCTGGAACCTGGGGTATTGTGGGCTTGGTTGTCCGACGAACGCGAAGCAATCCATGCTCGTCACCACCATTCCCGCCGCCCTCGATCGCGGTGCGGTGCTGGTGCACCACGCGCGCGCGGAACATTTTACGCTTAGCGGCGACGACGTCTCGGGACTGGTCTGCAGCGCACTCGAGGCGAGCGACCAACGCAATCGCCCCTATCAGATTACCGTTAAAGCGCGCGCGTACGTTGCCGCCGGCGGAGCGATCAACACGCCGGCGCTGCTGCTGCGCAGCCATATGCCCAACGCGCATCGCCGTTTAGGTCTGCGAACGTTTTTGCATCCGGTGGTGTTGTCGGCGGCGCTCATGCCGGAACCGGTTGACGGCTTTTCGGGAGCGCCGCAATCCATCTACTCGGATCACTTTCTTTATACGCAGCCGATCGACGGGCCGATCGGATACAAACTCGAGGTGCCGCCGATTCACCCGCTGCTGGCGGCGGTAACGATGACGGGATTCGGCACCACCGGCTCGGCGAGGCTGGCGGGTTTGGCGAACACACAAGTGATCATCGCGCTGATGCGCGACGGCTTCACCTTCGCGAGCCAAGGCGGTGCGGTCGAGCTGCGGCACGACCACACGCCGCAGCTCGATTACGAAATCACGCCGTACGTGTGGGATGGAATGCGCCGCGCGTTGCTGACGATGGCCGAGATTCAGTTCGCGGCCGGAGCGAAAACGGTTATGCCGCTCCACGAATCGGCGGTACCGTACCGCAGCTGGAGCGAGGCAAAGGCGGCCATTGCGGAACTGCCGATGGAAATCATGCGGTGCCGCGTCGTGAGCGCGCACGTGATGGGAGGCTGCGCGATGGGCAACGACGAGCACGGCGCCGTCATCGCCGGAAACGGCCGTCATCACTCGGCGGGAAATCTTTACGTCTTTGACGGATCGATGTTTCCTACCAGCTTGGGCGTCAACCCGCAATTGTCGATCTACGCCATCGTCGCACGCAACGCCAACGAGCTGGCGGCGTCGCTTACCGGCCGTCCGCTGGGACGGCGCATCGTTTAAGCCGAAGGAGAAGAACTATGGAGCACGTTTTCGTTCGCATCGCCGAGACCGCCGCTTGGTTTCTCGTCGTCGTGTTCGTCTTTGCGATCATCGGCGTGTACGCGACGATTCATTGGATCGTCAATGTGGTACGGCGCGGCGAGGAAGCCGTCGAGTCAGGCGTACAAAACGTCGAAAAACGATTCTAGAACAAGATCGTCTGAAAGTCGGCAACGTGCCGGAAACCTACGCGTTCGTAGAGTGCGATCGCATTTTGGTTGAAATCGTTGACGTAGAGCGACAACGTCGGCGAATGTTCCAGCAGGCGGTCGCAAATCGCCGAAAAGCTCGCCGTCGCTAAGCCGCGCCCGCGGAGCTCCGGCGGCGTCCAAATCCCTTGAAGCTGCGCGGTTTTGTGACACCACGGTCCGACGTTGCAGAAGAAGCACAAACGCCCTTCGCTTTCGCCGATCCACCACAGATTTCGCTCGATCATTTCGCGAACGTTCGCATGGAAGTCGCCCGACGCGGTCCGGGGATCGTAGTCGAGCTCCTGTTCGATCAACCCGGCCGAACCGTTCGCAACGTCCGGCCACTCGCTGGGCCGCGCCTGCCGCACGGCGACGCCGTCGCTCTCAAATCGTTGGAGCGTCCCGCGGTCGACGGCCATGACGAACTGACGGTCGCGGACGAGCCGCGGCTTTGAATACCATCCGCGCACCAGCTTCCAAAAGCCGAGCACGATGTCGCGCTCGCCGATGATCATGCGTTGCCCGCGGTGGCGCCGAGCTTCCAACGCAAACGCGTCTACTGCACCTGCATCGCACGCAAGCGCGAGCTGTCGTCCGAAATATGCCGCGCCGCAGACGCGCTCGCCGTCGTAAGCAACCCGCAACCGTTGCCGCGTTATCGGCGCGAGATCGAAGAGCGCTAGATAGGTAACGAAAACGTTGACGTAGGGCGTGCGCGAGAGGTACGCCAGAGCGGCGCGTTCGTTTTTCGCGGAAAAGGGCTCGATGCGAATGCTCGTGGCCGTTCGGCTCACGTCAGCGGAACGACGGCGATCGGCTTGCTGGTGGGCTGCTTGCTCCCGCCCTCGGGCTCTACGCTGATCGCTACGGCCGCCGTCGCGCGAGCGTCCACGGGCAGCGGAAGGACCGCGACGCCGTTGGAATCCGGCACGAACGTGTCCGACGGGGCGACCTTCTTCGCGCCTTTTGCGAGCGTCCAACTTTGGTACACTTTTCCGCGCGGCGGCTGTGGCAGCGAATGCATCGCGATGTAGACGTGGCTGCCGCGCGTGACGATCTGGCCGCCCTCGACGTCATAGTGCTTCGCGTCGCTGCTGAGCAGATCGGCGATCGTCGTACGCGTTTGATTGAGCGTCTGCGCGAGTTTCTTCGAACCGTCGGCGCTGCGCGACAGCTGCGCCTGCATTTGCCGGTTTTGTGCGTTCAGCGAAATATTCGCCATCGACGAGACGATCGCGATCGCGAGACACGCCGCCGCTACGAGGTAGGCGGGCCACATCTTCGGTCCGGCGTCACGCGCCGGGGCCGACCGTTTGGCGATCTCGCGCATGATGCGCGGTTTGAGGAGCGTGCTTGGGCAGTCGCGGGCGTCGCCGATGGTTTCGGCGGACAATCCTACGAGCGAAGCGGTCGAGCGCAGGCGGTTGTACTCTTCTTGGCATTGCGGACACGACGCGATGTGCGCGCGAACGCGTGCGGCATCGGCCGGCGGCAGCGCTCCGAGAGCGTAGACCGCGACTTCGTCGAGCATCTCGTGATCGGCGCGTTCGTTCATGCGATCACCTTCTGGTCGAGCGCTTCGCGCAGTTTGCGCAATCCCGAGCGAATCCGGGTCTTGATCGTGCCGAGCGGGATATTGCAGCGCCGCGCAATCTCTTCATGCGTGATGCCGTCAAAAAATCCCATCTCGATCGGTTTTCGCTGCTCGTCCGGTAAGCCGGCGAGCGCAGCGCGAACGCGCGCCGCGTCGATGTGCGAAAACGCGACGTCTTCGAGGACCTCTCCTTCGGGAAGTGTTTCGGGCAAGTCGCCCTCGTTGCGCGTCGTTCGGCTGCGCAGCACGTCGAGCGCGCGATTACGAGTCACCCTCACGATCCAAGCCCCGAAGTTCCCGCCGCGAAAAAGCTCGGGCGAGTTCCATAACTTCAAAAACACGGTTTGCAAAACGTCCTCGGCGCCGTGAGCGTCACCGAGGATCCGCAGCGCAACGCCATACACGATCCGATGATGCGCGTCGTAGAGCGCCTCGAAGGCTCGCACGTCGCGCGCCTTTACTCGTGCGACGAGCGCGCCGGCATCATCGGTCACCTCGATAGGCTTCGCTTCGGTATGGTCCCATCTTCCTTTAACGGCGGTCGGGCACCGATGGATTGTTTGCGGCTCGGCGCGGCGAAACGGCCGGCCATGGAGGATCTGCTCGAACGGCTGCGCGCCGCCTGCTCGGTCTTCGCGCTCACGGGTTCGGGAATTTCCGCCGAGAGCGGCTTGCCGACGTTTCGCGGCGTCGGGGGCTTGTGGCGGACGCATCGCGTGGAAGAGCTCGCGTCGCCCGAGGGGTTCGCTCGCGACCCCGTTTTGGTGTGGACGTGGTACAACGAGCGCCTCGCCGCACACCGTCGCGCGCGTCCGAATTTGGGGCACTACGCGCTGGCAAAGCTCGAGACGATGACGCGCACGTTCGCGCTCGCGACGCAGAACGTCGATTCGCTGCACCTGCGCGCGGGATCGAGCAACCTCATCGAACTGCACGGAAACTTGCGCGAGGCGCGCTGCGATCGTTGCGACGAGCGCCGTCCACTCGATGCGTCCGGAATACCCTTAGATGAGATCGAGCACGCGTGCGGCGGACGCATGCGTCCCGATATCGTTTGGTTTGGTGAAGCGTTGCCGCGCTCGGCGTGGGAACGTGCGCAAGCCGCCGCTTCGGCTGCCGACGTGATTCTCGTGATCGGAACGAGCGCCGTCGTGTATCCCGCCGCCGCGCTCGCGACCCATTATAACCGGTCGGCCTTCGTCGCGGAAATCAATCCCGAAGCGACGGCGATCAGCGAGAGTGTCGACTGCGCGCTGCGCGGCACCGCAGCCGAGACGCTCCCAAAAATCGTCGAGGCGCTAGCGAAGCAATAGGCTGATGAAGGCACTCGTCGATATGCGTCCGGCATACTGGGCGGTGGCGATTTTTGCCGTCGTCTACATCGGGCTGGATCTCAATAAGTTCTACGCGCTGCGTTACGGTGCCGACATGGGCACGTTCCTACAAACGATCTCCAACCTGCGTCATGGATCGTCGTGGAACTTCGGCGAGTGGCGTCCGCACTTTCAGGTACACGATTCGTGGATATTGTTCGCGCTCGTACCGCTGATCGCGCTCTTTCCGCGCGGCGAAGCGCTGATCGTCGCGCAGGTGCTGATCGTCGGCTCGGCGGCGATTCCGCTGGTTCTGTTTGCGCGCGAGATCGGCGTCGCGCCGAAGGTCGCCAATCTACTCGCGATCGCGTATTTACTGTCGCCGTCGGTTCAAGGTTTTACGTACGATAACTTTTCCGAAAACGTCTTCGTGCCGGTACTCGCCTTCAGCGCAGCGCTCTTTGTGCGGCGCCGAGCGCTGTGGCCGGCGCTCGTTTGCGTGCAACTCTTAATGGGCGTCAAAGAAGACGAGATGCTCTTCGTGGCGTGGTTCGCGGCGGCGTGTTTCGTGTTTTGGGACCGTAAGCTCGGCGCGGCGGCATTCGGCTTGGCCGCCGCCAATGCGGCGGCCTTTTGGGGCATCGAGCGATTGATCGGCGGTCATTCGAACGCTCCCGCTTACGCGTTTGCGATTGAAGATATCGGCGGAAAACTGACGCTGATAGCGTTGCTTCTGGCGCCGTTCGCTTTCACGCCGCTCCTCGTCGGGCGCTGGCTCGTTCTCGCGGTTCCGCTGTTCGCCGAAATCGTCTTCGCGCAGCACAATCCATACGAACCGAGCCGCATCGGGACGCATTACACGGCACCCTTACTCGCCTGCTCGGCGATCGCCGCCGCGTTCGGCGTTCTTCGCCGTCCGCGATGGGCACCGTGGATGGTGCCGTGCGCGCTGGTCGTTATGCTTTTCATCTTTAACGACACGGCGCTGCGGCCGGGACGCTGGCCGTTCATCGTCGATTGGAGCGCCTATAGCCGCGCCGTCGCGGTGCGCGATACGCCAACCAGCGTGCTGCTGCAGCGAGGCGACGAAGGCGTGTGGGCGGTCGCGGCGGTCAATCCGCGCGTGCGGCTCGAGCAAAAGGCCGATCCGAACTTCGTCGCATGCCCGGGTTACAATACGAACGCCGGAGCGTTCTTCTCGAGCATCGGCATCGGCCCGCACCGCGACGTCGTGCTATGCGGGGGCGTTCCGGTCGACCGCTAAGGCGGAAGCTGGATCGGCGGACCGTTTTCGTCTTCGTACGTTCCGACCACGGGCGGTTCGGGAAGTGCGGGCTCGGCGTCGTCGAGACTCGAAAACCGGACGGGTACGCGCGGCGGATCGATGCCTTTGAAGGACGGACGTTCGACGATAACCGGATCTTTGACGCGTTTATCGACGGCGTTCGGCGGCGCAGGCGCCGCATCGACGCGCGACGGTTCGGGCGCGGGACGCGGCGCTTGCCGTTCCACGGGTTCTTCGGGCTGCACGACCGTTCGCTTGAACGCGTTCTGCGACGGCAGCGTAAGCCGATCGTCCTTGCTGCGTTTACTCAAACCGCGAATGACGTAGGCATTCTGCAAACGGCGTAAGCCGCGCAGCGGCAGCGACGAGGTCGGCACGCCTACAAACGTCTCGCGCACCGGATCGAACGTCGTCTGCGAGGCGACGATCGTTGCGTTGAGTTCTTCCGATGCGTCTTCGAGGCGCATCGCGACGTCGGCCGGATTGCCGATCACTGCGAACTCCCGCCGGTTCTGAAAACCCGTATCGCCCGCAACGATCTTTCCCGAGTTGACGCCGATTCCGACGGTGAACGCGCGACGGTCTTGCGACTGCCAACGCGCTTCCATCGCTTTGACCATGCGCATGATGTCGAGCGCGGCGCGCAACGCGCGCTCCTCTTGAAACGTTTCGTCGAGCAATACGCCGAAGATCGCCCTGACGCTATCGCCGCGTAGCGACTCGATCATGCCCTGATGCCGCTGCACCGCTTTGCCCGCGATCGTATAAAACTCGTTGAGATACGCGAGCGTTTCTTCCGGCGTCAGATCTTCGGCAAAAAGTGCGAAGTTATGAATGCGGCAGCAGAGAATCGTCGCGTAGTACTCGCGCGCGGTAAATAGGCGCGGGTCGTTGCGCGCGAGCAGCTCTTCTACGACCGGCGGCGGTACGTAACGAGAAAAGAGCGCGACGACGCGCCGGCGCTCTTCTCGTTCGGTCATGTAGCGCCGAAAGAAGATCGACGCGTAGACCGCTGCCCCAATGGCGATGGCGGCGACTACGACGAGAAGTACCGCCATTGCCGGTGCCCCCTATCCTAGTGGCAGGTTGCCGGGGTTGGGGCCGGCGACGGTGACGGCGTCGACTTCTTGTGGCCGAACAGACCGCCGACGTTTACACCACCCGGGACGAGATTGCTGCCCGGAATCTGATTGGTGACGCTGTTCACTTGCGTCTGCGCGTAGGCGACGACCCGGCCCTGCGCTTCATCCCAGCTCGTCGGGACGCCGAACTCGGGCGAGAACTGATTGATCAACTGCTGCGTGAGCTGCTGAACCTGAGCGCGTACGATGCCGTTGACGAGCTGCGCGGCCAGCGATTGGCCGGCGAGCACGCTGAGGACTTGACCGTTTTTGAACGTAACGCGGACCGGCAAGTTCTTGTCGCATAACTCGTAGACGTTCACGCGCATGTTGCCCTTGTCGTCGTACGAAATGTCACCTTGCGTGCCGCGCACCGCAACCGAACCGGTCGCCGTCGTAAACGTATAGTTCGCTTGCGCGCCCTGCGGATGGCGTACGGCGAACCGCACTTTTCCGTCGTATAAGACGAACTTCGCGTTGGCGATATTGGTTTGATTGAAGAGAGCGAGCTGCACTTTGGAATCCGAGCCCACCATCACTTGCGAGCTGTCGGGCAGACTGATCGCGCCGAGCGACTCGTTGCCCGTAATCGCGGTGTACTGATCGTTCACGCCGACGATGGCGTTTACGCCCACCGGAACGGGGGTTTTATTGGGAGCCTGATACGAGACGCTCCCTTTGACGTTTTGCAGCTGTTTGTCGTCGCCGGCGAGCGACGGCAGGGCACAGGCGACAACCAGCGCGTAAGCGCAGGCGGCCATGACGATTCCCAAGCGCCTATTCATGGAGACAGGTTAAGCAGGCAGGGCGAGGACTCCCGTCCGGATGCGACTAACGCGCGATAGAGTCAAGCTACTCCGCCCCCAAGGGCGGAGCTTGTCCCTGAGGCCAGCTCCCGCATGAGAACCAGCATCGAGACTAGAGGCAGGTTGACGGCTGCCCGATACGCGATATTCTTGGCCGCGTTGACGTCGGCATGATCGAGCTCTCCGCATCGTACGCACGCGAACTCCGCCTGCGATCGCCGGTTGCGCTTGTCGACGTACTTGCACGCGAAACATTGCGGGCTGGTGTTGCGCGGACTTACGACCATCACGAGTACGCCGGCCAACTC
>DASRSM010000194.1:0-16013 GCA_035656415.1 Vulcanimicrobiaceae bacterium | reverse complement strand
CCGGTGTGACGGCCTGCCATCCCGGTGACGTAAGTGTGCCGAAGACGCCGATGAGAAACATAAAAAGTAAGAGTGACGTCGGAGAAACGTGATGAGTCCAGACCATCCCGGCAAAGATCGCGGGAAGAATCGTATTGGCTGCCTCTCCCGCGATCAGCAGCCTGCGCCGATCCAAGATATCGGTGAGGCACCCGCTGGAAGGGCAAACATGAGCATGGGCAGCGTGGTTGCGACCTGCACGAGCGAGACGAGAAAGGGATCGCTCGTGAGATCGGTCATGAGCCAGCCCGCGGCTGCCGAATACATCCATCCACCGATATTCGAAACGACCGTCGCGGTCCAAATGACCGCGAAGGCCTTGTACTTAAACGGCGCCCACGCTGAATTCACTAAGTTTTATTCGCCGGCAAAACGTACTTTGCATTGGCGGCGCGCAGCGCGCCGGGGCGGTTAGACGCCGAGGGGCCGGTAGTCTCCGGCGGCCTTCGCCTCAGAATCTCATCTGTTTCTTAGCCTTGCGTGGCGATTTCTCGCAGTTTACGTCTATGCTGCTAAGGAACATGAATAGCCTGACCTTCCACGTCCATCGGCGAGGGCTCATCGCCGTTTTCCTTGCCGGATGTTTGTGGCCGCAAGCGGCGCGCTCCCAAACGACATACGAGCAGCAGATCTGGGAAACGCAAATTGGGCAGCAGCGCTACATGCAGTACGAGCAGCGCGGTGAGATCGTTCCACCGCAGTCGCCGTTCTATCAGACGCTCGATCCCATCGGAAATGCAATTGCATCGGTTGCAAATCCGCAATACTTTGCGCCATTCCGCTTCATTTTGCTCAACGACCCCATGCCCAACGCGGTCGCTATGCCCGGCGGCAATGTGTACGTAACGGCCGGACTGCTTTCATTTCTAAAGAACCGCGACGAGCTCGCGGGCGTCATTTGCCATGAAGTCAATCACGACATTCACCACGACATGTACGCCGTCTACCAGTCCACGCAGGCCGGGCGCGCGCCGCGGGATCCCAACGCTATTGCGTACGAGCGGCAGGTAGAGACCAATGCCGATCGCGCCGGCGCTTACACCTGCGCAAAGGCTGGGTTCAATCCATGGGGCATGGTTTGGAACTTACGGCTGCACGGCCAAACGCCGAATGCCGCGCAGCAAGGTGGCCCAAACTCCGACCATCCAAGTGACGACCAGCGTGCAGCCGATCTCGTTGCGCTGTTCCAGAGCGACCCGGCAACATTCGGCAGATACAGAGACGACGCTGCACTGGCAAAACCGCTCGGCGTACTCCAGACGCAGGTCTCACAGCAATACAGCCAACCCTCATATTCGGAATATCCGCAGCAGCCATATCCGCAGCAGCAAGGTCCGTATCCGCCGCCTCCTCTGCCGCCGTGCTATCCGCGTTGCTGACGTGCCCGAACGTCTACTAAAATAATTCCGCCGAAAGATTCGTTGCTGCACCGGGGCCTATCGCAGCCGGAAGACTCCGGCGCACGCGGAAATGTAAAGCATGATTGCACAAGAGTTGATCTCTCGGGCGTACGATGCTTTCAACCAGCGGGACATTGACGCCGCACTCGTACTAATGAGCGAGCATGTCAGTTGGCCGAAGGCCTCCGAAGGTGGTCGAGTCGTCGGGAAACAAGAAATCCGAGATTATTGGACGCGTCAGTGGGCTGAGTTCGACCCTCGCGTCGACGTACTTGAAATAGTCGAGGGTGAGGCCGGCAAGATCGATGTCAAGGTTCATCAACTTGTAAGGAATTTGAAGGGCGACGTCTTGTCGGACACTCAGCTATGCCACGTCTATACCATCGTAAACGGCCTTATTGAGCGCATGGACATCAAGGAAAGCGAAGGCAGTCCAGAAGGTCCGTCCGCGGCCTTTTTGGGGAGCGATCCCGCGAAGTGATCCTTTGAACTCATTCATTCTGGCAGCGCGTGATATTTTCCGTCGCCTTAATCGTAAACACTTTAACGGGCGACAGGCCAAGTATGGCGTTGTGCACCTTATATGCAATCGTATAACGATCGATCGCGTACTGACCGTACTGTGTGTTGCCTAACAGCACCACGTCGCTTCCATCGGGAAATAAGAGGTTGACGCTGGCGTACACATTCGTATTGCCTTCGTGATCGTAGATGCCGAGCGGCGCTTGCGAAAGCGAACGCTGGAAAGCCGAGCACCGTTCTCAATCGCATTCCGCTGAGATCCAACCTCGATTAGCAACGCTTCGCCCCTGAAAACGGTCCTTCGCGGGGACGCCGTTGACGTATCAGGTTATCCTGATATGATTACTGCATGGCGAAGGTCGCAGCGCGGGCAAAGGCACCCGAAGTCGCACCCTCCGACGAAGTGTTGGCCAAGTTCATGCGCGGCCTCGGCGATCCCACGCGATTGCGTATCATAAGGTATCTGCTCGATGGTCCGCGCACCGTGGGCGAGATGGTCGCGCACTTGCGTGCTCCGCAGAGCCGCGTGAGCAATCATCTTGCCTGTCTGAAGTGGTGCGGCTACGTTGCCACGGAGCGGCGTGGCCGCTCGATCGCGTACCGCGTCGCCGATCCGCGCGTTCGCGTGGTCATCGAGCTGGCCCGCGAAATTGCCGGGGACAACGCCGAGCAGGTTGCCAACTGCATGAGGATCGTCCCGTGAAACGCTCGAGGCCGATAGAGGCGATTGGAGCGGCCACGATTGGCTCCGGGGCCGCGGTTACCGCGGGAATCGCCAGTGCATGTTGCGTCGGGCCGGCCCTCGCTCCGCTCTTCCTTACGGTTCTCGGGTCGAGCGGCTTGATTGCCGTCTCGGCCCTGCGGCCGTACACGCCCTGGATGCTAGCTGTCTCAGCTGCGATGCTCGGCTTTAGCTTCTGGCAGATCTATCGAAAGCCGGCATGTGTCGCAAGCGGCGCGACCGCACCGATTCCAACGGGCGTTCGCATCGCGCGAATCTTCACGTGGATCGCGGCGACGTTGTGGTTTGCGGCGACCGCCTATGCGATCTACGGTCTTCTCAACGAGTAAGGAGTACTGTGCACCGTCGGACGTTCATCGGTACGTGTGCGAGCTTCGCTCTCGGTGGGTGCGCTCGCACCGCGACGAACGCGCGCTTCGAAGACGTAGCCATCGGCGGCGATCCACTACGGACGACGTTTAACCGCGATGCCGGCAAAGTGCGCATCGTGATGCTGGTGAGCCCGACTTGAGCGTTCTGTCTTCGGGGGTCCCTCGAAGTTCAACAAACGATTCTCGCGCATGAGTCAAGCAAGGATCTCGCACCGCTGGTGGTCTGGGTTCCGCAACTGGGCGCTCAGCGTCAGCACGTTCCAACTGGAATGGCGATAGTGACCGATTCGCGCGCTCGACAGTATTGGGACGCGCAAGGTTGGCTGGACCAAGCCTACGGACGCGTGCTGCAGACTCCTGGCCCCGCATGGGATGTGTACTTGCTGTATAGTCGCGGCTCGCGCTGGAACGACGTTCTTCCGCCGCGGCCGGACTACTGGATGCACCAACTCGGCGGCGTCAAGAGCGCACCGCACCTCGATCCGGTCGTATTAAATCAGCACGTCGAGCAATTACTGCACGGATGATACTGCCATGCGTATCGAGTTTCTGACCTTTGAGGGGTGTCCCAACGCCGACATCGCGTGCGAGCGCGTGCAAGAAGCGCTCGACTCCGAAGGCGTGCACGCAGCCGTGCGACGCGTCGCGATCGAGACGCCGGATGACGCACTAAGGGTCGGGTTTCTCGGCTCGCCGTCCGTTCGAATCGACGGCAGCGACGTCGAACCGGAAGCCGAGACGAGGGCCGATCGCGGTCTCATGTGCCGTACGTATACGGTCGACCGTGAAACTTCAGGTGCTCCGCCACTCGATATGTAGGTCAGCGCGTCGCCCGCGATAGCCGGTTGTAGGTAGTTTTGGTGCCGATGGGGAATAATTGCAAGAATGAAGGATTCCCGCGCGCCGATCGCCGTTCTCGAAATCGGCCGAAAAAACAAAAACGACCTCGTCAACCCGTCGTTCGAACCCGTTTATGGTGGTTACAGCAACGCTCGTGGGGAAGTGAACCTCTTTGGGGAGCGCTGCACCTATCGCGTGAACTTTAAAAGCCAGACGCTGCGTCAACGCCCGTCACTCAATTCTGGTGCCCAGGCGACCTATGATGGCGTCGAAGCGGGCGAGCCGTTCGTTTACGCCAAGACGGAGTTCGTACGCCTGAGTCACGAACGCATCGCCGAGATTTGCGCCGCGGGCGCCTTTCGGGTAATGGGCTAAGTCTCCAGGCTGCGCCGGAGCGTGTCCGCGGTTGGGATTCGAACTCGATCGACGAGACGCAGAAGAACCAATATCTTAACGTTCCACCACGTCGGGTCGAATTCGAACCAGTGCAGCCCGTGCCGAGCCGAGTACGGGAACGCGTGATGGTTGTTGTGCCACCCCTCGCCCCAAGAAATCAGCGCCACCCACCAGCAGTTCGTTGAGAGATCGCGCGTGCGATACGTTCGATACCCCGACGAGTGGGCGGCGCTATTGACCAACCATGTTGCGTGATAGCTGATCACGAGCCGAACGAATACGCCCCATACGACCCACGTCCATCCGCCCAGTGCAAACAATAGCCCGGCAAGAGCGACTTGCATCGGGACATGAAGGTACTGCAGCGCGCGGTAGAATTTCTGAGCGTGGAGTTCGGGTGCGTATCGAACCAGCTCCTCAGCAGTCGGGAGCGCACCGTTAGGACGAGTAAGCCAACGGATGTGAGCCCAGCGGAAGCCCACGTTCCGTCCGTGAGGATCGCCGTCGGCGTCGGAATGCGCGTGATGCTTGCGGTGCGTGGCAACCCATCGAATGGGATCGCCCTGCAGCGCCAACGACCCAAGGACGGCGCACACATACTCCAAGGGTTTGCGCATGCGCAGCCCGCGATGCGTCAAGGCACGGTGATAACACAACGTCGTGCCGAGCGCACCGGTGAGATACACCAAAACCGCCGCGACGACCGGCCCGCTCCAATGAAACGTGGCCGGCAGCAACGCCGTCAGCGCGGCCGCGTGAATGGCGAACAAACCGATGCGGTTGATCCACGCGCGAGGCCGAGCAGTCAACGGCTTAGCGGTAATTCGGACGCGATGCGAAGCAGTCCCGGCAATAGACCGGCTTGTCGCCGCTCGGTTGAAACGGAACTTCCGCTACGCCGCCGCACTGACTGCAGGTTGCTTTAAACATCTCGCGCCGGCCGTAGCCGCCGCCCCCGCCGCCCGGTCCACTGCGACCGCCGTTGGCTGCCTTACGGGCGGCGCGGCAGTCACCGCACCGGCTCGGTTTGTTCGTGAATCCTTTGCTCGCAAAGAACTCTTGCTCGTTTGCCGTAAATTGAAAGGCGCGCCCGCAATCTACGCAGTTAAGGGTTTCGTCGGTGTACATTTGAGTCTCCTTAGTTACGATTGCCGGCCACTATGTGGACCGGCGTGCTTCGCCCGCGCGATATCGGTAAACGATGCGTCCCTTCGTCAAATCATATGGCGAGAGTTCGACGTCTACCCGGTCGCCCGGAAGAATCTTGATGTGATGCCGGCGCAGACGGCCTGCGATGTGCGCCAGAATGGTGTGGCCGTTATCCAGCTCGACTGAAAACGTAGTGCTGGGAAAGACCTGACAGATACTGCCAAAGACTTCCAGCGGCGCCTCCTTAGTAGCTCCGGTATTGGCCTTGGATACGCGTGGATTAATTTTGTGATTTCGGTTACGGCGTGGAATTGTGCAGCCCCCTTTCTCGAATGTTAACGGCGACGACGTCGCTGGAACGTCCGGCGACGTACTTGCGGCTCGACGGTATGCGCTTGAACGGACGCCGGCTCCATGAAGGCGTGATCGCTGCGTTTGAGCGGCGTGCCGATTGCGCCTTCAATCCGCGCAAACAGCCCTGCCTCGTCGCGAGAGACGAACGTAATAGCGTCGCCCGACTTTTGAGCGCGAGCCGTGCGACCGATGCGATGAATGTAATCAGTAGGCTCCGCGGGGACGTCGTAGTTGATGACGTGACCGAGATCGTCGATATCGATGCCGCGCGCGGCGACGTCGGTGGCGACCAAAACACGGTGGCGCCCCTTTTTGAACGCCTCTAGCGCGCGGGTGCGCTGCGCCTGGGAGCGGTCGCCGTGAATGCGCTCGGCATCAACGCGATGGCGCATGAGCATGCCGGTGAGCCGTTCGGCACGCGACTTGGTCCGAGTAAAAACGATTGCGTTGAAAATGCGGCCGTCTTTGAGCAAGTCCACCAGGAGATCCGTTTTCCTGTGCGGTTCCACATCGTAGACCCACTGCGTCACGGTGTCTACCGGCGCCGTAGACGGTGCTAAATTGATCCGAACGGGATCGCGCAGAAAATCGCGGGCAAGCTGCCCGACGGCTCCGGCGAGCGTTGCGGAGAAGCAGAGGGTTTGGCGCCGCGCCGGCAGCTTCGTCATAATTCGCTTTACGCTCGGCAAGAATCCCATATCGAGCATACGATCTGCTTCGTCGAGTACGAAAATGGCGACGTTGTCTAGACGAACTTCGTTCTGCTGCATCAGATCGATAAGCCGGCCGGGCGTTGCGACAATGACGTCGGTGCCGCGGCGCATCGCTTTGATCTGCGGATCCATCGCCACGCCCCCGTAAATGGGCGTTACGCGCAGATTCGTGTGTTTGGCAAGCCGGCGCAGATGCTCGGCCACCTGCTGCGCCAACTCGCGGGTCGGAGTAAGAATCAGTGCGGACCCTCGATCGCTGCGGCGCTCGAGCAAATTTTGCAGCAGCGGAATGCCGAAAGCTGCGGATTTGCCGCTTCCGGTGGGTGCGCTCGCAAAGATGTCGTGGCCCGCCAGCGCAACCGGAATGGCCATACGCTGGATCGGCGTGGTGTCCTTAAATTGAAGGTCGTCGATGCCGCGTAAAAGAGCAGCATCCAATGAAAGTTCTGAAAAAGTGGAAATACGAAAACCTATCTTTCGGTGGGCGCTACTTATCGACCACTCGAAAGATCGCGCTTTGGGGATGGAAGGAGCGTCTCATAGATTCCTTCCCGATGCAACCCTTTTACCGCAAAAGAGCCGAAAGGGTTGCATTCCAAGGCCCTTGGACGCGGCCCTGAACCCACTGTGTGGCCCTGGTTGCTAGCTCTATTGCCTCCGTTCTTTCACCTGCAGTCCGACGTAGCTGCTCGTCAGCCATTCCACGTGCATCGGTGCGCCGGCGTCCTCGACGCCCTCGTCAGCAACGGCCTTTCCCGTGCCGTAGTCAACTTCGGCGAATCGATTTTTGTTGACGGTCACCGTCAACAGAAGCCGGCTCCCTTTCGCCACCAACCGGCTGAAGAGATAATCTTGAGGGAACGGAACGGTCGCATCTATTCCCGGAGTTAGCAGAACCCGCCGGCTCATGTCGCTCGCGAAGCTTGCGCGCTGGGTGTAATAGGCGAGTTGCATGAACTTTCCATCGGCGAGCATTTCGTACAGCGCTAATCCGATGTCGAGATCGCGTTTGTTCACGCGAACGTGGAAGAGGCCGTCAAGGCCGCTCACTTCGGTTGGCCGCAAAAACGGCGGTGAGAGAAATGCGTATCCGTCCGAGCTGTCGGGCTTCTTGCCGACGATCAGGTAAGGATACGAATCGTTGTTCTCGGTGTTTCGATCCGCAAGATCGACCCGTTGCCGCAAGAACCTTGTGGTCGAGTCGGGTGTGCTCGAAAGAAGGTAGAATCGTTTCGAAACTTTTTGGGCGGTGAGGTAGAAACGCTGCGTTTCCCCCATGGCTTTCAGGGACGGCGCGTGCCTCCAGTGGTTTTCGCCCATGACTTCATAGTTCACGCGGTCCGAGACGAGCGCTGGCCGCGATTGCCCGCGCATCACGTAATCGAACCAGTCGAACGTGAGTTCCCACGTGTCGACGTTGGCTACGGCATCGAGTGGGTAGCCTCGAAGCACGTGAGTCTTTTGCCGGCCTTGCGAGCCGAAATGGTCCCAAGGTCCCGCGACGAGATAGTTCTGCGCCGTCGCGTTGTAGCGCGCAAAATCGTTGAAATACCCGATCGCGGTGCTGTCGCCGTAGTAACCGTCGATCGTAAGCACGGGAATCCGGATTTTCGCATACTGCCGGCGATAGGGACTCATCTGCTGCCAATAGGCGTCGTACGCGGGATGCTCGAGCCACTTGTGAAGCATGGGATTCGGTACGCCTGCGATTGCATCGACGTCGCGATACGGTCTGCCGCTGCGATACCATCGCATAGGAAGCGCCGCCCACTTGGGATCGTCGTAGACCGCAGCGTCAAGCGTTTTGTTATTCGTGACGTAATAGATCCACGCATAATTTGCCAGAAGGAAGATGTTGTTTTGCATTGGCAAGCCGTTGCCGGGATTGTTGGGAACGATCGGGACGATCGTGCGAAGATGGGGATTTGCGAACTTCGCCGTCGCCCACTGCGTGAATCCGTCGTAACT
Source organism: Vulcanimicrobiaceae bacterium (assembly GCA_035656415.1). Lineage (GTDB taxonomy): Bacteria > Vulcanimicrobiota > Vulcanimicrobiia > Vulcanimicrobiales > Vulcanimicrobiaceae > JAFAHZ01. Next base: position 7,519 of record DASRSM010000194.1, on the reverse strand, counting down.
TCCACCCATCATCCCGACGTTTCCGTCGCTCCACGGTTGCCGGGCAATCCAATCGATCACGCCGTCCGCGTCTTGCCCGTCGTATTGGTAGGGCACGATCGCTTGCGGGCTCTCACCCTTGCCTCGGGTGTAAGCGATCACACCAGCGTAGCCTCGGTCGGCGGCATATTGCAGACGCGTGAGGTCCTTGGCAGCGTCGACGTAAATCGTAAACTCGAACGCCGTCGGAAGTGGCCCGTGCATGTTCCTCGGCCGGACGACTAGCGCGGAAAGCGTGGCGCCGTCGGCGACCTGAATCGAAACCCGCTCGACGAGATATGGCTGCGGACTCGGGGACGATCCAACCCCGCCGAAGAAGGCGCCAAGGATGAGCGCTATAGATGCGATCGCTGGTTTCATGGGGTCGATGCTAGCGTCGCGGCCCTCCCGAAGACTTCAAGCCCGTCTCAATTTAGAGGAAACGTCGTTCGGCCCGTACCGCGTGCGGCCCAGCACCCGGCAGTTGTTTCGCGACGCCAAGGTCGTGAGCCTCAACGGCAAGAGCTTCGAACTACTGCTAGTGTTTCTCGGCAGCGATGGCCGCGTCTTGACGCGCGAGGAGCTCTACGAGCGTCTGTGGGGTGAGCGCATCGTCGAGGAGGCGAACCTGTCGCAGACGATCTACCTTCTGCGCCGCGCTCTCGATCCCGACGGCGACGGCAGATCCTTCATCGAGACGATCCCACGCATAGGTTATCGCTTCGAGAAGCACGTCCACGAGACGCGCCGCATTTTGTCGCCGCGCCTGCTTGGCATCGCGTGGATCGCCGCCGCCTGCTGCGCGGTCGGCTTGGCTGCCGGCGCGCTCTGGCCGGTCGTTCGAGCCCATACCGCAACTCCGGCGGTCGCACGCGTCGCCGGCGTACTGGGCGAATATCATCTCGCGCTGCGCACGCCCACCCATCTTGGTTACGCGCTGAACTACTTCAAACAAGCCGAGCGGGCGGCGCCTGGCGACGGCGTTGCCTATGCCGGCGCGGCGTCCGCGTACGCCCTCCTCGCCGAATTCCAACCGAACGGCTCGGCGCGCCAACGCGAGCTCGTGTCGCTGGCGAGCTCGAGCAGTGCCGCAGCGCTGCGACGTGCTCCGCAGTCTTCCCGCGCCGTTGCTGTGCTGGGTTTTATCGCCTATCGCTTTCGAGACGACACCGTCGCCGCCGCGAACGATCTCAAACGTGCGCTTGCGATGGACCCTAGCGATTCCGAAGCGCACCTCTGGTATGGTGTTTTGATGGTGCGCGAGGGCAATCTCCCTGCTGCCGTCGCGGAGTTTCAGGCCGCGCGCGATTTGGTGCCGACATCAGAAGTGTACTCGCGTTGGCTAGCGCGAGCATACGCCTTCGAACAAAAGCCGGAGCAAGCCATCGTTGCAGCGCGCGAGACGCTACAAATCGAGTCTGACGATGCACCGGCGATGCTGACTATCGCACATGCGCAGGAACAAAGCGGCGATCTCAAGTCGGCTCTCGACACGCTGCAAGCCCTCGTGCGGGTGGACCCATATGAAGAGCCGTTTGTAGTACCCGACGTTGCGCGACTTGAGTTGCGCCTGGGCAAAACCGATCCTTCGCGCGTGAGGCGCGTCGGCGCGCTGGCGATGTCGGGCCGTGCGGATCCATTCGAAACGGCGCTCCTCTACCTTACGGCAGGCCAGAAATCGGTCGCGATGCGGATGCTACGACGCACCAGCCGTTCGTCGCTCGCGATACAACGTCACGATCCGCGACTACTGGCACTGCAGAATCCAGCGATCTAGCCGAGGATTAGCTTCGCGGCTTTTCCTGCGACCATAAAGGTTGGTGCGTTGGTGGGACCGGTTGGGATGCGAGGCATTTTATTCGGTTTCCGTTTCCGGCTCGGGCTTATCTTTGACGCTCAAGCCGAGGGAGCGATGATACTCTTCATTTCTCGCGAGCGCCTCTTCGATGTCGTCACGCACGCCGTTTTCGCTGAGAAGTCTGCGGAGCACTTCGCGGCTCGCGCGCAACTCTTTGGCATAGCCTTCGAGAACTGCGCCCGGAACGTCGGGTGCGTCGATCGGGCGGCTCACCCACGCCTCCATCGCAGCGTGCGCCGCTCTTCCTTGTTGTTCGGCCTCGTCTAACTCTTCGCGGTACACAGCGTTCCCCCGCACATCTTATTGCAAGTGCGGCTTGGGGCGGTATTCCAAAACCTCAGGCGAAAAGCGGTGCTCCACCAGCTCGCCGTCCTCTTTTTTGTAGCGAACGACAATCGTTCGCGTGTCGACCTCGATAACTTGCCCCTCGATACCGAGGTCCTTAATAAAGACTCGATCGTCACGACGCAGTTCCATACGTGCCATTATACCTCCACGGTGATTCCGGCGGTAATCGGGCCCACTCCAAAGAAGCACGAGGCCATATGAGCTTCAGCCTCTCGAGTCTCATCACACTGGCGCTGCTCGACGATTACGGGAGCTTCACCCGTGCAGCCGAAGCACTCGGCGTAACGCAACCATCGGTTTCACAGCAAGTGCGAGAACTCGAGCGCGTTGCGGGAATCTCTCTCGTGCAGCCGCGCGGCAGGTCTATCGTTCTCACGCCGCTCGGTAAGGAACTCGCGGCCATTGGTGCTCGCGTAGCAATTGAGCGCGATCGCGCGGCGCGCATTGCCGCCGATTATTGCGCCGGAATTGCGGGCCGTTTGGTTCTGGCCGCCAGCCTCACGACCAGCGCCTACGTCGTGCCGCAGGCGATCGCCCGGCTGCAAGAAAATCGACCGGACGCAGATGTGCAGCTCCGGGTGGCAAACACCCACGACGTTGCCGAAATGGTAGCGAATGACGTTGTCGACCTTGGTATCGTCGAGGGTCACGTCGATCGTCCCGAACTGCTCGTTGTCTCGTTTTCCGAAGACCGCCTGATCTGCGTCGCGCCGAAAGCGAACGGCTACGCCGGCGCGCGCATGATCCCAGGGGACGTGCGCGACGCGACGCTTCTGGTGCGGGAGGATGGTTCGGGAACTCGTGAGGCTGTGTTGCAGGCGCTCGATTCCCACGGTTTTTCCTTTCGGCGGATCGCGTCTTTCGGCAGCAACGAAGCGATCAAAGCCGGCGTTGCTAATGGGTTGGGAATCGCGTGGGTTCCGGAGGTTACGGTGAAGAGCGAACTCGAGGCCGGCACCCTACGCGAGCTTGAGTTCGACGGCGTGCGCATCGTCCGGGATTTCAGCATCGTACGGCGGCGCGACGAGCAGCCGGCGCCCTTGGCTCAAGCGTTCGTCGACCTTCTAAAGGCGCTTGCCCATTAGGGTAGCCGATGCGCGTATAGGCTGCGCACCCTTTATCGCGGGTGCGCAGGCTCGTACGATAAGTACGGAGGTTATGCACGATGATTTCGCACGTAAGATTAAGCCACCCACGGTTGTTCGGCTTCCAACCGCACCCTTCGAAGGCTTCCGCGCAAAGCACGGCTGGGGCCGACGTCTTTGATGCTTCGTACGGCATTACGGGTATCATCATTGGTGCGGTTGCGGGCGTCCTTGCCGGCGTGCTGTTGATGGCAACGCCGGGAGTGCCACCTGAGGGCACTCTATTGACAATCACGTCTATAGTTTTCGCGACCGGCGGTTTTGTCGTCGGATCGATGCTCGGATGCTGCTGGTAACGGGCGCCCGGAGGATACTACAATGATGGAATTTACGACGATAAACGGCTGTTTACGGCCGTCGCGAATCGGCCTCGGCACGTGGGCGATCGGCGGCTGGATGTGGGGCGGCGCCGACGACGCCGCTGCAATCGCGACGATTCAGCGAGCGCTCGACGTGGGCGTTACGCTGATCGATACGGCACCGGCTTACGGGCAAGGTCACGCCGAAGAGGTCGTCGGCAAGGCGATCGCCGGCAAGCGCGACAAGGTCGTCGTGGCCACGAAGGTCGGCCTCGAATGGAACGAGCGCGGCGAGCCGTCGCGCAACGCTTCGGCCAAGCGCATCTTCAAAGAAGTTGACGATTCGCTCAAGCGGCTGCAAACCGACTACCTCGACGTCTATCAGGTTCACTGGCCCGACCCCGCTACGCCGATGGAAGAAACGGCTAACGCGATGACCGAGCTCTTTCGCGCCGGGAAAATCAAGGCGATTGGGGTCAGCAATTTTTCGCCTGCACAGATGGAAGCCTTCGCGGCGCACGCGCCGCTGCATACGGTTCAGCCGCCGTACAATCTTTTCGAGCGCGGGGCAGAGCGCGACGTCTTGCCGTTCGCAAGAAAACAAGATCTGTGCGCGTTGACGTATGGCGCGATTTGCCGCGGGTTGTTGAGCGGCACGATGAGCGAAGGGACGATTTTTAATGGCGACGATTTGCGACGCAGCGATCCGAAGTTTCAGCCGCCGCGCTTTGCTCAGTATCTCCGCGCGGTCGCGCGGCTCGATGCGCTCGCACGCGAGCGGTTCGACCGGCGCGTGATGCACCTCGCACTCCGCTGGGTACTCGACACGCCGGGTGTCGGCGTCGCGCTGTGGGGTGCGCGCAAGCCGGACCAAGTAGACGCGATCCAGGGCGCGTTCGGCTTCACGATCGACTCGGAAGTACGCGCACAAATCGAACGCATCGTCGCTGAGGAAGTCACCGATCCGGTCGGTCCCGAGTTCATGGCACCTCCCGAAGCGGTGCGCGCATGATGAACGTCGGCGTCGTTGGGTTAGGAAAGATGGGTAGCGCGATCGCGCGCAACCTGCTCGATCGCAAATATCGGCTCTGGGTGTGGAATCGTTCCCGTCCGGCCGCAGGCGAGCTCGCGACCGCAGGCGCCGTTGCGTGTTCGGATATTGGCGAACTGCTCGCGGCCGTCGATGCGGTCATCGTCATGCTGTGGGGCGACGAGGTCGCGCGCGCCGTTACGCTCGAGCAAATTATTCCCGCAGCACGAAAGGGTCAACTCGTCATCGAATCGTCGACGCTATCGCCGGCAATGTATGAAAAACTGGCGGGAGCGGCCGCGGCGCGGGGCGTTGATTTTCTCGCTTGCCCCGTCATCGGCAGTGTCGATAGCGCACGTGCGGGCAGCCTCACGCTGCTTCCGGGCGGAACGCGCGACGCGTTCGAGCGCGCCCGCGAGCTGCTGGGTGCGATGGGTTCGACGATAACGTTTACGGGCTCGCCCGCGGCCAGCGGTTTCCTGAAGTTAGGCAGTAACTCGATCCTCGGGATCATCGCCGACTCGTTGCGCGAGTTGCTGCGCGTCACGGAAAGCGCCGGTGTCGATCGTGCCCTTGCCATCGATCTGTTCGTCCGCGCGTTCGAGCGAGCCGGCGGGAAACGACAACAGCTCATGGATCGCGATACGGCGGCGCGCTTCTCAGCCGGCGCGCTGCTCAAAGATCTCCGGCTCGCAAAAGAAGCGCGTGCGAGCGTCGGTCAAGACGCCCACGTCTTGGATTGCGTGCTGGAAGAGTTCGAAAAGGCCGTCGACGGGGGGATCGGCGACCGGGATTACATCGCCGTGGCGCTCGCGGGCGAAGCCGTCAAGGCATCGTAACGACGACTTTTCCTTTTGCGTGTCCGCGTTCGAGATAGGCGAACGCGTCAGCAATGTTTTCGAGCGGAAACGTTTTGTCGAGGACAACCCTCAGTTTGCCCTGTTCGATGAGTTCGCCAAGCTGGGCCAGTTCGCTACCGCTTGGATGCATGAAAAGATATCGATAACTGACCCCTGCACGTCGAGCGCGCGACCGTATACCAGAGCTTATAAGCCAGAACAAGACTGAAAGGGCGCGACGCCCGCCGAGATCCTGGATTGCGGTTTGCGGTTCCGGTAGCGCGGCGATTGAAACAACCTTCGCTCCCGGCTTCATGATTTCGAACATTCGATCGAGGGTCGTACCGCCGATCAGGTCAAACCCCGCATCGAACGTGCGCCCCACTTGAGAAATGTCTTGATTCGCATAATCTATCACCTCATCGCACCCGAGCGAACGCACCAGCGCTTCACCTTGCCTCGAAGCCGTCGTCGTTACGTGTGCGCCGAGCCATTTCGCAATCTGAATGGCAAAGGTGCCGACTCCCCCGGCACCGCCGGAAATAAACAACTTTTGCCCTGGTTTGACGCCGAGCTCGTCCCGCAATGCCTGTAGTGCGGTGAGTCCCGCCAGTGGTACGGCCGCTGCAGCGACAAAGTCCAGCTGCGCAGGCACGTGCGCGGCGAAATCCTCATCGACGCAGGCTTGCTCCGCGAATGCTCCGCCGCGGCTTTTTGCGACCCTGGCGAATACACGATCGCCCACACGGAACCGTGTAACGTCGCTGCCGACCGCGATGACCTCACCCGCAAGTTCGTTGCCGAGCACAAAGGGAAGCTTGACGCGTTGTATGGGGCGCATTTTTCCTTCGCGGAACTTATAGTCGACGGGGTTCAAACCGGCAGCGCGGACTCCAACGAGAATATCGGTCGCCCGCAGCGCAGGGGCTGGGACATCCGTCAGCCGCGCCCCCTGGGGACCGCCATAATGCTCGAGAACGTATGCTTGCACGAGTTCAATGCTCCGGGTTCCAGAGGACATCATATATTCTCTCTTGTCGTTCAGTAACTCAAGTCACAAAACTTGCCGAATGCGATGAATATACAGCCCATTTTGCGCCGCACGCCGAAGAAATGCGTATGGCGTTTTCCACTACGCTTCCACGAGTGCGCTACGTTGAGACCGATCGCGGCTATCGGCTGGACGTTGGTCGGTTTTCGATTGGACAGAGCACGTTCTTACTGCTCGCGGCGATCGTGGTCGGTATCGGCGCCGGTTATGGCGCCGTGGTGTTCCGTTATCTCATCCAGGGCGAGCAGACGCTCGCATTCAGACATCTTGCGCCCGCTTTAGGCTTTTTAGGCCGAGCACAAGTCGTTCCGGTACTCGTCATCGGTGGCGTCATCACCGCGTTCCTCGTGAATCGTTTTGCGAGCGAGGCGAAAGGCCACGGGGTGCCGGAAGTCATGGCTGCGGTCGCCATGCATGGCGGGGTGATACGGCCTCGAGTCATCGCCGTGAAAAGCTTGGCTTCGGCAACCTGCATCGGTTTCGGCGGCAGTTGCGGCCGTGAGGGGCCAATCGTCCAAATTGGTTCGGCAGTAGGATCGGTCTTGGGACAACTCGTGCGCGCTCCGGCTCCAATCGTACGCACGCTGGTCGCGTGCGGAGCGGCCGCCGGCATATCCGCGACGTTTAACGCGCCCATTGGCGGCGTTTTCTTCGCGAGCGAAGTGATTTTAGGCGATTTCGCCCCGAGGTCGTTTGCAACGATCGTTGTTGCCAGCGTCGTCGCCGCAGTCATCGGCCGCGCGCATTTCGGCAACCACCCGTCGTTCACCGCGTCGGCATTTTACCTGGTGTCGCCGGCCGAGCTGGGTCTGTATGCCGTGCTGGGCGTGATTGCCGCGTTTTGGGCGGCAGGCTTTGTGCGACTGCTGTATTTCTGCGAAGACCGCTTCGAGGGCTGGCACATCAGTCCGATAGCAAAAGCCGCCTTGGG
>DASRSM010000193.1:0-12850 GCA_035656415.1 Vulcanimicrobiaceae bacterium | reverse complement strand
AGAATGCCGTCGGTCGCAACGCCCTGGATCCCGAGTTCGCGGCGTACCTTCGACCGCTGCTCGACGGCACACCGCTTGTCGACCCAAAGGTGAAATAGACGATGTTGAAGCTGACGCGTAGGTTTTGCACGTTCGTTCTCGCGTTAGGGATCGCGTCGGTCGCGTGCGCGGCGTCGGCAGAACCGGACCTATCTCAAGCGTACAACGGTTTCGGCTTCACACTCTTTGCGAACCTGGCCAAGGAAAACGCGGGCAAGAATACGTTTATTTCGCCAACGAGCATCGCGCTCGCGCTGGCAATCACTGCCAACGGTGCAGCCGGCGGCACCCGAGAGTCGATGCGCAAGACGCTCGGCGCGCCCGGCGGATCGAACGCCGAGTTCGACGCATCGAACAAAGCCTTGATGGCGGAGCTTACGAATCCCGGCCCCGATCTGCAGTTTACCATCGCCAATGCGTTGTGGCTCAACAAGCGCTTTTCGCTCGTTCCGGCGTTCGTAACTACCAGCCGTGACGTGTTCTCGGCTACCGTGCAGGATCTGCCCTTCGGCGATGCGAGCGCCGCTCAAACCATCAACGACTGGGTGGACAAGAACACGAACGGCCGCATCCCCGAGATCGTCGATTCGACCAGCCCCGACGACGTGCTCGTCATCACCAACGCGATCGCGATGAAAGCCAAGTGGCTCGTCGAGTTCGATAAGGACGATACGCACGATGCGCCTTTTGAGACGGGTTCCGGTGGTCACGTTACCGTCTCGATGATGTCGCGCAACGGAGGCTTCCAGTACGCCGATACCGGTGGCTGGCAAGTCGCACGTCTGCCGTATCGCGGCGACCGCTTTGCGATGTACGTACTGCTGCCGCAAAAAGGGACGGCGTTACACGACGCCATCAAAAAGTTCAACAGTGCTGCGTTCGACCGTGCGATCTCGGGACTAACGGAACAGCGAATCGCCTTCGCGATGCCGCGTTACACCGCGACGTTCAGGGCGGAGCTCAACGCGCCGCTGACGCACCTCGGCATGTCACAAGCGTTCGAACCGGGAACCGCGGACTTCAGTAATCTCGTCGAACCGCCGCAGCGCGCGTACATCAGTCTCGTCGTCCACCGCGCGTTCGTGCGTGTCGACGAGGAAGGTACCGAAGCGGCTGCCGCGACGGCGGTAACGATGCGCGCGACGGCGGTCATGATGCCGCCCGAGAAGCGGATGATCGTCGATCGTCCGTTCCTCATTGCGATCCGCGACGATCGCACGAAGCAGATTCTGTTCCTAGGCGCCATCTACGATCCCGAGCGCCCCACGTAGCGGCTGCAACAACTCTCCGTACGCGCGAGACCGCTTTACCGAATCGCGGTAGAGCGGTTTGCGCACTTGCGTAGCGCTCGCCGTCTGTACGCTCCGCTGCGTCGTATAAAAGGATAAGCAGCGTTGTTCCCACGCTAATCCGCAATGCGCGAGAAGACGCCGCACCTGAACCTCCGGATCGTCGACGAGATCTTCGTAGGCCATTTCGAACATCGCGCCGTCCGGCAATGCCGCGCGCCAGTGTTCCATCAGCCGCCGATAGCAGTTGTAGTAGCGCGCGAGCTCGCCCAGATCGTACGTCCAAGCCAGCGACGCTCCCGCAAAAATGTTTGAAAAGCACGAGACGCACGTGTCGAGCGGATCGCGGCGAACGTGAACCATGCGTGCGTTAGGCATCACCATCGCGATCAAGCCCGCGTAGCGAAAGTTCAACGGATTCTTGTCGGTGATGCGCTTCGCGCGGGGTTCGAGTGCGCGCAGTTCGCCGGCGTATCGTTGGCCGATTGCCGCCGTAATCGGTGCGCCATCACCCAATTCGGACTCGACGGTATCCTCGAGCAGCGACAGTTCGCCGGCGCCGTGGACCATCGAGTGACTGGCAAGGATCTGCTCGACCAGCGTCGTTCCCGACCTCGGCATACCGAAGATGAAGACCGGTAGTTCGGAACTCTCAGCCCGCTTGCGACCGCTTTCGATAAACGGTCGCTGGAAAACCGTCGCGATGCGTTGGAACGACGTCAGCGTCGCAGCTTCGTCGTAGGAGCAGAGCGCGCGCTTTTCGGCGTTGCCACGGACCAAATGGTCGAACGAACGGTCCGGGTCGCGGCGCGCGAAGTACTTCCCCAGCGCGAAGTTAGCCTCGATGCGCACGTCCGCCGGATCGGCGGCAGCAAGGGACTCGAGCGCGGCCACGTCCTCTTCGCGCAGCGCGCCGGGATCGACGTCGGTCAGGTAGCGATAGAACTGCGCCTGCCGAGGCTCGCGGGCGATGGCACGCCGAATCGCCGCCTTCGCCTCGTCCGTACGGCCGAGCGAGGCTAGGCAGACGCCGGCTAGGGCTGAGGCCTCGGCGTACTCAGCCCCGGCGGCAGTAGCCGCTTCAAAGATTCGCAGAGCTCCGAGGACGTCCCCGGCCGCCCAGGCGGCCCGCCCGGTCGCCACCGCGTCCTGCGATTGCATCATTTACGGTCGTCGGCTGGGGCGCTCGCGGCCTAAAGCGGGTCTTTAGACCTGCCGAGGATAGACATAGGTAGAAGGATCTACCCAGGTTCGGTATTCCCTTTCGGGATTCGCGATCATGGAGGAAACGAGCGCGATGTCTTCCGGTTTGAGCATTGCCAACAATCTGCTCGCCATCGGCGTCCAACTGCATTTGGACGCGAATCAACAGCAACTGCAAAATACCGTTACGCAGCTCTCTTCGGGCCTGCGCATTAATTCCGCCGCCGACGATCCGTCGGGCCTGGCGATCGCGACCAACCTGCAAACCAAAGTCGACGGCTTCAATCAGGCCGCGCAAAACGTGCAGAACGCCAACAACGCAGCGCAAGTCGCGCTGGGCGCGCTCACGTCCACGACGCAGATCTTGCAGCGCATTCGCAGCTTGGCCGTCGAAGGCGCGTCGGACATCAATAGCAACGACGATCGCCTCAACCTCCAGACCGAAGTCACGCAACTGCTGCTCGAAGTCAACCGGATTTCTCAAAACACCAACTTCAACGGCCAAGCGCTACTCGACGGGACGCACGCCGGGTTCCAGTCCGAGCAGGATGCGTTTCTTACGATCACCGCCAACACCGCACTGGCGACGAACGGCGCCAAGGCGCAGGTCAACGGTGTAAACTACGGATTTCTCATCGCGTCGGCGGTGGGCGTGGTCGCAGGCGGTACCAACTTTTTCAACACGACGCCGAACGCCGCGAACCCGGGCATTCAAGGTATCGGCAACGGCCAAGCGACCGTTGACGGAACGCTCGAACTTCAGGTCGTCAATACCGGCGTGTCGATCGCCGTTCAGGAAACGTTCATACAGAGTGCGACCGGGTACGTCTGCGTCTCGAGCTCCTTATTCGGTCCCAGCGCCGGCGCCGCGAGCCGAAAGAACATTACGGCCAACTGGATCGGTAATAGCGCCGGCGGGTTCGACAACGTAGCGATCGTTCTTGGATCGATCACGACGGCCGACGTAGGAACGACCGCATATATCAAGGTCAGCCAAAACGTCGCCGCCCTTACCAATCCGAACGATCCCGCATTCAATTTCCAATCCGGCGCGGACGAAGGCGACGTGATTCAGGTCGGAATCCAGGCGACCAATACGTCGACGCTGCGCATTTCCAACATCAACGTGGCAATCTCGGCCGCCAACAATCCTTCGATCGGTTCCGAGGACGCAATCGGTCAAATCGACAACGCTTTGCAGCGGCTGCTCAACCAGCAGGCGCAACTCGGCGCGGTCGTCGTTCGTTTGAACATCGATCAGGACGCCGACAACGTCGCCGCGACGAACCTTCAAGCCGCCGAGTCGAACATTCGCGACCTCAACGTCGGACAGGCGACGACGCAGTTTGCCAGGCTGCAGATCCTCGTTCAGGTCGGCACGTCGGTATTGGCGCAGAGTAACGCCAACGCGCAATCGGTCCTGACGCTGTTTCGTTAAGCGCTGACCGGCTTACGCGCGGTTAGCTCTTCGACTGCCGCTTTCGTTCCGGCACCGGTCCGCACGTTTGCGTCGAGATCGGCGAGCGTCAATTCTATCGCGCCGATTGCGCCGATGATGTCGCCTTCGCTGACGTCGCCCATCGTCCCGAAACGGACGATCTTTCCGGCGAACTCTCCTTGACCGCCCGAGAGCACGACGCCGTAGCGCTCGCGTAGGCGTTTGAGCAGTGCCGACGCATCGACGCCGTCCGGCGGGTACGCTGCGACGACCGTCACCGAATGCGCGTCCGGGCGCGAGAAGATCGTAAAGCCGAGCGCTTCCAACGCCGCGCGTACGGCACGCGCGTAATTCGCGTGACGAATGAAGACCGCGGTCTGGCCCGCGGCGTGATAGCGTTCGATCGCTACTTCGAGCGCGTAAATGATGGAAATCGGTGGAGTCCACGGCGTTTGACCGTTCTTCGCGAACTCGCGCGCTTTACGTACGTCGAAGTAAAAGCGCGGGACCGAGGCGCGTTCCATGCGTTCCCACGCGCGCGCGCTTGCGGCAAACATTGCGACGCCGGGCGGAGCGGCAAACGCTTTCTGCGATGCGGTAACAACGACGTCGTAGCCCCAATCGTCCATCCGAAACTCCGATGCGCCGAGGCCGCTGATCGAATCCACCAGCGTTATCGCACCGTGCGCACGCACTGCCGACGCGAGCGCCGGCATATCGTTTTGCACGCCGGTCGACGTCTCGTTGTGCGTCAGCAGCACGCCGGCAATCCGCTTTCCGGTGTCGGATTCGAGACGCTCGCGCAGCGCTTGTGGATCGAGTGCGGATCCGGCCGGCGTATCGAGCGTTTCGACCACGCACCCGTAGGTTTGCGCGATCGACCCGAATCGCTTTCCGAAAACGCCGATCGGGCACGACAGCACCACGTCACCCGGCGAAAACAGATTCACGAAAGCCGCTTCCATCGCGCCGGTGCCTGACGATCCCAGCAACGCCACGTCGCCGGCCGTGCCGAACACCGGTTTCAACCCGCGCTCGATGCGCGCGAGTATTTCCGCAAACTCCGGGCCGCGATGGTTGATCATCGGGCGAGCCATCGCTTCCAGCACCGGCTGGGCGACGGGAACGGGACCAGGGAGAAGCAGAAGCGACTTTTTCATGCTAGCGTTTACGCGCTAGCGACCGCCTTTTCCGCTCCCCGGAGCGAACCCGCTTGAGCACGCCGTTACGGCGAATCGGCACGACGTTGCTTGCTCGGCCGGCGTCATTTCCGAGCGGAACCGGCGTGATTAACCGCTTCCCGAGCGCGTGGTGCAGAACTTCCGAAAGCTCTTCGACCGTGACGAACGTCATCGAATCGCGGACCTCCTTCGGAATGTCTTCGAGATCCATCTCGTTGCGCTTGGGCAGCAGCACCTTGGCGATGTCCGCGCGTTTTGCGCCGAGCACTTTTTCCTTGAGGCCGCCGATCGGCAACACTTGCCCGGTCAACGTGATCTCACCGGTCATCGCCAAACTGGGATCGACCTTTATCCCCGTGAGCGTCGAAGCGATCGCCGTCGCCAGCGCGATGCCCGCCGACGGGCCGTCCTTCGGCGTCGCTCCGGCGGGAACGTGCACGTGGATGTCGTGTTTGGCGAAGTAATCCTCCGGCAAACCCAGCTCGCTCGAACGCGAGCGTAAGAACGACACCGCAGCCTGCGCGCTTTCCTTCATCACGTCGCCGAGTTGGCCGGTGAGTACGAGCTTGCCCGTACCCGGCATCGCTTGCGTCTCGATGAAGAGAATGTCGCCGCCGACCGGCGTCCAGAACATGCCGGTTGAAACGCCGATGGAAGCCGTTCGCTTGCGCACTTCGTTGAAGAACCGCTGGCGGCTGAGGTATTCCACCAAGTTCTCCGGCTTTACGCGTGCTTTGTACCGTGGATGTTCCGCAATCTTGCGCGCGATCTTCCGGAAGACGGTCCCGATCTCGCGCTCGAGATTGCGCACGCCGGCTTCGCGAGTGTAGTCGGTGATGATCGTCTTTAACGCCGGATCGCCGATCTGCGCCTGCGTCTCCTTCAGGCCGTTAGCTTTGCGCTGCTTCTTGATGAGGTAGCGCTTGGCGATCTGCAGCTTCTCCAGCTCGGTGTACCCCGAGAGCTGGATGATCTCCATGCGGTCGCGCAACGGCGGCGAGATCGTGTCGAGATTGTTCGCGGTGCAAATGAAGAGCACCGACGACAGATCGAACGGCAGATCGAGGTAGTGATCGCGGAAGTTATTGTTCTGTTCCGGATCGAGCACTTCGAGCAGCGCCGACTGCGGATCGCCGCGGAAGTCCGCTCCGACTTTGTCGATCTCGTCGATCATCATGACCGGATTGCGCGTTCCGGCGTCGCGGATCGCGCGAATGATCGTGCCCGGCATCGCGCCGATGTACGTGCGGCGATGGCCGCGAATCTCGGCCTCGTCGCGAACGCCCCCGACGGAGAGACGCACGAACTTGCGTCCCATCGCCCGCGCGATCGACTGCCCGAGCGACGTTTTGCCGACGCCCGGCGGTCCGACGAAGCACAGAATCGGCCCAGAAAGCTTCTTCTTGAGCTTGCCGACGGCCAGGTACTCGATGATGCGGTCCTTGATCTTCTCGAGATCGTAGTGATCCTCGTCGAGAATGCGCCGCGCTTGCGCGATATCGAGGTGATCGGTCGTCTCGCTATTCCACGGCAATGTCACCAGCCAATCGAGATACGTGCGAATGACGCTGTACTCGGGACTAGCTTGCGGAACTTTCGAAAGGCGGTCGAGCTCGCGGTCCGCCGACTTCTTGACGTCTTCGGGCATCTTCGCGGCTTCGATCTTGGAGCGCAGCTCGTTGGTCTCGGCCTGCTGCGGATCGACTTCACCCAACTCTTCCTGAATCGCACGCAACTGCTGGCGCAGGTAAAACTCGCGCTGGTTCTTCTCCATCTCACGTTGGATGTCGCTTTGGATCTTGTGACCCAGCTCGACGACTTCCAGCTCCTTGGTGAGCAGCAGCGTCAGCTTGCGCATACGCTTGGCGGTATCGCGCTCTTCGAGCAGCGCCTGGCGATCGGGAGTATCCAGCCGCATCGTCGACGCGACGAAATAGGTCAGGACCGCGGGATCGGTGATGTTCTGAACCTCCATCTCCATCTCGCGCGGAGCCTGCGGCAGATACGACAACAGCTTCTGGAAAAGACCGGCCAAGTTGCGCTGCATCGCAACGAGCTGTTCGTTCTCCACCGTGACGTCGGGCAGCTCGGTGTAGGCCGCAACCATGTACGGCGCCACTTGCGTGAACTGCTCGATTTTGAAGACGGACTGACCCGCAACGATACACCGAAGCGTACCGTCGGGAACTTTCAGCATCTTCTGGATGACGCCGATCGTGCCGACGCGCTGAACGTCGTCGGTGCCGGGGTTCTCGACGTCGCGATCTTTGAGCACGGTCAAACCGATCGGCTTGCCTTCGCGCAGCGCTTCCTCGACGAGTTGAATGCCCGGCTTCTTGACGACCGCGAGCGGAATCACGGTGTGCGGGAAAAGCACCGCTTCTTGCAGCGGCAGAATGCCGATCAAGTTGGCGGGAACGATTTTAGAACGAGTTTTCTGAGGCATGCGATTAGGAATGTGTCCTCTTTACCAAGATATGGAGCTCCGTCCGCATCGTCGGACGGTACGCGGTCGCGGCGACGGGCAGCGCGACGACGAGAAAGCCGCCGTCGTAACTGGCAGCGACGCCCTCGTATTCCACTGCAACCGGCAGCGCAATGCGCTTGACGAAATCACCGTAGACGATTTCTTTCTGCGCGAACGAGCCGCGGTGCAATCGAATCGCCTCGCGCCTGCGTCCGGCGATAAAAAGATGGCGATCTTCGACGCCGATCCGCAGCGAGTCGGCGTCCGCGCCGGCAATCTCAATGACCGCCATGACCCGTCCGGTGTCCTCGTCGACGAATACGTCGGCGTTGGGTTCGAAAGTGCCCGCACGGGCCCGCAAAACGAAATCCATGATGTGTTCTGGCTCTTAGACCCCTTATTTTAGCACTCGGATGCGCCGGGTGCTAATCTGATCCCTCGGCTACATCTGAGGGTCGGGAAGCGGGCGCCCAGCCGGCCATACCACACAGGGCGCAAGCTCGATCCGCAGCGTTTCAAGGGCCGACGGGACGATCTGGACCTTGAAGAACTGGGTGTACTTGGTGGCGACCCCGTGCTTCATCTGGGGCGGGAACTCGTTGACGCTCTGGCCCGGCACGTGGGTCGAGGACAGGACCTGATTCATCTGCGCGGCGGCGGCTCCCGACATGTACTCCTGGCCGCGCTGGCCGAGCCACGTCGACCCATCCGCAAGCGTGTACAGAAAGCCGATCGTCTGGCCGGGCATCATCGTAGAGCTGGAGACCACCCGGTCGATGCGGACGATCTGGTCGGCATGCGAAATCGGCGACTGGAGGACGCGGGGCACGGGGCGCGTCGAGTCCAGACAGGGTCCGGTGCCCAAGGGTTCGAGCGCGGTACCGGCCGCGGGTTGTGCCGCCGGGGCTTGTGCCAGCGTGACGGCTGCAAGAAGAATCGCTGCAAACATGGCTGTCCTCATTCGCAGCCGAAAGGCAAAGTCCGGTGCACGTCCGCGACGCTACGTCGGAGTTCGGCGACCGATCGAATCCTCCGATCCTGTTTCTTCACGGCATCCGCTTGGGGCGCGAAATTTGGACGCTCCACGCGAAAGCATTGGCCTCGCGCTATCACGTCGTGACCTCGGATCTGCCCGGCCACGGTGCGCTAGCCGGCATACCCTTCTCGCACGAAAGCGTTACCGCGCTGCTCGACGGCGTCATCGGCGAAATCGTTACCGCGCCGCCGCTCATCGTCGGTTATTCCCTCGGCGGTTACGTCGCGATGCGCTTCGCGTCGCATTCGCCCGAGCGCACCGCGGCGCTATTGCTCGCCGGCTGCACGCTCGATTTCGACGGCTGGAAATGGTGGCCGTACGAGGTCAGCGTCAAGTTCACCGAGATGCTGCCGCGCCCGTGGTATGACGCGTTTATCCACGCATCGCTGATGGCGACGCTCCCGCGGCGGTGGGTCGATATCGTCGAAGCGATCCCGTTCGACCGCGACGTGTTCTCACAAACGAGCGCTATCGTTCGCGAGCAAAGTCACGCGCTCGACGCGATCTCGAGTTATCGGAAACCCGTGCTCGTCGTCAACGGTGAGTACGATTTTGCGTTCCGCTCCGACGAGCGGCGCTTTTTGCATCGGCTGCCTCAAGCTCGGCTGCGCATCATCCACGGCGTCGATCACACGGGACCGCTGCGCCGCGTTGGGGAATTTACGGAAATCGTGGACGAATTCGCGAAGAACGTCTTCAATGCCTAAGCTCCTTCGACGGCTTGGAGCGCGCGACGCCGCGCTCATCGTAATGGGCGGAATCGTCGGCTCGGGCATTTTTCGCAATCCGTCGGTCGTTGCGAAGTTTGCGCCCGATGCCGTCGTCATCATGGCGATCTGGGCGATCGGCGGCGGCATCGCGCTGCTGGGCGGAGGCATCTTCGCCGAGCTGGCGGCGCGGCGTCCGCACGACGGCGGCCTGTACGCCTATTTGCGCGACGCGTTTCATCCCGTCATCGCGTTCATGTACGGATGGACGCTGCTGCTCGTTTCGCAGAGCGGAGGCATGGCTGCCGCGGCGGTAACGTTTGCGGGATACGTCACTCCGTGGCTCGGATTCCACACGTCGGAAGCGACGGCGGAGCGCGTGCTCGGGCTCGTCGCGATCGGCTTCTTCACACTCGTCAACGCGCTCGGCGTTCGTCAAGGCACCAACGCGCAAAATGCGTTCATGATCGTCAAAATCGCGGCGATTGCCGGTTTCGTCGTCGTCGGCCTCTTCGCTCCGCACGCACCCAGCGCGGCTTATGCGGTTCCCAGCGCCTTCGCGGGCGGAAGCATTGTCGCCGCAATGGGACTCGCGATGGTGCCGGTGTTGTTCTCGTATAGCGGATGGCAAACGTCGAGCTTCATGTCGGCCGAATTGAAGGATCCGCACGTGACGCTTCCGCGGGGGATGATTATCGGCGTCGTGACCGTCGTCGTATTGTACCTCGCGGTGAACGCGGTCTCGATCCGCGCGCTCGGCGTCAACAGCCTCGCGGCAACCAACGCACCCGCGACGGCGATCGCGCAACTCGCGTTCGGGCAATCCGGCGCGGTCATCATCACCGTCGTGGTCGCGCTTTCGACGCTGGGATTTCTCAGCAACCAAATCCTGACTTCTCCGCGCGTGTATTTTCAAATGGCCGCGGACGGCACGTTCTTCAAGCAGCTCGCGACGATCTCTGCGCGCACGCACGTTCCCGTGCTCGCCATCGTCGCGCAGGGTGCCGTGGCCGGCATCATCACGCTATCGGGCGCGTACGACCAGATCCTCAACTACGTGACGACCGTCGACTATATTTTCTTCGGGCTCTCGGCAATCGCGCTCATCGTCTTTCGCAACCGCGACGCCGCCGATCCAAACGCGCCGCGACCGTTTTATCTCATGCCGGGTCACCCGTGGACCACGGTGCTGTTCTTGACGATCGCGTGGGCAGTCGTCGGCGACGTGCTGTTTAAATCGCCCGGGCCGACGCTTATCGGCTTGGGAATCCTCGTGAGCGGAATTCCCGTGTACTGGTTCTTCACGCGTCGCAAAGCGGATCGGGCGGCCGCGTGAGACGAGCGCTGCGCGTAACCGCCCTTTGCGTCATCGGGTTTTTCGAAGTCATCTTCGCCGGAATCGCCGTCGTAACGTGGGACAATCCAGGGGCGGAGTTCGGGTGGAATATTGCAACCGACGGCGTGACCGTCATGAGTGTCGAGCCGAATCTTCCCGCCGCTAACGCGGGCATCGTTGCCGGCGACAAGGTCGTGTATTCGACGATGCCGCTGCCCGGGCGCATCAACACCTTGATGAACCAGGCTTTGCAGCCGGGCGCGACGATTTCTTTTCGCATCGTGCATGACGGAACCGAGCGAGCCGTCACCATGCAGGCACGAAGCTTCACGTCTCTCGCCGCCGCGTCGCTGGTCGCCGATGCGATCGGCGGGTTGGCGCTCGGACTGGTCGGCCTCGCGCTCGTCGCGCTAAGACCGAGCCCGATGACCTGGGGCTTTGCCCTCGTTGCGCCGCCGCTGCTCGTTCCCGAGGCGCTGTATCTTCGGTCCGGGGAGTGGGCGTTCGCACCGGCGTTTGCATTTTACATCGTGGTGTCAGTTCTGTACGCGCTCCAGATTCTCGGCACGCTCGTCTTCGCCAGCGGCTTTCCCACCGGCGCTTCGGCGGGATTCGCGCGAACGGTTGCCCGTTTGGCGATCCCCGCTGCCATCGGTGCGTTGGCAATTTACTGTTACGTGGACTTCGCGATCTTCGCGTCCGGCGTTGCACCGGCGCGCTGGGCGCTGTGGGTCAACAGTTACGGCGCCACGGTGGCCGGTGCAATCTTGGCGCTCGTCGCAATGTTTTCAAACTACGCCGCGGCCGAGCGCGCGAACCGCAGCCGACTGGCTCCCGTGATCGCCGCTTTCGTTCTTTTGACGGTTGCCACGGTTCTGGAACAGTTCGTTTGGCAAGTGACGAGCAACCCGGTCTTGGTGGGGCTCGGCGAGCTGCTGTTCGCGATCTCGTCCGCTCTTTTGGCCGCGTCGATCGCCTACGGCGTCGTGCGGCATCGCGTCATCGACGTCGGCTTCATTATCAGCCGCACGCTGGTGTACACGATTCTCACGGTGTTCATCGTGGCCGTCTTTTCGCTCATCGAGTACGTTTTCGGCAAGCTTCTCGAGCACGAGGGAGTCGCCACCCTGTTGGAGATCGCGTCGGCGGTTGGGCTGGGGCTTTGGCTTAACGTACTGCACGCCAAACTCGACGATTTCATCGACCGCACGATCTTTCGCAAGCGCCATCTTGCCGAGAAGCGGCTCGAGGCGGCATCGCAAACGCTTCCGCACGCATCTTCGACCTCGTTCGTCGACGACATGCTCGTCGCCGAGCCGGTCGATGCACTCGAACTGGCATCGGCGGCCGTCTTCCGCCGCGACGGAGCCGCGTTCCGGCGCGAAAGCGCCAAGGGATGGTCGCCCGGCGACGTTACGGAGCTCGAGGAGAACGATCATCTCGTGGTTCGCCTTCGTGCCGAACTACAGCCGGTCGAGATATCAGACTTGCGCTGGCCGCGCGAAGATTTGCCCAAGGGGATGAGTCAACCGCTGTACGCCGTACCGATTGCTTCCGGACACAACCTCGCCGCGATCGCGCTCTACGGAGGACACACGGGCGGCGAAGACCTCGATCCGGACGAGCGGCGAAGTTTACGCGGCCTGGCTGCAGGTGCGGCCCTGGCCTACGATCACCTTGCCGCGCAAGAACTCAATCGAACGGTCGAGGAGCTGCGCGGCGAGAACGAGGCGCTCCGCCGCTCGCAAGACGTACTCGTAGAGAAAGTGCTCAAGCGCCTGATCTAACTACGACTTCGTCGCGGCGCGGTGTACGAGCCGTCCGAAGTGGATGTATCGCCGGAGCGGCAGCTCAGCCATCGCGGCGTGGCGTAATCCAAAGAGGATCGCAAGTATCATGAACGCACCGAACGCGATCGTTACCCAAAATGCGGCATGAAGACCGGCATCTAACGGCGGGCTGACCAAGTCTTGCACGGCGGCTCCGACAGCGACGCCGAGACCGATACCGAGCTGTAAGGCAAAACTCATTGCCGCCGACGCGCTTCCTTCATCGGCGTCGTCAACGTGGGCTAACCCCGCGATCATGCCGCTTTGATACGCGAGCATGCCGCCGAAACCGCCCAGGCACGTGGCCGGCAACAGAATCGCCCAA
>DASRSM010000192.1:0-12381 GCA_035656415.1 Vulcanimicrobiaceae bacterium | reverse complement strand
CGATTTTAACGGCGGCGGCCGCGGCGCCGCACCGGCGCATGCCGGCGGAAGCGGCGACAGCTTCGGCGACGACCTGGACGACGAAATCCCGTTCTAGCGTTCTGACGTTCTGACGTTCTGAGTGATGGCACATATGAACTGGCTAAAATTGGCTAGTGCATATGAAATGTCGTGGTTCATGTGAAATAGATCCGACGAGACAACAATAAGCGCAAAAAAGCTCTGTATTTACAGAGCCTTTTTCGTTGGCTCAAGTCGTCGTGACGAACTAGGCGTAACTGGCTGCCCGACTCCCGCTGATGGATGGTGACGTTGAATTGCCGGCAATAAAAGAAAACCCCGCCGGGAGGCGGGGTTTCGTTGCGGTGCTTATCCGTTCGATGTTCTCACTTGCACCTGACGGCGAGGTATATTGGGCCCTCAAAACCCCAGATGGACGGATAGAAGTCGAACGTCAACGTCTTGCCCTGGATCACGCCGCCCTGGAGCCAGGGAAAGCTATACCATATCGAACCGTAGAGCGTGTCAAGGTAGCAGGGGCCTTTGAAATTGCTCGAGGCCGTGAACGTATATTTCGGGTATTGGTTAAAACCGATATATTTCCCGGGGTCCAGAACGGCGAGATACAGGAAGGCATGCTTGTCTGGGGGGAACGCTTGCCGCTGGAATTTGCCGGTGATGTCGCCATTACCGGTCGCAACTTGGAGGACCAGTTTGGTCGAACCCTGCAATCTTTCCGCGTATTGGACGGATACGCCGTAGCCTTTGTACCGCTTTAATGTCGCTGTGCTGTAGGGCTTCTTGACGGAAAACGCAACGCACGGGCCGCCGAACTTCCAACCGACGGCGATCGGACAACCAGAAGCCGCGTTCGGCTCTACGAGACCCAGGGAATTGCTCGTCGAGCCGGCGCTCGAGGATGACGGGACCACGCTTTGCTGGCCGGCGCAAGCGGCAAATGCCAGGGTCGCGACAAGGGCCGCTGCGCCCGAGCGCATGAGAGAAATCTTCACGGAATAGGGCCTCCTCCGAGAGATATAAGCGGGGAAAACCAAGGCAACTCGCTACCAAGGCGGGTGTATGTTTCGTTATTCTCCTCCGTGTAAGCGAGTACCGCTGGCTTTCGTAACAACGTAAGAATTGCCGCGATCGTTCGATGCGTTAAGCCGTCGGAAATGAGGCCCCCAAGCGCGCGATGGGGTTCGCTAGATACTCAGGACGCTGATGCCTTTAACGAAGCACTTCTCAAGGGCAGAATGGTTAGTATCGAGGTAGATGACTTTGCTGGCTCAGGGCTTCGGATAACAGACGCTACGGTCTATGAGACACTTGCCAAGGGCTCGTCTGGCCGCTCGCAACATTCACCGTTCGAGGACTCACCTGTCATCCTGAGCGTAGCATCGCGAAGCGATGCGAAGTCGAAGGGCAGGCGCATGATATGAAAGGCCCGGCGAGTTTTTTCGTCCGGGCTTTTGCGTTGACGCTTTTTGGGTGGGGCGTCGAAGGGCAACCAGACTTCTGACCTGCGTAATTGCCGAAGGCCGCTCGGGGGAGCGGCCCCGGTGACGCACGGCCGGATACTACACCAGTCTATCACCGTTTTTTCGGCTAAGAAATTACGCGGGTGGACGCTCATGGAAAGTCCTCAGCGCGACTGGAGGTTTGTCACTATGTCATTCCTAGAAAAGCGTGCAAAGGCGGCAGTATTTTTCGTACTCGGCGTGATGGTTTCGGGCATCGTCGTCGGGACGACGCTATACGCGGACGCCCAGTTTGGAGCGGCGCGCTTTCGCCGCTTTCCCGATGGAAGTGAGAACCCGCAGCACGGACGTGGCCGGAACAGCTCCATATACGGAAATGTGAGATAACGCCGCGAGTTAGGGTAAGATGCGGCCAAAAAGGCGAGACAACGCCGTTCTAACGTTCTAACCGTTGTGACCTTCGAGGAGTACGACATGCCGTGGACTCCAGACGATGCCGAAAGGCATACTCACAAGGCGACAACGCCCGAGCTAAAAGCTCTTTGGGCTAAGGTCGCAAATGAATCTCTCGAACGAGATGGTGATGAGGGCCGGGCGATCCGAGAAGCAAACGCAGTCGTGGCGCGCCAGGCCTAGTTGCCGGCGCTCGCTGGCCTTAACACTGCACTGGTGCCACGTTTTCACGCACAGTTGTTCTGGTTTTCGAGGAGCTGAAGACCTTAGTTCCTCGCTGGCGTCTTTGCGACGAAGCGTGGCTTCGTCATCGCAGGCTCGCATGATCCTCGCGCCGTAACGCTGTCCCGTGAACGTACCTCACGATGGACACGCGGCGGCGTGGGAATATCTCGAAAACGAACGCATCCTGCGGATCAAGCAATTTCGGCAGGTCGATGGCGAAATGGTCGGAGCCTACCTGCACGTGCAAGTCGCCGGTGAGGACGAGGCTCGGCGCTTGGCCGAACCCCTCGTAGCTATTCTCAACGATCGCTCCAAGGTTAGCGGGATGTGTGAGGTACGCGACGGCGGGACGCTGTACGTCTATCGCCCGCAACATTAGCAGGCAAAAATCGGAAGAAAAGGGAGATAAATGATGGCCGAGACACAAAAAGAAGACGCGCGGCGCGCGCTGGAAGCTCACGGGCAGTCGATAGACGCGCTTCACCAGAAGCTGGCCGGCGCGCCGGGAGTCGACAAGGAGCGGTTGCAGAAAGCGATCGGCGACTATAAGAAAGCGCATCAAGCCTTTACGGATGACGCGTTGGGCTGTATGAACTAACCGCCGTCGCGCAGCACCGTTTCTATACCGGTACCGATAGGCACGCCGAGACCCGTACATGGATCCCACCCAGTTGCGGCGCTGAAGTAGCCGTTACTGCCGTTACTAAGGTCGTGGAACGCCTTGTCGGGCGATGCGTATAGTAACGGGGTCATCAGTCCCGCCGAAAGGCCGAGTCGTTGATTGATGCGTGCCGTCAGTGCTGCGTACAGTGGAGCGATCGCGCTCGTGCCGCCGATCGCTAACTCGATATCGTCCAGATAGACCGTATAGCCGGGTACGACTTGCGCGGCAAAGTCGGGCATCCCGCGCCCACCGCGCGCAACCCCGGCCTGCCATGCAGGCGCGTCGAAATGCGCGCTAAACCCGCCGCCGGTTCCGCTCCATGCCGATTCGGCTGCCCCGCCGTCGACGCCGACGACCGTGCCGCCGCACGCGTGAACGAACGGACTCGACGCAGGTGCAACGACATGAGGCTTCCCCGCGTCGTCGATCTCGGCGCCGTGGTCGCCCGAGGAACAGAAAACGCTGATTCCCAGCAGAGATGCCGCTGCGAACAGTTCGTTGAGCAACGTCAAGACGGCCGGAGTCCAGAGCTGTTCGGGCCAGCCGTAGCTGATAGAAATGATCGACGGGCGCAGTTCGTCGTCGAAGATCGCCGTTCGAATGGCATCGAGGAACCCGCGCTCGTCGTCGGGTGCTTCGTAGATGACGATGCGTGCACGCGGCGCCAATGCAGCAATGATTTGTACGTCGAGTGCTGCTTCCAAATCTTTGGTCGTTTCGAGTTCGTGGTGCACCGCGGCGTCGTCAACGCGTTTGACGATGGGGCGGTCGGCCGTTATACCCTGGCTTTGCAGGCAGCGATCGAAGTCGGCGCCCTTGAACTCGCCACGAAACTGCACGACGCCGATCGTCTGCCCGGAGCCGTCGCCGTCGGGAAATGCATATCGCTCCTCCACCTGCAGTGCGGAGAGCGGCGCGGCGTGACGCTGCAGACTTCCAAGCTTTCGCGAACGCGGCCACTGGTGAAGTCCAAAGACGCCGCGCAAGAGCCGAGCGACCTTCGGCGGTACGTGCAGCGCATCCGAACGATGGCGAAAGCGATTGCCGCTCGCGTCGATGAAAGTAGCGACGGTCGCGCCGAATGCGTCCGCCAGTCGCTCGACGGGGCCGCTAAGCGTCATCGATCGCCAGTGCGACCCCTCCACGCGAAGTCCGCAGTCTTCGCAATACGACCGAAGAGCGCTTACGTCGTCTTCGCCGGCGCCGGTCTGCTGCGCGAGGGTTTTTCTTTCTATGTAACGGCGTTGACGCAGCGGCGTCGTGGCGAGAACAAATGCGGACGCGAGATCGAGTTCGTTACTCGGTTTCGGAGGAAGCCAGGCGGTGACGCTAACGTCCTGTTCGGAGGTTAGCGCTTCAACGAACGTGCTGCCGGGCCAGTTGATGTGATGCGTGTCCGGCAGCGCGATCCGACGTTCGGCGGTCACGTGCTGCGCCTTCGCGCCGAGCCGGGGGAAACCCCGGTTATCGAGGCTAAGGTGCAACAATGGCGGCCGTCCGCTCGAGCAAGAATATGCGAGCACACGCGCACACCCTCGTAACGACCGGTGTTGTGCTTCTGTTCGCTCTTGCGGAATGGTGGACCGAAAAGTACGTCTCCGATCGGTCGCGGGTCGCAAGTACGGCAATCGAGATCGCCATCGTGTTGGTCGCGGCTCTGGCATTTCGGCCTATCCATCAGCGCGTCGAACACGCCGTCGAAGCCGCCTTTACCAAGAAAAAGCGCGAAGCGCGCGAGGCTCTGTTGCGCTTCAAAAAAGAGCTGGCATCGTATAACGACACCAGGCAAATGCTGCGGCGTCTAATCGAAACGGTCGACCACCACGGGAACGCGGTGGGCTCCGCGGTCTATCTGCGACGCGACGTCTTTCGCGCCGAAGCCAGTTCGTTCGACGCGCCCGCAGCGCACGTCGACCTCGACGATCCGCTGATCGTTCGACTCCGGTCAGCGGCGGCTCCGGCAAATCCGCGTACGTTCAACTCGACGGCTGTGGGAACGATCGCCTTTCCGATGACGTCGGCGGGCGAGCTCGTCGGATTCTTGACCGTCGAGAAGAAGGGCGGCGAGTATGAACCCGACGAGTGCGAAGCGCTCGAGGCGCTCGTGGAGTCTGCGGCTTTTGCACTGGTCGCGCTAGAGCCGCACTTGCAGGCACAAAGTCAAAAGGTCAAAGGCAACCTTTCCGCGGGACTCACGCACCTCATCGGTCGAGACGCGGAGTTGGCCGAGATCGCGGCGGCGTTGGCACAATCCCGTCTCGTGACGATTACGGGAGCCGGCGGCATTGGAAAGACGCGCATCGCGCTGCAAGTCGCCGCGGACGGCGCGTATCGTGACGGGGCGTGGATCGTGGATCTCGCATCGCTCGACGACCCTGCACTCGTGCCGGCCGCGATCGCGCACACGTTTGGCGTTGCCGACGATGCCAGCGGGAATCTCGTCGATCGATTGTCCGCCACGTTGAAGGTTCGGCAGTTACTGATCGTGCTCGATAACTGCGAGCACGTCGTCCATACGGCGGCCGACACCGCAAAGCGTTTGCTGGACGCAGCCCCTAACGTGCGCATTCTGGCTACCAGCCGCGAGCCGCTCGGCATTACCGGCGAAGTGCCGTTTCGGCTGCCGACGCTCGACGTCCCACCGTCGACCGAGGGTATAACCGCGCGGGAAGCGTTGAAGTACAGCTCCGTTCACCTGTTCGTGTCACGGGTCAAAACGTGCCTCGGCAGCTTTGAGCTTACCGATGAGAATGCCGAGCCCGTCGCTCGAATCGTACGTCACTTAGACGGTATCGCCCTGGCCATCGAGCTGGCCGCTCCCCGCGCAAAAGTGCTGACGCTGACGCAGCTAGACCGGCGCCTCGACGAACATCTCACCAAACTTTCGGGAGGCGATCGTACCGCGCAGCCTCGGCATAAGACGATGCGGGCGCTCATTAGTTGGAGCTACGATTTGTTGAGCCCCGGGGAGCAGCGGCTGCTGCAAAGAAGCGCCGCGTTCCGTGGATATTGGACGATCGAAGCGATCGAAGCGCTTTGCGACGGCGACCTGGGCGACGAAGAGGTTCACGAAGTCCTGCTGGCATTGATCGACAAATCGCTGGTAAACGTGGAATCCGCGGGCGAAGAGCGGCGCTATCGATTGCTGGAATCGACGCGCCAGTTCGCGATCGAACGGCTCGATGAGGCCGGCGATAGGGAAATCGTGGCGGCGCGGCATTGCCGGTACTTTGCCGGCGTCGCACAATCTGCAGCCGATGCCTACTGGCAGACCGACTACGATACGTGGGCGGCATTGGTGCGGCGCGATCTCGAGAACGTTCGTGCAGCGATAAACTGGGGCTTGAGTGCCGTCGCCGATACGACCACCGCGCTGACGGTTGTTGCCGACCTGCGATGGTTTTGGTACACGAGTTCGAGACGCGAGGGACGAGTGCTTCTCGAGCGCGCAGTGCGTATGGAGACCAGCGACGTACCGGAGCGCGTGCGCGGGCTGCTCGCCCTGACTGCGGCAGTCGACGGTTCGAGCGGTGAAGCGGCTGCGCCGGCAGCGATGGCGGCAGCCGCGCTTTCAAACGGCGTCGACGACGTCGGATATATCGAAGCCATCACGTTGCACGGAGTCGCGATGGGACGTTCCGGTCAGGTCGACGAAGCGCTGAGGCTCTTCGAAGAAGCGATCACAGCCGTACGCAACACGCGAATGCCCCGCCTCATCGGCTGGGTGTTGAGCATGGTCGGTTACTGGATGGTGGCGGCGCACGATCGAGAGCGCGCACGCGCGCTTTTTGATGAGGCAGCCGAGCAGCTTCGATCCTGCAACGACGCGTGGCAGTTGGCACGTCTGCAACTGCTTCGTGCGGAGTTTCTCTTTGCCGAAGACGATCCCGAGGGCGCGCTCGAGAGCGTTCGCGAAGCTGAATCGGTGTATCGAACGCGCAACGCTTTTTCCGGGCTCTGCGTTTCGGTGCTCAACGCGGCCGCATATCTCATCGGACTCGCTCGCCTCGAGGAAGCCTGGGAGTACGCGCGCGAGGGCCTCGCACTTTCGCAACAGCACGGGATAACGATGCCCGGAGCCTGGGCGATCGGGCACCTCGCACGTTTGGCCGCCGAGCACGGCGACGCTGAGCGCGCCGCGCGACTTCTCGGATATACGGATGCAGCCTATCAGCGCACCGGCACGGCGCGAGAACCCACCGAACAGCGCGGTTACGACCGCACGTTAGAACTGATCCGCGCCAATATAGCGCAGGAACGCATCGTCGCGCTCATGTCGGAAGGCGCGCTCCTCGAGCACGAGAAGGCCGTCGACGAAGCAAGCGCCGTTTCGCTCAAGTAGCGTCAATGCAGCGGTTATGCGTGCAATTCTAGGAATCGCAGGTGTTTTACTATTCTGCGCAGGCGCGGCACGATCCGACGGTGCGCCTTCCGACGTCGCGCAAATTCGCGCGGTCCGTCTTGAGAACAATCGGGCGATCCTCGAGCGTGACGTCGCCGCTTTGAGTAAGCCGTGGACGGCGAACATTCGTCTGGTCGAAAGCGATGGGCAAATGTGGACCGGTGCACGCGACCTGGCGAAAAGTTATGCAAACGCGGAATTCAAGGATCCCAATTTCGTTGAGTACGTTCGCATTCCGTCAAGCATTGCGATTGCTGCTGACGGCGTGCACGCGGCCGAGAACGGCAGCTGGACGGCGATTAACAAACCACCTGAAAAGGTGCGCTCGGGAACGTACCTGGCGTCTTGGGTAAAGGTCGCGGGCGTTTGGAAAATCGTTTATGAAGCCTACGCCGCGGTAAATTCCGCGCCGCAAAGCGTCGCTGACGTGTTGCACCCGACGGCCACGTTTCATCTCGGCGGTACGCCCGATTGGCTCGCGGTTACGCCGGATTCGGTGTGGATAGCAAACGACGCGCTCGGATCCGTGCAGCGTATCGATATTGGCACAAACGCACTGGTTGCAAGCGTTAAGCTGCCTGCCGAGCCTTGTTCGGGCCTCGCGTCAGGATTTGGCAGCCTTTGGGTCCCACTGTGCGGTAAACGACCTTCGCTCGCGCGCATCGACCTGAAAACCAACGCGATAACGGCGATTTTGCCGGCCGGACCTGCGCTGTCGGAAGGCGGAATAACTGCGAGCGCCGATAGCATCTGGCTCGTCGTGAAAAGCGGGACGCTGGCGCGCATCGATCCGGCAACGAATCGCATTCGGCAAACGATCGGCTTGGCTACGGGATCGTATAACCCACTCTACTCCGACGGAATCGTCTGGGTAACCAGCGGCGAGCACGATCTCTTGACTGCAGTCGATGCAGCGAGCGGCCGCGTCGTCGCGCAGATCAGGGTCGGGTCGGAGCCGCGTTTTCTTGCGGCCGGCGACGGCCTCGTCTGGACGCTCAATCAGGGCGACGGTACGGTAAGCAAGGTCGACGCGCGAGCTAAACGCTTGATCGCCAACGTGCCAACGGCGATACCAGGCGGCGGCGGCGACATCGCCTACGGCGCCGGCAAGGCATGGGCGACCATCGTCGGAGTTCCGCTGACGCAAATCGATTCCGCAAGCAACACGATTCGTCACTGGGGCGGTCGCGGAGGCGACGCCGTTCGCTTTGGCGGCGGATCGATCTGGCTAACGGACTATCACGATGGCCTGCTGTGGCGAATTCCAGTGCCGCCAAGGGAGTAGGTCGACGCCTCTTAAAGTTGGTGATATGCAAACCATCAGTTGCTCGTGCGGAAGCGTAGAAATCGAAGCTTTTGGTGCTCCCATTACGAGCGTCGTCTGCTATTGCGACTCTTGCCAGTTGGGCTCGCAGCAGATTCAGGAATTGACTAACGCCGCTCCAGTTCTAAGTCCGGATGGTGGAACCGCTTATATTCTTTATCGTAAGGATCGCATCAAGTACTCAAAAGGTGCCGAGTTGCTAAAACGCTATAAGATCGAAGAGAAATCGACTACGAGCCGCGTTGTTGCGACCTGTTGCAATTCGGCCATGGTAATGCGATTTGATGATGCAAAGCACTGGGTACCCATGTACCGAGCGCGATTTCAGGGCGACATGCCTCCCATACAGTGGCGTATTTGTACGAAATTCAAGCCCGAGAATGCCGTGCTTCCGACGGACTTTCCAAGTTCCACGATGTACCCCGCCGGATTTATGTGGAAGCTTCTCAGCTCACGAATTTCAATGCTATTTTCCACACCGGCGTAGGTCACAACGTCTTTACTTCGACGGCGATGATGTGGAGGGTGCCGTCGCCGACATTCCTTACATAATGCGGCTCGAGCGGCGCCAGCCACATGGCGGCACCGATCTCAGGTACGTTGCCTGTCGCACGCGAATCGATGAGCACTTTGTCGTTAGGATCGCAGCGCACGAAATCGCTCCAGCCTAGCACGTACAGCGCGGCCGGCCACTCGTGCGCGTGCACCGGAGTTCGTTCGCCGGGACCGACTCGAGTATCCAGGACGCGTACGCGATCGTTCTCAAAGAGCACGGTGTGATGGTCCGGCGCGGCGGTCATGGCGTCCAGCGGGTGCGTTGGTGAATGGGGAAAGCCCGGTCGATTGGTTACGTTCATCGACCATTTTTCTATAATGCGGGTGCCGCACCCGCTCGACGATGGTCCGCCCAGGCGAAGGACCGCGTTTCGCTAAATACGGTGTGCCATGGGATGGGAAGAAATCAGCGCGCTTGCCGCGCTGGCTGGTACGCTTGTCGTGTTAATCGGTTCGGTGGCGGCGATCGTGCAACTCAAACATCTGCGCTTGACGTACCAAATCGAGAGCTACATCGAGCTGATGGGACGTCTGAACTCGCCGGAGCTGGTGGCAGCCCGCGAATACCTCGAAACGTGCGACTTTCACGATCCCGCGCAACTGGAGAAGGCGCTAAGTGAAGGCATCGATCATCGCGTGCTGATGTACGGTGGTTTTTATCAAAGCGTGGCACGGCTAATTAATCATGGCATCGCAGATCGTGATTTGTTCGCGCCGATCACGATGACCGCACCCCAGGCGTGGAAGAAGCTCGGGCCCCTTGCGTATGCGTGGCGCGAACGCCATCCGAGTAATCCGCGTTGGGCCGACTTCGAATACCTCGTCTTTGGCGTGGTCAACAAGGAGCCGTTCAATGCACGCCGCTACAACGCCGCGTTTCGATCGCGCATTCAGTTGGATCGCGCTTTGGAG
Organism: Vulcanimicrobiaceae bacterium; assembly: GCA_035656415.1. Classification (GTDB taxonomy): domain Bacteria; phylum Vulcanimicrobiota; class Vulcanimicrobiia; order Vulcanimicrobiales; family Vulcanimicrobiaceae; genus JAFAHZ01. Next base: position 2,365 of record DASRSM010000192.1, on the reverse strand, counting down.
GCTTGGCACCTTGAGGTGGAGGACGCACTTTCGCGGTAGTGAGGCCCGATCAGGTGCCTTTAGGCAGCAACTCGTAGTAAACGCCGCCGCCGCGCGAGAGTTGCTTGAGGCCACGTCTCGTCGGGGGAACGCCCGCAAATGCCGCAGCCGCATCGCCCAGCACGCGAGGATCGGTCAAGTACCCGTGGCCGCCTTTGCCTCCGGTGTTGAGATAGCTGACATCGACGGTATCAACGCCGTTACACAAGATGAGATCGCCACCGGCTTGACCGGCGCGCTGATTTCCGTGAACGCGCTCCGACTGCCGCAGCGCTCGGTCGTCGTTCGAAACGTAAAGGAGCACGGGCGCGGACGCGATCGGATTCTGTAGCGGTTTCCCGGAGCACAGATTCGAAGACGTTAACGCGCTGCGGAGGTCGGCGCTGGATACGTCCGGCGCGAACAAGACGGCTCGCCCAAAGCAGTTGTTGCAGCCGGCGCGACGATAAAATGCGATCCCCTCGCTGACGAAACGCGACCCTAAACTGTACCCGGCGAGCGAAACGGGCATCCCCGTAAATGCCTTGTTGATGTTGCCGAGAAGCGTAATGAAGTGGGGCATCGACCACCGCGCATTCGCTTCGTCCGTTTTATACGCTAAGACGCTGGTCTTTTTCGCCGGCCAAGAATAGACGATCGTCGGGCCCGGAAAGTGCAAGCCTTTTTGGAGAGCCATCGCCGTTTCGACCGCGGTGACGAACGACGTGTAGTAGCCGTGAACGTACACGAGAACCTGGCGTGGCCGGTCTTTCCTGAATTGCGACCTCACCGCGTTAATAAGGGCTTGTCGCGACGAACAGCGCGACTCATTGGCTTTATCTACCGGTGCCGATATTACACCCCCAGTGATTATTGCGTTATGATTTGCATCGGTGCCCCATTCACCGCTGAAGAGTTGATTATCGTCGAGCGGCTCCCGGTCCGTAACGAAGAAGATCGAGCCGGGTTTTGCAACGCACTCGGCGCGCGCGGGAGCACAGAAATAGAGCGTAAGGCCTAACGCGAAAACGCTGACCAGCACGGGGCGGCTAAGTTGAAAGACCATCGCTTGGTCTGTTACGTTCCCCCGGTCGTCAATCCTCGGAACTGCAGTAACGGACCCACCTCCGGGTCCTTGCCGTAAAACGCGCGGAACATCGGTCCGTAGTCTTCGGAATCGCCGCGCGAGAGAATCATATCGCGAAAGCGCTGCCCGTTTGCCCGCGTGAGGCCTCCATGGTCGAGAAACCACTGGTACGCATCGTCATCGAGCATTTCGCTCCACATGTAGGCGTAATACCCTGCGGCGTATCCGCTGCCCCAAATGTGCGAGAAATACGTCGAACGATAGCGCGGCGGGACGTTAGGAAAATCCGTACCCGACGCATTGAGCGCGTGCGTTTCAAACGCATCGACATCCTGCAGCGGTGCGCTAGCCGGCAACGAGTGCCACGCCATGTCGAGTTCGTCGGCGGCTAAGCTCTCGCCCATCGAGTAGCCTTCGTCGAACTTTGAGGCGCGCTCCATCTTGTCGATCAGTTCTTGCGGCATCGGCTCGTGCGTTTTGTAGTTGAAGGCGTAGTGCTTGAGCACGGACGGATACAGCGCCCAATGCTCGTTGAACTGCGACGGAAATTCCACAAAGTCGCGTGGCCGAGCCGTGCCGGAAAGCGACGGATACTTCTCGTCGGCGAAAAAACCGTTGAGCGCGTGGCCGAACTCGTGGAACATACCCTTTACGCTGTCGATCGTCAGCAGCGTCGGCTGCCCCGGGGGCGCTTTCGGAATGTTCTCGACGTTGTAGACGACGGGCTTGGTTCCCAGCAGCGAGGAGTAGTCCGTAAACGAGCTCATCCACGCGCCGCCCTGTTTGTTGTCCCGTTTGAAGAAATCGAAGTACATCAGCGCGAGCGAAGCGCCGTTTTTATCAAACACCTCGAATACCCGCACGTCGGGCTGCCAGACCGGAATGTCGTGGCGCTCTTTGAACGTGATGCCGTAGAGTTGATTGGCCGCATAGAAAAGGCCGTTCTGCAGTACGTTGTCGAGCTCGAAATACGGCCGAATTTCGTTGTCGTCGACGTTGTATTTCGCCTTGCGAACCTGCTCGGCATAGTAGTTCCAATCGTAGGGCTGCAGCTGGAAATGCTGGCCGGTCGCATCGACTTGCGCTTGAATGTCCGCGGCTTCTTGTGTGGCTTTCGCGCGGGTTGGTCCGATGAGTCCGTGCAGGAAGTTCTGCACGGCTGCAGGCGTCTGCGCCATTTCTTGGGTTAGCTGATACGCTGCGAAGTCCGGATAGCCGAGGACTTGCGCTTTCTCCGCACGCAGTTTGGCCATTTGAGCG
>DASRSM010000191.1:0-20997 GCA_035656415.1 Vulcanimicrobiaceae bacterium | reverse complement strand
TTACGATCACCGGCCGCGGTACGGTCGGTACGGGCCGCGTCGAGCGCGGTCAGGTGAAGGTCGGCGAAGAAATCGAGATCGTCGGCCTCAAAGAAGAGACGAAGAAGACCGTCGTTACGGGCATCGAGATGTTCCGCAAGCTGCTCGACTCGGGCATCGCGGGCGACAACATCGGCGTGCTGCTGCGCGGTATCGATCGTAACGAGATCGAGCGCGGACAAGTGTTGGCCAAGCCGGGTTCGGTGAAGCCGCATAAGAAGTTCAAAGCCGAAGTCTACGTCCTCTCGAAAGAAGAGGGCGGGCGTCACACGCCGTTCTTCGGAAACTACCGTCCGCAGTTCTACTTCCGCACGACCGACGTGACGGGCACCATCAAGTTGCCCGAAGGCGTTGAGATGGTAATGCCGGGCGACAACGTTCAAATGGACGTCGAGCTGATCACGCCGATCGCGTGTGAAGAGGGTCTGCGCTTCGCGATCCGCGAAGGCGGCCGCACGGTCGGCGCCGGCGTCGTAACCGCCGTTGCCGAGTAACGCGTTGCCTCGCGGCAACACCAACGGATCCTTGAAAACTGAACTACGCCAAGTAAGATAAGAGAAAGATGTCTAAGCAGAAGATTCGCATTCGCCTGAAAGCGTACGATCACAAGGTCCTCGATCAATCCGCCGAGCGTATCGTCGAGACGGCGAAGCGCACGGGCGCGTTCGTCAGCGGACCGGTGCCGCTCCCCACGGAGATCAACCGGTTCTGCGTGCAGCGGTCGACCAACAATGACAAGAAGTCGCGCGAGCACTTCGAGATGCGCACGCACAAACGGCTCATCGATATTCTGCAGGCGTCGCCCAAGACGATGGACGCGCTCATGCACCTCGACTTGCCGGCCGGCGTCGACATCGAGTTGAAGGCGTAACTCAGCTCTATTCCCGACGGCCGCAGTCCTGAGCGAGCGAAGCGAGTCGAAGGGTCAAGGCGTAGGCGGTTTTCGGAAATTAAAAAGAGGCCCGGGTTTCCCGGGCCTCTTCATTTTGCCGTCGGGAATTAGTGCGCGAGATCGTTGATCAGATTCGTCGCCTTAGGTGTTCCAAGTCCGGTCGGCAGATCGTAACCGGTCTTGGCAGAGAATCCCGCGCCGTTCCACACGTTGTCGCCAACGGTCACGTCGTGGAAGTCCGCCGCGTACTTCGACGCGTTGGCGCCGATTGCATAAAGCGCCGGACTGATGAGTCCCAAACCGTGTCCTGCGGACTGATCGGCGAGCGCGACCAATCCTGCCCACTGCGGCGCGCCTTCACTGGTGCCGCCGAAGAAGTAGAACCCGGAGTTGTTGCCCAGGAAGCCGAGATAGACGAGCACGCCGGTATACACCGAAGCGTTATAAGCGACGTCCGACGTCGTACGCGCCGAGCGCCCGGAAAGCGCCTCTTGATATGCCGGTGCCGCGAAGATCTTGCTCGGTGCGCCGCCGGTGGCGCCGAAGACGCCGTCATGGCAGCCGAACGGACAATCGTCGCTGTCGTTCCACACGGTTTCGCTCTCATAGGCGCCCGTATCGCTGAGGAAGAGATTCGTGCCGCCGACCGCGGTTACCAGCGGATCCGATGCCGGAAATGACGCGTTAGCGGTTGTGCCGCTGTTGGTTGCACCGCCGTCACCAGACGAAGCGAGAACGGTAATACCGGCCTCTTCGGCCGCCTGGAAGTTCTTATCCGCTTGCAGCACCTGCGTGTTGTTGCCGAGTCCGGCGATCGCCGCTTCCGGCGATCCCCAGCTGAGGCTGATGACGTTGCCGAGATGATTGTCGATGGCGAAGCGCACGGCGGCGTTCAAAACGTTGCCGTAGTTACTCGACGCGATCACGAGTGCGATCTTCGCACCAGGAGCGATCGCGTGCGCCCACTGCGTGTCGAGATTGGTTTCGTTTGCCCAGCCGGCTTGCGTGCCGTTGTGTGGGGCGAACGCCGGCGGCTTGCCGGTCGGATAGTAAACGTTGAGCGTGGGGTCGGGCAGCCCCATCGCGGCATCGAACGTGTGCAGATCGCTCTGTACCGTCGGACTGCCGTAGGCGTCGACGATGACGATCGTTTGACCGCTGCCGTTGAGGGTGCTAGGAACGTCATATCCCGTGCGGATCAACGCCGGAGTGTAGCACGCTAATCCGAACTGGGCCACGCAGGACGATGGCGGCGGGAACGCTCCCGGCGAGACGGCCGCCTTGCTCATCGGCGGATTCGCCTTGTAAATAACGTTCGACGAGTCGCGCACACCTTTGCGGTGCGCCGACGGAAGGAAGCGCGACGTATAGACGATTTTGCTCTTGCTCAGCGACGCAGGTTGGGCGGCATTTTGCGATTGCGGTATGGACGTCTGCGGGATCGCTGACGACTGCGTACCGTTCGAGCAGGCGGCCAAACCCACTACCGCTGCGCTGGCGAGTAATGAGGCGGCTCGTGCCGATAGGGTGCGAAGCTCCATTGTGAGTGACCTCCTCCGAGGAAGGGCCATGGTTGTAGGTTGACGGACCTTAGCGGTCGCGTAGCCTAAAACGTGCAGTCCGCTTGCTTGATTCAGGAGGGGCGCTAGTGGAAATCAAACCGACCTACCTCGGCACGATGATCTCGCTCGCGACGGTGGCTTTCGGTCTAATTGCTGCCGGCGCGTGGAACAAGTTCATCTCCGATTTCATCGCCATCTTTCTCAAACCCGGAGCCGGCGTCTGGGCTGAGTTGCTCTATGCCATCATCATTACGATCATTGCGATCGCGATCGTTCAGGGACTCGCCAAGCTCGCCGAAAGGAACTTCGGACCGAAGACGGTGGTAGTGGTCGAGAAAGAAGAGAAGTAGACCGCAGCATTAACCGGCGGCGGCATCGCCTTTCTTCGGCGGTTTACCCGATCGCAACTTGAACGCGAGCTCCGGACGGTGCTGCAGCGGCGGATAGACGTGCGCGCGCACTTCGAAGCCCTTTTTCTCGAGACCTAATGCATACGCGGCTTGCTGCAGGCCGTGCAGGATGTGCGCGTTGAGGTTTTCGTCGGTAACGGCCAAGTCCATGAGACTGTGCACGGTTTCTTTGTCTTTGACGATGAGCGTGCAGCGGATCTCACCGGGAACGCGTTCCGACTCGTGTTCTTCGTCGACGGGATCGTGATAGACGACGACGTGCTTGTCTTCGTAGACGACCTCGTTGTCGCCAACAGCTTTCTCCCACGCGCGCTCTTCTTTGGGCCAGCTCGGCTCGCCCGAGAGTACGTCGGCGGGCGTGATTTTTGGTTTCCTGCGATCGACGGCCATGAGGCGCGTCTTATCGCGGCTACGGGGAAAATCCTGGAACGCGGGGAATTGCTCGTCATGACGCAGTGGATTTCCGAGCTCGTATCCGGGCCCGAGCAAAAGCATTGGGAGAAGCCCGATCCGCAGCATACCTTTCGCGGCCGCTTGGACGGCACGCGCGCCAGGGCCGACGAAGTCGTGTACGAAGACGAAGACGTCTTCGCGTTTAAGCACAACGTCGATCAGAGTAAAGAAGAGTGGTGGGAAATCCACGTCGTCATCATTCCGAAGCGATGGATTCCGACGCTGCTCGATCTCGGATTGGGCGATTCGCGCATTTGGAACCGTCTCGTCGCCGGCATTCAAAAAGTTGCGCTGAAGCTCGGCCTACAAGAAAAAGGATTCATGATTCGAATGGGCGTGCTGCCGCCGTATCAGCACACCGAGCACGTACACATCCACATTCTCTCTGGAAAGCACACCTATCCGACCGTGGACGGTCCCCTTCCGGATGTCGGCTGACGCGGCCGCGCCCGCGGTAGCGACTGCAAAACCATCACTTCTTTCCGTCGCGCTCACGTTCGCGGCAATCTCGTCGACCGCGTTCGGCGGCGGACAGAAAGCCAGCATCCGCCATCAAGTCGTTTCCAAAGGCTGGATGGACAACGAACTCTTCATGGACGGGCTCGAGCTCGCGCAAGTCTTGCCGGGACCGAACATTCTCAACTTGGCGATTTACTGCGGGCAGCGAGTCCGCGGCATTTCCGGCGCGATCGCCGCGTTCTTGGGCGCGAGCGTGCCGCCGTTCGTCATCGTATTGATCGCCGGCGCGCTTTACTTTAAGTACTCGTCGAATCCCTACGTGCACGGCGCGCTGCGCGGATGTGCGGTCGGAGCTCTGGGCCTGACGTTGGGCAACGCGCTCGAGCTCAGCTGGGACGAACGCGACGACTGGATGAAGATCGTCCTTCTGATTCTCACCGCGGTGGCCGTGACGTACTTCAAGATGCCGCTGCTTCTAACGCTGGTGCTGTTCGGCGGCATTGGCATCGCGCGCGAATATCGCAAATCGCGCAAGGCAAAGGCCAACTCGTGAACGCGACCGCATCGACCCTGCTGCACATACTGTGGACGTTCTCGCAGCTATCGGTGCTCGGCTTCGGCGGCGGCAAGGGCATCATTCCGCAGATGCATCGCGACGCGGTCGTTACGTATCAGTGGATTACCAACGATCAGTTCACGCAGTTCTACACGATCGGCAAACTCGTGCCGGGTCCGACGACCGTCTTCGCCGCGCTGATTGGCTATGCGGCAATGCCCGGACGCCCCTGGCTCGGCGCGCTCGCCGCAACCGTCGGGATGTTCGTTCCGTCGAGCGTGATCATGGTCGTCGTCGACGTCTTCTGGACGCGTTTTCAAGCCTCACCCTGGCGGGCGATCGTCTCGCATGGGTTGGCGCCGGCAATTGTGGGACTTGTCTGGTCGAGCGTGTGGACGATTAGCCGCGGCACCGCCTCGGGGCTAGTGGCCTATGCGGTGACCTTGGTGGTCACCGTGCTGATGCTTCGCACCAAGTTGAGTGCGCCGCTCCTTATCGCCGCGTCGGGTGCCGTGGGGATAATCGCCTTAAGATAGCGAACAGGCAAGCCATGCCGATCGAGCTGCATGAATCCCGTTCGCGAACGTTCCACGGTACGAAACGTCGCATCTTCCATCTCTTGGAAGAGATGGGGACTTCGGGCGATCAGATTTGGCCCTTCGCGTCGCAGCCGTTTATGCGATCGCCCGGCCCGCTCGTTCCTGGAAAGACGGAAGAGTGGCACCTCGGCATCCACGGGGTTCTGGAAGAATCGGTCCCCGAGGAACGCATCGTGTGGCGCTTTCAGAACGACGGCGTCGACGGTACGCACGCATTTCATCTCTCGACCCAAGGCAAGGAAACCGTGCTCGAATATCGCGTCGACGCGATGTTATCGGAAACGGACGGCCGCCTGCTGTGGCGGCGCTTTGAAGATCAATTCGAACGTTCGACCGAAGCGCTGTTCGATAAGCTGGCTCGCGTCCTGAAACGCTAGCCGCCCGCGGCGAGTCTTGAATCCGTTATGAGACAACGGCAATTAGGAAACAACGGCCCGCTGGTTTCGGCAATCGGCTTGGGCTGCATGGGCATGTCGGAGTTTTACGGACCGCGCGACGAAGCCGAATCGATTCGCACGATTGAGCGCGCCCTCGAGCTCGGCGTCACGATGCTCGACACCGCAGACATGTACGGTGCCGGCGAAAACGAGCGGCTCGTCGGCATGGTTATTGCGGGCCAACCGCGTTCGCAAATCTTTCTCGCGACGAAATTTGGCATCGTGCGCCACGACGACGATCCGTCGAAACGAACGATCAGCGGCCGTCCCGATTACGTCAAGGCCGCTTGCGACGCGTCGCTGGAGCGGCTCAACGTCGAGTACGTCGATCTGTACTATCAGCATCGCGTCGACCTGGACGTTCCGATCGAAGAAACGGTCGGAGCGATGTCCGAACTGGTTCGCGCCGGAAAAGTAAAATATCTCGGGCTTTCGGAAGCCAGCGCGGAAACGCTGCGGCGCGCGCATCGCGTGCACCCCATTTCGGCAGTGCAGAACGAATGGTCGCTGTGGTCGCGCGATCTCGAAGAGAACGGTCAGCTCGACGCGGCGCGCGAATGCGGAACGGCGATCGTTGCGTACAGCCCGCTGGGGCGCGGATTTCTCACGGGACGGTTTCAATCGCACGACGATTTCGAAGAGAACGACTTCCGCCGCAGCTCGCCGCGCTTCAGCCGCGAAAACTTCTACAAGAACCTCGAGCTGGTCGAACACGTCAAGCGCATCGCCGCCGCGAAGGACTGCACGCCTTCACAAGTCGGATTGGCGTGGCTGCTGGCCCAGGGCGACGACGTCGTGCCGATTCCCGGAACCAAGCACGTGAAGTACCTCGAGGAGAACGTGCACGCCGACAGTATCAGACTCTCGGCGGACGAACTCGCCCGTCTCGACGCCGTATTTCCGCCGCAAGTCGCCAGCGGGCAACGCTATCCCGACATGAGCTTCGTTAATAGATGAAAACCGTCGCCATCGATCCCGTCGACTTCCTGGACGTCGCGAGCCACTATACCGACGAAGAGCGCATCGTGCGCGACACCGTCCGCGCGTTCGTGCGCGATCGCGTGCTCCCCAACGTCGCGGAATGGTTCGAAGAGGGCACGCTGCCGCGCGAACTCGGACGCCGGCTCGGCGAGCTCGGACTTTTGGGCATGCATTTACAAGGATACGGATGTGCCGGCGCCAGCGCCGTCGCGTACGGCATTGCGTGCATGGAGCTGGAAGCCGGCGACGCGGGGGTGCGGAGCTTCGCATCGGTACAAGGATCGCTTGCGATGTATGCGATCTATCGCTGGGGCGACGACGCGCAAAAAGAAGCGTGGCTGCCGCGCATGTCGGCGGGCGAAGCGATCGGGTGTTTCGGTCTGACGGAGCCGGATTTCGGCAGCAATCCGGGCGGTATGCGAACCTTTGCGCGCCGCGACGGCAGCGACTGGGTGCTCAACGGCACCAAGATGTGGATCACGAACGGATCGATCGCCGACGTCGCCATCGTTTGGGCAAACACGGCCGACGGCATTCGCGGGTTCGTCGTTCCGACCAAGGTCAAGGGATTCACCGCAAACGACGTACACCGCAAACTGTCGCTGCGCGCGTCGATCACGAGCGAGCTCGTGCTCCAAGACTGCCGGCTCCCCGGTGAGGCGCTGCTTCCGAAGGCGAAAGGGTTGAGCGGTCCGCTGGCATGCCTGAACGAGGCGCGCTTCGGCATCATTTGGGGAGCGATGGGTGCCGCCCGGGCCTGTTACGAGACGGCGCTCGACTACGCGAAAACGCGCGTTCAGTTCGATCGTCCCATCGGCGGCTTCCAGATCACGCAGCAAAAGCTCGTGAACATGCTGCTGGAACTCAACATGGGCACGCTGCTCGCCCTGCACCTCGGCCGGAAGAAGGACGCGGGCCAGCTGCGGCCCGCGCAAGTCAGCTTCGGGAAGCTCAACAACGTCCGCGAGGCCCTCTCGATCGCGCGCGAGGCCCGGACGATCCTCGGGGCCAATGGCGTGACCCTCGAGTATCCGGTGATTCGCCACATGAACAATCTCGAGTCGGTCCTCACCTACGAAGGCACCAGCGAGATGCACACCCTCATCGTCGGTAAGGAAATCACCGGCCTCGACGCCTTCACGTAGCCGGAGGGTTGACTAGGCCGGACCCGCTTGGTAAACTGCGTGGGTTGTGGTCGAGTGCCGGCCGCGCTTCGTTGCGCGCGCCGGCAAAAGAACTAAGCAGTACGCCTGGACCCGTGGTCTAGGCAACATAACTCACTAATAGGACGAGGATATACGTGAAAAACATCCTTGGCCGCAAGGTGGGGATGACGAGCGTGTTTACCGATGACGGACGCTACGTGCCCGTTACGGTACTCGAAGCCGGTCCCTGCACGGTCGTGGAGCGACGGACGAAGGAAAAGCACGGCTACGATGCCGTTGCTCTAGGCTTCGGTACGCTCGCTAAGAGCCGCGCTACCCGTGCCCTTGCCGGACATTTCAAGAAGAACGGCGTCGAGCCGTCGCGCTTCGTGCGCGAGTTCCGCAACGACATCGATGGCGTCGAAGCGGGTCAGACGGTAACCGTCGCCGAGTTCGAAGCCGGCGACCGCATCGACGTGGTCGGCATTTCGAAAGGCCACGGCTTCGCCGGCGGCATTAAACGCCATAACTTCAGCGGCGGCGGCGCGAGTCACGGTTCGATGATTCATCGCCAGCCCGCGAGCAACGGCGACACCAATGCCGGTCGCGTCACCAAAGGCAGCCGCCGTCCCGGACACTTCGGTGTCGACCGGACGACGGTGCAGAATTTGGAAGTCGTGCGCGCCGATGCGGAACGCAACTTGCTGCTGGTTCTCGGGCCGGTGCCCGGCCCGAAGAATGCGCTCGTCATCGTGCGCAAGAGCGTCAAAGCCGCCAAAGCGGCCGTGGAGGCTAAATAACGATGCCTAACGTGATCGACGCTTCCGGAAAGGTCGTGCGTGAAGTGCAGACGCCGGCCGTTCTCGAGGGTGATTTCAACGATAAGCTGCACGTCGTTTATCGCGCGATCCATCGCGAATTTGCCAACCCGCGCGCCGGCACGGCTTCGACCAAGAAGCGTGACGAGATCGCCGGCGGCGGGAGGAAACCCTGGCGCCAAAAAGGCACCGGACGCGCTCGCCAAGGTTCGATTCGTTCGCCGCAGTGGCGTCACGGCGGCGTCGTCTTCGGGCCGCAGCCGCGCAGCTATGTGGAAGCACTCAATAAGAAGGAACGCCGCGTCGCGTTCGTCGCCGCTCTTGCGGATCGTTTCCGTAATGGTGCGGTGACGGTGTTCGACGCCTCCGAGTTCGCTATCTCGAAAACGGCCGACTTCGCCAAGCTGCTGTTCGGCGGTGCCAAGGCGGCCAAGAGCGGACCGACGACGTTGATCGTCTGCAGCCGGGACGAGTTGCACGGCGACGCGATCGAGCGCGTGAGCCGCAACCTCGAGCGCGTTACCGTTACCAACGACGGCGCGCTCGACGTGAAGGACGTCCTGCGCTTCGAACGCCTGGTGTTCACGACCGGCGCGTACCAAAATCTAACCGACGCATTAGGGGGACCCACGGGCTCTGCCCGTGGGGGCGCGAAGCGCGAAGCGCGGAGTGCTGATAAGGCCCAAGGGGCCCCCGAAGTGCAAAGCACTTTGGGGAGTGAGAAGTAAATGGACGCACGCGACGTCGTCATTGCGCCGCGCATCACCGAGAAATCGATGGCCGACGCGCTAGTGAACCAGTACACGTTTTCGGTGCATCCGCACGCGACCAAAACGCAGATCCGTCACGCGATCGAAGAGCTCTTCAAGGTTAACGTCCTGAAGGTCAACACGGTCAACGTGCGCGGGAAATCGCGCGCGTTCGCGCGCCGCGGAGTCCGCACGCGCGGCAAGCAAAGCGATCACAAAAAAGCCGTGGTCACGCTCAAGGCCGGTCAGAAGATCGAGCTGGGCGGCGTGAACTACTTCGAGCAATAACATGCCAGTAAAGAAATATCGTCCGACTTCGCCGGGCCGGCGCTTCGTGACGACGATTGATTTCTCGGACCTCTCGAAGGTCGAACCGGAGAAGTCGCTCGTCGAAGTTCGCAAGAAGCATTCGGGCCGCAACAACAACGGCCACATCACGGTGCGTCACAAGGGCGGCGGCACGCGCAAGCTCTATCGCATCATCGATTTCAAGCGCAGCAAGGACGGCATCCCGGCGAAGATCGCGACCGTCGAGTACGATCCGAACCGTTCGTGCCGCATCGCGCTCGTGCACTATAAAGACGGCGAGAAGCGTTACATCCTCGCGCCGCTCGGCTTGCACGTGGGCGACACGATCGAATCGGGCGCCAACGCCGACATCAAGGTCGGCAACACGCTGCCGATCCGGAACATTCCGGTCGGTACCGTCATTCACAATATCGAGCTGCGGCCGGGTCAGGGCGGCAAGCTCGTCCGGTCGGCAGGCGTTTCGGCGCAGCTGATGGCCAAGGAAGATGAGTACTCGCAAGTGCGCATGCCGTCGGGCGAAGTGCGCAAGATTCACATCAACTGCCGCGCGACGATCGGTCAGCTCGGAAACGTCGAGCACGAGAACCAGATCATCGGCAAAGCCGGCCGCTCGCGCCACATGGGCAAGCGTCCGGCGGTTCGCGGTATCGCGATGAATCCGGTCGATCACCCGCACGGCGGTGGTGAGGCGCGTTCCACTTCGGGACGTCCGCCGACGACACCGTGGGGTCAGATGACCATGGGCAAAAAAACGCGGCGTAACAAGCGCACCGCCAAGATGATCGTTCGTAAGCGGGGTTCGAAGTAATGGGTCGGAGTCTCAAGAAGGGTCCGTTCGTCGCGGATCATCTCGTCAAGAAAGTCGAGAAGCTCAACGAGACGCGCGAGAAGCGCGTCATCAAAACGTGGAGCCGAGCGTCGACGATCGTGCCGGCAATGGTCGGTCACACGATCGGCGTGCACAACGGCAAAGCGCACGTTCCGGTGTACGTCACCGAGAACATGGTCGGGCACAAGCTCGGCGAGTTCGCTCCGACGCGCCACTTCCGCGGTCACGGCGGTGAGAAGGCCACGGTGAAGCCAGCATGACGCCCGACACGCAGTCTCAGCAAAACGCCGTCGCGCACCTGCGTTTCGTGCGTATGGCTCCGCGCAAGCTTCGTCGCGTCGCCGACGCGATTCGCGGCAAGAGCGTTCGCGAAGCGCTCGTGATGCTCAAGTTCGCCGACGTCTACGCAGCCGAGCCGATCGAAAAGCTCGTTCGCAGCGCCGTCGCCAATGCGGGCAACAACCACGACATGAACAGCGACGATCTGTACATCGCACGCATCACCGTCGACGGCGGTCCCGGCGGACGCTTTACCAAACGGCTGGATCCGCGTGCTCAAGGGCGGGCGTATTTCAAGCGCAAGCGTCTGTCGCACGTGACGGTCGTCGTCAGCGAACAGCCGCCGGCCAAGCCGCGCCGTAAGCGCGCCGGCGCCAGCGTGCAAGTAGCCCGTACGACGCGCCGCGCTTCGGCGGCTGCGTCGACGAGCAAAAAGACCTCCGCGCGTAAGCGCACCGCAAAAGCGGCCACCGCCAAGAAAGCGGGGGCTGCGGAGTAACCATGGGTCAAAAAATTCATCCGGTCGGACTTCGGCTGGGCATCACGCGTACGTGGGACAGCCGCTGGTTCGAGCAAAAGCACTACATCGACTGGCTGCACGAAGACGTCGCGATCCGCAAGTTCTTCAACAAGTGGATGCGTTCGGCGGCGATCAGCAAGATCGAAATCGAGCGTCGCGCCAACCAGGCGCGCATCATCATCAATACCGCCAAGCCGGGCATCATCATCGGCAAGCGCGGCGTCGGTATCGAGGATATCCGTAAGAACCTCGAAGCGCTGACGAAGAAGAACGTGCAAGTCAACGTCGTCGAGATCAAGCATCCCGAGCTCGACGCGCGTTTGGTCGGTCAGAATATCGTCGATCAGCTCGAGAAGCGCATCGCGTTCCGCCGTGCGATGAAGCAGGCGATCATGCGCACGATGAAAGCCGGCGCACGCGGCGTGAAGGTGCAAGTTTCGGGCCGCCTCGGCGGCGCGGAAATCGCGCGCACCGAGCGCAACGCCGACGGCAAGGTTCCGCTGCACACGCTGCGCGCGGACATCGATTACGCGCACGTTGAAGCGTTCACGACGTTCGGCCGCATCGGCGTCAAAGTGTGGATCTATCGCGGCGAAGTGCTGCCGGATCAGCCGCGGTTGGACGGCGCGTCGCGTGGCGAACGCGGCGGTCGCGATCGCCGCGAGCGCGGTGGACGCGGTGGACGCGGACGCGGCGGAGATCGTCCGGCGCAAGCGCCGCGCGCCGCCGTAACCGAAGCCGAACCCGAAGTGCAGGCCGAACCGGCATCGATTCCCGAGATCGCTCCGTCGGAACCGATTCACGTGCCTGCGGAAGCCGCCGCCGAGATTCCGGCCGAGCCGGTGGAAGCGCTCGTAGAGCGCCCGGCGCACGAGAGTGAAGCGCAAGCGCTAACTGAGGCGACGCAAGAGGCGCCGCCCGAGGTGTCGCCCGAGGTGTTTGAGTAATGTTGACTCCCAAACGCGTTAAGTGGCGCAAAGTGCAGCGCGGTCGCATGACCGGTGCTGCGACGCGCGGCAACTCGCTCACGTTCGGCGACTACGGACTGCAGGCGATGGAGCCGTGCTGGATGACCAACCGCCAAATCGAAGCGGCGCGTATTGCAATGACGCGTCACATCAAGCGCGGCGGTAAGGTCTGGATCAAAGTCTTCCCCGACAAACCGGTAACGAAGAAACCAGCCGAAGTCCGCATGGGCGCCGGCAAAGGTAATCCGGAGGTGTGGGTGGCCGTCGTGCGCCCCGGCCGCGTGCTGTTCGAGCTTTCGGGCGTCGACGCGACCGTCGCGCGCGAAGCGCTGCGCCGCGCCGCCGCAAAGTTGCCGATCGGCACGAAGATCATTTCGCGCGAGGAGGCCTAAAGTGAAGAAGACCGAGCTCGACGAGCTGCGCGGCCTGACGCTGAACGAACTTCAGCAGAAGGCGCGCGACACCAAATCGGAACTCTTCAATTTGCGCTTCGCGCTGCGGACCGGACATCTCACGGACTTCAGCAAGATCCGTGCGATGCGTCGCGCGTACGCACAAATTCATACCGTTATTTCCGAAAAGCGCATGACCGAGGGACAGCATGGAGCAGCATAACAACGCCTCGGCCGAGATTTCGGCCCAAGGCAAGGAGCAAGGCGCGAGCGCGAGTTCGCTCGGTGAGCGCCGCAGCGACGCCGCATTGGGGCGAAAGATGGGCCGAGGAACGCGGCGCATCAAGCAAGGCCGCGTAGCCTCCAACAAGATGGACAAGACGATCGTGGTCGTCTCGGAGACGCGCGTGCCGCATCCCGCCTACGGAAAGATCGTTCGCAAGTCGAGCCGGTTCAAGGCTCACGACGAGCGCAACGAAGCCAACGTGGGCGACGTCGTGCGCATCGTCGAGTGCCGCCCGCTTTCGCGTGAAAAGCGCTGGAGACTGGTCGAGATCGTGGAGCGCGCCAAGTAACATGATTCAACAAGAAACGCGGCTCAAAGTGGCCGACAATTCGGGTGCGCGCGAGCTGCTCGTGATTCACATCTCGGGCGGCCACCGCCACAACTACGCGCACGTCGGCGACATCGTCGTCGGAACGGTCAAGAGCGCCATTCCCGGTGCGGCCGTGAAGAAGGGACAGGTCGTCAAAGCCGTCGTCGTCCGCACCAGCGCGCCGATCCGCCGTACGGACGGTTCGGTCGTGCGCTGCGATGACAACGCGTGCGTCATCATCAAAGGCGAAAAGGACAACCTCGACCCGCGCGGCACGCGGGTGTTCGGGCCGGTCATGCGCGAGCTGCGCGACCGCGGATTCCTGAAGATCGCCTCACTCGCACCGGAGGTGCTGTAGCAACGATGGCGATCAAGACGAACATTATCAGAGGCGACACGGTGCTCGTGCGCCGCGGTAAGGAGAAGGGCAAGCGCGGAACGGTCAAGGCCGTGAACCGCATGCTCGGCACCGCCACGGTCGAAGGTATCAACATCGTCAAGCGGCACACCAAGCAAGGCTCCACGCAAGGCGCCATGGCGAGCCAGCAGACCGGCGGCATCATCGAAAAAGAGTCGCCGCTGCCGCTGTCGGTGCTGCAATACGTTTGCGAAAAATGTAAAGCGCCGACCCGCGTGCGCCGCACGCGTACGGCCGACGGCAAGGTGCATCGCGTTTGCGCGCGCTGCGGCGAGCCGGCGCGCGAATCGGCGAAGGGAGCGTAAATCATGGCCGAGCGTTTAAAAGAGCGCTACGAAGGACAGGTCCGCAAGCAGTTGCAGGATCGCTTCGGCTACAACAACGTGAATCAGATTCCGAAGCTCGAGAAGGTCGTCGTGAACATGAGCGTCGGTGAGGCGATTGCCAATCCGAAGTCGCTCGATGCGGCCGTCTCGGAGCTCGCGGCGATCACGGGTCAGAAGCCGATCGTCACCAAGGCGAAAAAGTCGATCGCCGCGTTCAAGCTGCGCGAAGGCATGAACATCGGCGCCAAGGTGACCTTGCGCGGCGACCGGATGTACGTCTTCCTCGACAAGCTCTTCAACATCGTGCTCCCGCGTATCCGCGACTTCCGCGGTCTCCCGACGAAGTCGTTCGACGGACGCGGCAACTACAACATGGGTCTCAAAGAGCAGCTGGTCTTTCCGGAGATCAACTACGACAAGATCGACAAGAACCGCGGCATGGACATTACGATCGTCACGACGGCGAAGACCGACGAAGAAGCGTCGGAATTTCTCGTCGCGATGGGTCTCCCGCTTCAGAAGGGTCGGGGCTAGAACCTAATGGCAAAGACGAGCATGATCGTCAAATCGCAGCGCAAGCCGAAGTTCTCGGTGCGCGCGCACAACCGTTGCAAGATTTGCGGCCGACCGCGCGGGTATCTGCGCAAGTTCGCCATGTGCCGCATCTGCTTCCGCGAGAACTCGCATAAGGGCGTCGTGCCCGGCGTGACCAAGGCTTCGTGGTAGGGAGCCCTTCGACAGGCTCAGGACAAAAAAGGAAAGTTGAAGAGAGTAATGGCAGCAATCACGGATCCCATCGCCGATATGCTGACGCGCATTCGGAACGCGAACACGGCCGCCCACAAGACGGTCGACGTTCCGGCATCGCGCACGAAGGCGGCGATCGCAAAGATTCTCAAGGACGAAGGGTTCATCGAAAACTTCGAGCGCGTGAGCGACGGGCCGCAAGGCACGATTCGCATCGCACTCAAGTACGGCCCGGAGAAAGAGAAAGTCATCACCGGTCTGCGGCGCATTTCGCGTCCCGGCTTGCGCGTTTACACGGGCAAGACGGAGATTCCGCGCGTGCTCGGCGGCCTCGGTGTGGTGATCATCTCGACGCCGCAAGGCATCATGTCGGGTAAGCGAGCGAAAAAAGCCGGCGTGGGCGGTGAAGTCCTCGCCTACGTGTGGTAATCCCTCGACAGGCTCAGGACTAAAAAGGTAAATTACAGTGTCTAGAATTGGAAAACTGCCCGTCGCCGTTCCGTCCGGCGTGAACGTCAC
This sequence comes from Vulcanimicrobiaceae bacterium, assembly GCA_035656415.1. Lineage (GTDB taxonomy): Bacteria > Vulcanimicrobiota > Vulcanimicrobiia > Vulcanimicrobiales > Vulcanimicrobiaceae > JAFAHZ01. The sequence continues at coordinate 5,994 of DASRSM010000191.1, read as the reverse complement.
GCTCGGCGAAAGCGAAGTGCTGGTAAAGGGGCCGAAGGGCGAGTTACGCCAGGCGATTCTTTCCCGCGTCGTCGACGTTAAGATGGAAGACGGCAAGGTCGTCGTCGAGCGCAAAGGCACGGCGCGCGAGCATCGCGCCGCGCACGGCCTCACGCGCACGCTGATCGCCAACATGGTCGAAGGCGTGAGCAAAGGCTATCGCAAGAGCCTGGAGATTCAGGGCGTCGGTTTCCGTGCCGCCAAGTCCGGCGAGAAGCTGAACCTGAGCCTCGGATTCTCGCATCCGGTCGTGTTCGAAGCGCCTAACGGTATCGCGCTAACCGTCGAGGGCCAAAACAAGATTCACGTCGACGGCATCGACAAGCAAGCCGTGGGTCAAGTCGCGGCCGACATTCGCGCCCTGCGGCCGCCCGAACCGTACAAAGGCAAAGGCATTCGTTACGCGGGCGAAGTCGTTCGCAAGAAACTCGGTAAGGCCGGAAAGGCAGGCAAGAAGTAATGGCGCGCTCTAAAGAGGACGCACGCCGCGCGCGCCACGTGCGGCTGCGCAAGAAAGTCGCGGGTACGCCGGATCGTCCGCGCCTGTCGGTTCGCCGCACGCTGCACAACATCTATGCGACCCTCGTCGACGACGCCAAGGGCCACACGCTGGCCGCGGCGTCGACCGTCGAGAAGTCGCTCGGCGGAGCGCTTCAATCCAAGACGAGCGTCGACGCGGCTAAGGCCGTCGGCGCCGCCATCGCCGAGAAAGCGAAAGCGGCCGGAATCTCTCAAGTCGTGTTCGATCGCGGCGGTTACAAATATCACGGACGCGTCAAGGCACTGGCCGACGCGGCACGCGAAGCGGGGCTAAACTTTTAATGCAATATCGTGGTGGTCGCGAACGCGACAATAGTGGATTCGAGGAAACCGTCGTCCGCGTCAATCGCGTGGCGAAGGTCGTCAAGGGCGGTAAGCGCTTCAGCTTCAGCGCGCTCGTCGTCGTCGGCGATCGCAAGGGCAAAGTCGGTTTTGCCATCGGTAAGGCCGGCGAAGTTCCCGAAGCGATTCGTAAGGGCGTGGAGCAGGCGAAGAAAAATCTCGTGACCGTTCCGATGGTCGAGAAGACGATTCCGCACGAAGTGCGCCACGAAATCGGCGCGGCCACTGTGTTGCTCAAGCCGGCGGCGCCCGGTACCGGCGTTATCGCCGGGGGCTCGATGCGCGCGGTGCTGGAACTCGCGGGCATCCACGACATCCTCACCAAGTGCCTCGGCACGACCAATCCGATCAACGTGGTCATGGCGACGATCGAAGCACTTCGATCGCTGCGGACCGCCGAGCAAGTTGCCGCGATGCGCGGCAAAACCGTCAAAGACATCTACGCAGCTTAGGCTAGAGAATAATGGCAGAAAAAAAATCAGCGAAGAAATCGGCAGCTCGTGCAAAGTCCAGCACCCCTCGACTTCGCTCGGGACAGGCTCCGGCCGCCAGCGGCAAAGCCGCAGCTAAGAAATCGGCGTCGACGGTGAGCGCGGGCGCGTTTGCATCGGCGAGCGGCGCCGTGATGAAACTCGGCATGCTCAAGCCGGCACCGGGCAGCCGTCCGAAGCGTCAGCGCATCGGTCGCGGCCATGGTTCCGGCATGGTGAAAACCGGCGGCGAAGGCGGCAAAGGCCAGACCGTTCGTTCCGGCGGCGGAAAGGGTCCCGCGTTCGAAGGCGGTCAAACGCCTTGGGCGCGTCGCTTGCCGCACAAACGCGGCTATTCGCAGAAGGCACGCGACCTCGGACACTTCCGCTCGCGTCTCGCGGTCGTCAACTTGCACCAGCTCGACGGCTGGGATGCCGGCGTCGAAGTCTCGCCCGAATCGCTTAAGGAAAAGGGTGTCCTAAAATCCACCCAAGACGGCGTGAAGATTCTCGGCGGCGCAAAGACCGGAAATGCGTTGCCGTCGGGTTTGCACTTCCGCGATTGCCAGTTTTCCGTCAGCGCGCGTGAAGCGCTCGTGGCAGCCGGCGCTAAGATCGAGGACGAGCAAGTCGCGTGATCAATAACCTGCGCGCAGCTATCCTGGTACCGGACATCCGCCAGCGGGTGCTCTTCGTGCTTTTCGCGTTCGCGTGGTTCGTCTTCATGATCCACGTGCAGCTGCCCAACGTGAACCAAGCCGCTTGGCAACGGGTGCTCCAGAGCGGGGCGTTCTACAATCTGCTCGGCTTCCTGTCGGGCGGTGCGTTGCAGAAACTGTCGATCATCGCCATGGGTATTACGCCCTACATCAACGCCTCGATCATCATGCAGCTCATGACGGTCGTGCTTCCGCAGCTCGAGGAGCTGGCGAAGAAAGGCGGCGAGGAAGGCCGTAAGAAGATCAGCCAGTACACGCGTTGGCTGACGATCGTTCTTGGGGTCATGCAAAGCACGTTCATGGCCGTGAACATGCGCGCCAACGGCGTCTTTTACGACAACAGCACGTGGTTCTTGCTCTACGCGATCGTCGCGATGGTTGCGGGAACGCTCTTCTTGATGTGGCTCGGCGAGCAGATCAGCGATAAAGGCATCGGCAACGGCGTCTCGCTCATCATCTTCATCGGCATCGTGCTGCGCTTCCCGACCTACGTCACTCAGACGTTCTCGTCGACGACGCAGGGCGGTGAGTCGTGGTTCAACATTTTCCTATACTTCGTGATCGCGCTGGTCGTGATCGTCTCGATCATCTTCCTGTATCAGGGGCAGCGCCGCGTTCCGGTACAGCAAGCCCGCCGCGTCGTGGGCCGAAAGATGTTCGCAGGCCGCTCGACCTACATCCCGCTGCGTTTGAACAACGCCGGCGTCATCTCGATCATCTTCGCAATCTCGATTTTGCTGCTGCCGCAGCAGGCGCTCACGTGGTTCAGCCACGGAAGCGCTCCCGGCGCGATTTCGGCCATCTCCAACTGGCTCAACCTATACTTCTCACCCAACGGCCCCCTGTACAACGTCGTCTACTTCATCCTGGTCGTGATCTTCACGTTTTTCTACAGTTCGATCGTGCTCAACACGCGCGACGTTGCGGACAACCTGAAGAAGACCGGTGCGTTCATTCCGGGCATTCGTCCCGGCCAGCCGACCGTCGACTACCTCAACAAGATCCTGTTCCGCATCACTACCGCGGCGGCGATCTACCTTGGCTTGCTGGCGGTGCTGCCCGGCGCGCTGCAGCGCGGCCTATCGGTAACGACGTTCTATCTCGGCTCGACTTCGCTGCTGATCGTCGTCGGCGTGGCGCTCGATACGATCACGCAGATTGAAGCGCGCTTGGCGATGCGCGATTACCGCGGGTTCATCAAACGATAAGATGCGTTTGATCTTTCTCGGTCCGCCCGGCGCGGGCAAAGGCACGCAGGCGCGCATTCTCGAGGAGCGTTTCGGCGCGCGGCAGATCTCGACCGGCGACATCCTGCGCGAAAACCGTGCGCAGGGAACGGAGCTTGGCAAACAGGCGGAATCGTACATGAAGGCCGGCGAGCTGGTGCCGGATGACGTCATCATTAACATGATTGCGAAGGAGCTCGCGAAGTACCCAACCGGGTTTATCATGGACGGTTTTCCGAGGACGATCCAGCAAGCAATGACGTTCGACCAGCTGCTCGACCACAATGGCTGGCCGCTCGATGCCGTTGTGCTCTTTGATGCCGATCGCAACACGCTGATCTCGCGCTTATCGTCGCGCTGGTCGAATCCGCGCAACGGCCGCACGTATAATGCGATCACCAATCCGCCGCGAGTCGCCGGCATCGACGACGAAGACGGCGGTCCGCTCGTGCAGCGTGAAGACGATCGCGTCGAGACGGTCGCACACCGCCTCGACGTCTACGACGAGCAAACGAAACCGCTGGTCGAGTACTATCGCAACGCGAACAAGCTCGTGGAAGTCGACGCGCTGCAAAACGTGCCCGACGTCGCGCACCAGCTCGTGCACGTGATCGGTGTGGAGCACGCACACTAATGGTCGCCCTGAAGTCCGCGCGCGAAATCGAGACCATGCGCCGTAGCGGCAAGATCACCGCGAAGGTGCTGACGGATCTCATGAAGGCGGCGCGCGCCGGCATGACGACCGGCGAGCTCGACGCGATGGCCGAACGCGGCATTCGCGAGATGGGCGGCATTCCGACGTTCAAAGGCTATCACGGCTTTCCGGCGTCGATTTGTGCGTCGGTCGACGACGAGGTCGTCCACGGAATTCCAGGCTCGCGCGTGCTGCGCGAAGGCGATTTGCTTTCCATCGACATCGGCACGACGCTCGACGGCTACGTGAGCGACAGCGCCGCAACCGTCCCGATCGGCAATATCTCGGCCGAAGCGCAGCGCCTGATGGACGTAACGCAAGAGTGCCTCATGGTCGGCATCGCGCAGATGCAGCAGGGCAACCAGGTGGGCGACATCGGCGCCGCGGTGCAGGCCCACGCCGAGAAAAACGGCTACGGCGTCGTCCGCGAGCTGGTCGGCCACGGCGTTGGCCGCGCGATGCACGAAGAGCCGCAAGTCCCCAACTACGGCAAGCCCCACACCGGAACCAAGCTGCGCCCGGGTCTGGTCCTGGCCATCGAGCCGATGATCACCCAGGGCAGCTACGCCGTGAAGATCCTCAAGGACGGCTGGACAGTCGTAACGGCAGATGGTAAACTCGCAGCGCACTTCGAGCATACGATCGCCGTAACGGACGACGGTCCGAAGATTCTCACGCTTCGCGATTTTGCGGAGCATCCCGACGTCGACCGCTACCGGCCGGCCCAGGAGGCGATTGCATGAGGAAGATGCGGTAGTGGCACGCAAACGCCGGGGCGGAACCCGCCCCAGCCGTAAGGCGTCTGCAGAAAAAGCAGCGAAGACGGCCACGCCTAAGGAAGAGGCGATCGAAGTCGAGGGTACGATCGTGGAACCATTGCCCAGCGCGATGTTCCGCGTCGAGCTCACCAACGGTCACCGCGTGCTGGCGCACGTATCGGGCAAGATCCGGATGAACTTCATTCGCATCCTTCCCGGAGACCGCGTGCTCGTAGAGCTTTCGCCCTACGATCTCACGCACGGCAGAATAACCTATCGGTACAAGTAGAGAAGAATTATGAAAGTAAGACCTAGCGTCAAGAAAATTTGCGAAAAGTGCAAGATCATCCGCCGTCACGGTAAGGTGCGGATAATCTGTGAAGTCAATCCCAAACACAAACAGGTGCAAGGATAATTATGGCTCGTATTGCTGGTATCGATCTGCCGCGCGAAAAGCGCATCGAGGTCGCACTCACGTACATCTACGGCATCGGCGACACGACGGCTCGTAAGCTGCTCGCGCACACGGGTATCAGCCCCGACCTGCGCGTCAAAGCCATGACCGAGGACGACGAGAAGAAGCTGCGCGACGCAATCGACGCGCTGCAGCTTCGCGTCGAAGGCGACCTTCGCCGCGAAGTCCAGGGCAACATCAAGCGTCTCATGGACATCGGCTCGTATCGCGGCTTGCGCCATCGTCGCGGCCTTCCGGTCCGCGGTCAGCGCACCAAGACGAACGCGCGGACCCGCAAAGGTCCCAAGCGCACCGTGGCCGGCAAGAAGAAAGTCGCGACCAAGAAGTAACTTCGACCTTTCGACCAGTCGAGAACGTAAACGGGCCCGGATCATGCCGGGCCCGTTTACATTCTCATGTGTGCGATGACGATTTGCAGGGGATCGCTGGAAATCTGCATCAGGCCTGAAAACGGCGAGTACATCGCGAGAATGAGGTAGATCGCGCCGGAGATCGCGACCGCGCAGAGCGCCAGGCCGACAACCGTCGTAGGTTTGCGCGGCGCGAAAATACCCAAACCAGCGAACGTCACCACGGTTCCGCGCGGAGGTTCCGACCTTCAGGTCGGGGGAGAAGCGCTGCGCCACAATGCCATGCGTATGACACTCTGCGGTGATATGTTGAGGGTCGCTCATGCACCTCGCCATCCAAACGCAACTCGTTCCCGACGCCGATCAGGCCGCGTCGCTTGA
>DASRSM010000190.1:0-8150 GCA_035656415.1 Vulcanimicrobiaceae bacterium | reverse complement strand
GGCCATGCGGCGGCATCGACAACCTTGAATATCTACGGTCACGTTGTTGCCGGGGCTCAAAAGAGAGCCGTCACGGCGATTGGCGATGCGCTTGGTCAAGCGCAGGCACGGGCGGCGATCGCCGAGAATCGACCGGCCTGATCGTGGAACGCCCGAACCCGAAGGAGTCCCCTCGTGCAACGAAAATGCAACGGGGCGCCTCTAGTGGGAAGAACGAGAACCCGGTGGTGGACCGGAAACCCTCGCGGAATCTAGCGTTTTGGGAAGTGCGGCGACGTAGCCAAGTGGTAAGGCAGGGCTCTGCAAAAGCCCCATTCGGCAGTTCAAGTCTGCCCGTCGCCTCCAACCCCTCTTCCAAACACTACGGTGTCGGCGCCGAACCACTCGTGTATCCGAGGACAGTTCGCCCGTGCGCGTAGCGCTTGTCGGTGCGGGCGCAATCGGCGGGTTCATCGCCGCAGCCCTCGATCGATCCGGCGCGGAGGTTGCCGTCGTCGCTCGCGGCGAGCATCTAGCGGCGATTCAGCGCGATGGTCTCAACGTTACGAGCGACTTTGGGGCACTCAACGCGCGCGTTGCCGCGGCTGCCGACTTGCGCGAGCTCGGCGATTTCGACGCCGTGCTGCTGACGTTCAAGGCACATCAATGGCCTGAGTTGCTGACGCAGCTCGAACCGTTCTCACGCACGAACGCGACGATCGCCACGCTTCAGAACGGCTTGCCGTTTTGGTACGTCCGCGGCGTTCCGCTTAACAGCGTCGATCCGGGCGGACGTATCGCGTGCCTCTTTCCGGACGAGCAAGTGGTCGGTGGCGTCGTCCACGTCTCGGGACGCATTGCGTCACCGGGACACATCGTGCAGAGCGGCGGCACGCGCTACGTAATGGGGCCGCCGGCCGGCGGTACGAACGCTCGCAGCGAGCGTCTCGTCGAACTGTTCGCGAGCGCCGGACTTTCGCCCGAGCCGGACGCAAACGTACGCGCGACGGTCTGGTTGAAGCTCGTCAACAACGTCGGCCTCAACGCGGTGAGCGTTTTGCGGCGCGTGACGATCGCGCCGATGCTCGCCGACCCGGATGCGCGCGCCGAAGTCCGCGCGCTCATGAGCGAAGCGCTCCACGTGGGTCAAACGCTCGGCGTCGTCAGCGACGTCGACATCGACGCGCGCATCGAGTACGCGGCGCGGTTAGACGACGTGAAGACCTCGATGCTGCAAGACTACGAACGTGGCCGTCCGCTCGAGCTCGAACCGATTCTCGGCGCGGTGCTCGAGCTCGCCGAACGTTTCGACGTCGACGTACCGCGCGTGCGTGCGGCCTACGACGCGTTGAACGCGGCCGCGGGACGATGATGGACGGCGTCGTCGTTCGCCCCGCAGAGCTCGCCGAAATCGAGGCCGCTGCGGAGTTGCGCGCCACGATGGCGCGCGAGATGAATCACGACTGGGACGCCGAGCATCCGGGCTGGCGCGATGGTTTCATACGGTTCTTTCACGATAAGCAGGCGCGCGGCGACGCCCAGATGTTTTACGCGGACCGCGGCGGCGAAATCGTCGGCATGGCCGCGTTTTCGGTTCTGGACGAGTATCGAGTGGCGGCGTTCGGAAAGCCTCGAGGCTGGGTGAACTCGGTGTACGTGGTTCCGTCGTTGCGGCGACGCGGCATCGCTAGAGCGATGATGTCTGCCGGCATCGAGTGGCTGCGCGGGCGCGGCTGTGTGATGGTACGATTGCGTTCGAGCGAGGAGGGCCGTGCGCTGTATCAGTTGCTCGGATTCGTTTCGGGCAGCGAGATGGAGCTCGATCTTTGAGCGATATCGGCAAGCTCTCCGGCGTCGGACCAAAAACGGCCCCGCTGTTTCGCGATCTCGGGATCGATAGCGCGCGAGCGCTGCTGGAATACTTGCCTTTCCGCTACGAAGATTTGCGATTTCCCGCACCGGCGGCGCTGCTCGGCCAAAACGGCGGCGAAGAGAACGCCGTCGGCATCGTAACGGGAGTCAAAGAGCGGCGCGTGCGCGGTTTGGAGATCGTCGAAGCGCGGCTGGTCGACGATGTCGGGACGCCGTTCGGTGCCAAGTGGATCGGACGCAACCGCTACGTGTACGGACGATTCCGCGAAGGGATGCGGCTTTTCGTGCGCGGTCGCGTCGAGCGTACGTTTGCCGGCGTGTCGGTCAACGTATCGCAATACGCGACGCTCGGCCCGGGCGAAACGTATCGCGGCGAGATGGTTCCCGTCTACCGCGCGAGCAAGGATTTGGCGACGCGCAAAATCGCGGCGGTGGTGAAGAAGAATCTTGCAGAACTGCTCGACCTCGCGCCGGACGATCCGCTGCCGCCCGCCGTCGCGCGGAGCCGGAAGTACCCCAACCTTCGCGACGCCTACCGCAGCGCGCACGCACCCCGCGATCCCGAGGAAGCACAGCGCGCCCGCGAGCGGTTCGTTTTCGCCGAGTTTCTGACGCTCGCTGCGGCCGCACAGCTCCGGCGCGCGGATCGCGAGCGCGATCATCAGGCACGCGCACTGCGCGTTCCCGCCGGACTTCTCGACGAGTTTCAAGGTGGACTTCCGTTTCCGCTGACCGGCGCGCAGCGCAGAGCGATTACCGAGATCTGGGACGACATGACGCGCGACGTTCCGATGAACCGCCTGCTGCAGGGCGACGTGGGCAGCGGGAAAACGCTGGTCGCCGCAGCCGCGGTGCTGCTCGCGGCGCGCAACGGCATGCAATCGGCGCTGATGGCGCCTACCGAGATCCTCGCATCGCAGCACGCCGCGAAGTTGGCCCCGCTGCTGCTGCCGTTCGGGATCGCACTCGAAGCCGTCTTCGGCAGCCAAACGGCGCGCGCGCGCACCTCCGCCGTCGAGAAGCTCGCGACGGGTCAAGCCGCCGTAGCCGTCGGAACGCACGCGCTGCTGACCGAGGGCGTCGATTTCGATCGTCTCGGCCTTGCGATCATCGACGAGCAGCATCGTTTCGGCGTCGAACAGCGCGCGCGGCTGCGCGCGAAAGGCACGTCGCCGCACACGCTGCACATGACCGCGACGCCGATTCCGCGCACGCTCGCGCAATCGGTGTACGCCGACCTCGATCTTTCGGTCATCGACGAACTGCCGCCGGGTCGTACGCCGATCGAAACGTTCGCCGTGCGCGAAAGCCGCTTAGGCCGCATCTACGAATTCGTCGCGCGCAACGTAGAGCTCGGTCATCAGGCGTACATCGTCGCGCCGGCGATCGAAGAAGGCGAGACCGAACTCACGAGTGCGGTCGCCGAGTTCGAGCGTCTCAAAAGCGACGTTTTCCCTTCGCTGCGATTGGGTCTGCTGCACGGCCGTCTTTCCGGTCGCGAAAAAGAAGACGCGATGCAGCGCTTCGTGCGCGGCGAGCTCGACGTGCTCGTTTCGACGACCGTCATCGAAGTCGGCGTCGACGTTTCCAATGCGAGCGTCATGGTCGTGCGCGACGCGCAGCACTACGGCTTGGCGCAACTGCATCAGTTGCGCGGGCGTGTCGGGCGAGGTGCGGCGAAGTCGTACTGCTTTCTGGTGTATCCCGATGCGGCCGACGAAACGGAGCGGCTGGACATCCTTACGCGCTCCACCGACGGCTTCGCGATCGCCGAGGACGATCTGCGCATCCGCGGGCCGGGCGAGTTTGCCGGCACGGCGCAATCCGGCGGTAACGAACTGCGGTTCGGCGATCTGGTACGCGACGTCGACGTGTACCGCGACGCAAAAGGCGAAGCCGAAACAATCGTCGCCCGGGATCCCGAGCTCAAACATCCGGAGCACGCTGGATTGCGGGCGCTGCTCGAGCGGCAGCCGAGCACGCGGGCTTTGCTGGTTTCGTCCTAGAATAGGGCGCCCAATGCGTTATCTGAAGTCTGCTTCAACCATCGCTTTCGCCGCGTTCGTCGCGGCTTTTTTGGGCCTCGGCGCGTCTCCGGCCGGCGCCGAAACGGCCGTCACGCGAGCGACCCTGGACAACGGTCTGCGCGTCGTGGTCGTTCGCGATACGCTGGCTCCGGTCGTCACGACGATGCTCAATTATAAGGTGGGATCCGACGAGCAGTGGATCGACGGCTTGGCCCACGCGACCGAACACATGATGTTCCGCGGCAGCGCGACGATGTCGGGATCGGTGCTCAACGACGTCATGAGCGTTACCGGCGGCGACTTCGACGCCGACACGCAAAGCACGGTGACGCAATATTTCTTTACGGTGCCGTCGCAATATCTCGATCTCGCGCTGCGGGTAGAGCGCTCGCGCGCGACGGGACTGCTGATGGCGCCGGATCAATGGAAGCAAGAACGCGGTGCGATCACGCAAGAGGTGACGCAAGACAACAGCAACGCGTTTTACCGGCTCTTCGAGAAGATGCAGGACCGTCTGATCGGCGGCACGCCGTACGCCAAAAACGGTTTGGGAACCGTCGCGGGTTTTGCCAAGGACGTCAACAGCGCGCAGCTGCTGAAGTTCTACCGCACGTGGTACCATCCCAACAACGCCGTGTACGTAATCGCCGGCGACGTGGACCCTCAAGAAACGATCGCGCGCGTTAAAGCGCTGTTCGGCGACGTGCCGGCGGCAAAGCTGCCCGCTCGGGAAGCGGTGCATTTGCGGCCTTTGAAGGCGGCCGTTTATCGCGACGAATCGGATCAGCCGTTCACCGGCGTTCTGCAGGGATATCGTTTCCCGGGTTACGACAGCCCCGACTACGCCGCATCGCAGATTCTCAGCGACGTACTTTCGAGTCCGCGCAGCGACTTCGGTGCGATGGCGTACACGGGCAAGGCGCTCGGCACCGAGTTTTTCTTGCAAACGTTCCCCAAGACGGCGGTCGCCATCGCCTTTACGGCCGTACCGGTAGGTGCGTCGCCCGACGTCACCGATCGCAGCGTGCGTGAGATCTTCAATGCGTATCGCCGGAACGGCATACCCTCGGATTTGGTGGAAGCGGCGAAGTTGCGCGAAATCTCGCAGTTCGAGTTCAACGCAAATTCGATTCAAGGCCTCGCAGAGGAGTGGAGCGACGCGGTCGCGGTCCAGGGCTTGAGCTCGCCCGAGGACACGATCGCGCATTTGAAAGCGGTGACGACGGCCGACGTCAATCGCGTGCTGCGGACGTACATGAACCCCGCGACCATCGTTGCGGCCTATGCGGTTCCGAACAACTCAGGTGCGGTCAGTTCGGGCAGCTCCGCGATGGCCAAGGAAAACAACTCGATTCCTCCGAGCACGCATGAGGCGTTGCCGTCGTGGGCGCAAGCCGTTCTCGATAACTTGCAGGTTCCGCGGCAAACGCTGTCGCCGACCGACACGACGCTGTCCAATGGTATTCGTTTGATCGTTCAGCCCGAGCACGTCACGCACACGGTGGTCGTCACCGGTGAGGTCGAAAACAACCCGCAGGTGCAAATGCCGCCCGGCAAAGAGGGCGTTGCAAGAATTACCGGCGACTTATTTCCGTTCGGCACCGCCACGTACGATCGCGTCGCGTTCCAGCGCGAGCTCGATAAGATCGCGGCGACGGTCAATGCCGGAACGAGTTTCGATCTGCAAGTGCTTTCGCAGGACTTCGATCGCGGCGTAGCGTTGCTGGCCGACGACGAGCTGCATCCCGCGTTGGCTGCAAACGCGTTTGCCATCGTAAAGCAACAGACCGTCGGCGGATTGCGCGGCGAGGTGACGTCGCCCGATCATTTAGCCGAAGTCGCGCTCAGTAAGGCGCTGTATCCGCTGGGAGATCCGCTGCAGCGCTTCGCGACGCCGGAATCCGCCGGCGGCGTAACGCTGCAAGACGTCAAGGACTGGTACGCCGCGGCGTATCGTCCCGATCTGACGACGATCGTCGTAATCGGCGATACGACGCCCGAAGCGGCCAAAGCGACGATCGAAAAGTATTTCGGCGGCTGGACGGCGAGCGGTCCGAAACCCAACGTGTATCCACCGTCCGTGCCGGCCAACGTGGCGAGCGCGGTCACGGTCCCGGCAAGCGGCCGCGTTCAATCGTCGGTCGAGCTGGCCGAAACCGTCGGCATTTTCCGTACGGATCCGGACTGGGCAACGCTGCAAGTTGCCAATGCCGTGCTCTCGGGCGGTTTCTATTCGTCGCTGCTCTATCACGATTTGCGCGAGGTGCATGGCTACGCGTACTTCGTTAACAGCGGTCTCAGCGCCGGGAAAGTCCGCTCGACGTTCTCCGTCGACTACGCCTGCGACCCCCAGAACATTGTTCCGGCGCAAACGCAAGTCGTTGCCGTGCTCAAGCAGCTGCAGACGCAGCCGATCGAAAGCGACCGGATTCTGCGCTCCAAGGCGCTGCTGATGGGCGACATTCCCATCCGCGAAGCTAGTTACGGCGGCGTCTCGCGGCAGTTGCTCGATTACGCCGTACGCGGCCTGCCGCTCGATCAGAACATGATCGACGCTCGCGCCGAGTTGGGCACGACCCCGTCGCAAATCGAGGGCGCGATGGCCAAGTACGTGCGTCCCGACGATTTCGTACGCGTCGTTACCGGACCGGGTCCGAAGTAGCGCTATGGATCGCGGCGGCATCGGCATCGGCTTCGACCTCGATCACACGCTGGCGATCGACAACAGGCTCGAGCGCGTCGCGTTCCTGCGCTTGCTCGAGGAGATCGAACGCGACGGCGGTCGCGGCTGCGGGAATCTCGACGAGGAAATCGCACTCATCGACGAGTTGCTCGCGTGGCAGCGCAAAGGTGCGTGTTCGATCGACGATGCCGTGTTGCGCTTTGCGACCGACCGCGGCGCCGAAGCAAACCCGTCGTACGTCGAGAGCTTCCGGAGAATGGCCGTCGAGATGGTCGACGACTTCGTGATTCCGATTCCGGGCGTGCAGCAACTGCTCGACGGGCTCAGCGGGCGGGGCATCGTCGTCGCGGTGCTGAGCAACGGCTGGAATCCGCTGCAGATTAACAAGGCGCAGCGCGCCGGCTTCGAGGGCCCCGTTCTCGCAAGCGCCGATATCGGTCAGCAAAAGCCGTCCGCTCACGCGTTCGATGCGTTGCTGAGTGCCCTCGGCACGCGTCTGCAGAACACGTGGTACGTCGGCGACGATCCGCACAGCGACGTCGATGGTTCGCGATCCGCGGGCTTTCACGCCGTCTGGTTCGACTGGGAGAAGAAGACGTTTCCGCACGAGCTGGCTCCGCCGCCATTCGTCATTCGCTCGCTCGCCGAGTTACTCGAGATTTTACCGGTGCAGGAGGAAGTTCGATGACGCGCATGCTCTTCGCGATGGCCGCGACGGCGTTGTTGCTGGGCGCTGCGGCGCCCGCGCCGAGTGACTACGACGCCAAGCTGCAGGCACTGGATCGCCGTTACACCGAGTGGTCGCTGCAAAACAGTCCGACCAGCGCAACGGACTCCGGCATTCATACCTTCGATACGAAGCTCGCCGACTTTTCGTCGCAAGAGCAAGCCGCCGAGATGAAACAGCTGCACGCGTTCCGCGACGAACTGGCACAGCTGCAGCCGCCTGGCGGCGCAAGCCGTCACGATTTCGTCGACTACCTGCTGGTGCGTTCCGACCTCGAGAACGACTGGTGGAGCCGCACGGTGCTTCGCGGACTCGAGCGCAATCCGAGCATCTACGAAGGCGAGTGCAGCAACGGGATCTTCTCGCTGGTCAAGAAGCCGTTTGCGAGCGACGAGGTTCGCGTGCGCGACGCGATCGCACGCTTGCGCGCGTGTCCCCGGGTCCTCGAACAGGGCAAAGCCAATCTCACCGACACCGTTCGAGAGTTCGCCAAAGCCGCATCGGAAGACGTCGCGCAGGGCGACGCGCTGTATACGACCAGCCTCGACGCGCTCGCACACGACATAAGCCCGCAGACGCGCACCGATCTACACGCAGCGCAACGCGGCGCGCTCGCGGCGCTGCACGAGTACGGCAAGTGGTTAGACAGAAACGCGAGCTCGTTCCACGCGGGTGGATTCTCGGTCGGTAAGGACCAGTACAATTTCTTCCTGCGGCGCGTTTTGCTGCTGCCCTTCGATTCGGACGAAGTCGCGGCGATCGGCCGCCTCGACTTACCGCGCGACCGCGCGTTAGCCATCTGGGAAGCCAATCGCGAGAAGTACCTTAAAGGTCCGACCGTCAAGCAGCCCACGTTTACGTC
>DASRSM010000189.1:0-6847 GCA_035656415.1 Vulcanimicrobiaceae bacterium | reverse complement strand
TGTGATCGGCCAGCACGTACTGCTTTGCCAACGTCCAATAGGGAACGACGTATTTCGGAGCGACGTATTGGTACAAATACGAGCCGTCGTGACCGTCGAACGGCGGCACGTTCCAAAAGCCGTCCATTTTGCCGCCGTCGTGCTCTTGTTGGTAGTAAAGGTACGTGTTGGGCGGCGTGATGCCGTTGCGCGCAAGGGGCGCCGGGTGCAGCTTGACGGTTCCGTGCGGCGTTTTCCCGCTCGTCGTACCGGCGCCGCCCGGAAACGTGGCGAACAAGTTATCGTACGAGCGATTCTCTTGAATGACGACGATGACGTGTTTGATGTAACGGCCCGCACCGTTAGGGGACACGCCGCTCGAATCGGCCGAAACCGGCGCGTACGGCAAAGCAGCCGGCGAACGACCGCCGCCGCATCCGGCCGCGATGGAAAGGGCGACGGCAAAAGCTGACGCCGGTAGCAGTCGACGGTTCACGAGCACCCGGAAATTGCGGGGAGGGCCGTTCGGCCTCCTCTTGAAGGCAGTGGGCCTTATGACCGTCGAGCCCCTTCCAATTAGCGGCGCACTGCTCGTCACTCCTAAAGTATATAGCGACGTACGCGGGAGCTTTGCTGAGATTTTCGCGAGCACGCGTTACGCGGACGCCGGCATCGCAGACGTCTTTATTCAGGACAATCTGTCGGTCTCGCGGAGGGGCGTGCTTCGCGGACTGCACGGCGATCGCAGAATGAGCAAGCTCGTGCAAGTGCTCGAGGGGGAGGCATTCGACGTGATCGCGGACGCGCGTGAGGATTCGCCGACGTACGGGCGCTGGTACGGGACGCTGCTCAAGGCGAGCGAGCGACGGCAAATCTACATACCGAAGGGCTGCCTTCATGGGTTCCTCGCGCTCTCCGAGAGCGTCGCTTTCCTTTACAAGCAGAGCGCGCTGTACGATCCGTCGTCGGAGTTTGGGGTCGCCTGGGACGATCCGGACCTGGCGGTTCAATGGCCCCTCGCGGGGCGGCCGCCCATCCTGTCCGAGAAGGACGCGGTCAACCCGACGCTTGCGAACCTCGTCGCCCGCAGGGCGTAACAAAGCCGCCGCGCGGCGGTACGTCACCCTAAGAGATATGCTGTAAGCCCGATGGCGTTACAACATCTAAGCGATGAGGAGGTGGTCCGCCGAGTGCGCGAAGGCCAAACCGAAGCGTTCGATGTGCTCGTCGAACGCTACCGCCGGGGCATCGCCAACTTCGTGAGTGCGGGGTTGCGCGACGCTAACGAAGCCGCCGATCTCACACAAGAGACGTTCTTGCGTGCGTACGCCCACTTGGGAACCTTCAATCCGCAGCTCGGCAAGTTCTCTACGTGGATTTATCAGATCGCGCGCAACGTCGTTCGCACCCATTTGGGCAGATCGCTTCGCCGCCCGCAAGCGCAGCAATTCCCCGAAGATCAGACGCTCGAAAACGCGCTTCCGGATCTTTCGCGCGAAGGGGATCCGTCGGGCGGCGTATTGCGCGACGAAGCCGAGCGCGAATTGCGCGAAGCGCTCGCGGAGCTGCCGGAACGCTCGCGTACGGTGCTCGCGCTGCGATACTTCGATAATATGGAATATGCCACCATCGCCAGCACCCTCGGGCTTTCGCTGGGTAACGTGAAGACGTTGATCCACCGCGGAAAGCTCGCGCTGGCGAAAAAGATGCGCGAACGCGAAGAGCGCGGCGTGCATCACCGCACCGTCAAGGGAGGCCACCGTGCGCTGCTCGTGGTGTGAGAGCGTGCTCGACGAATACGTCGAAGCGACGCTGCCGCCGCGCCGGATGCTCGCCATAGCGGCCCACTTGCAGCAGTGCCCGGCCTGCGAAACGCTTCACCGGCGGCTGCGCATCGTCGACGGTTTGCTGCACACGCGGAAGATGCTCGACGTCGAACCCGATTTCAGCAAGGCCGTCATGGCACAAGTCCGGACCATGCCGGTGCCGCACGCCCCGCGCCGGGCGATCTGGATCGTCGCGCTCTTCTATTTGATTTGCGCGTGGGTCGGTGCGTTCACCGTCGCGCTCGTGTGGCCGCACGCTCACGTCGCGCCGGGCGCTTGGACGAACGTGGCGTCGAGCGCGTGGCAAGCGGTCTCGCACGGTGTGCACGCGTTGTCGCCGGTCGCGCCGATCGCGTTCTCGATCGTCGTGAGCGTGCTCGCGATCGACGCGCTGCTGTTCGGGGCGATCTACGTCTTCTACCGCACGATCCGGCCGCGCCTTAACGACCATCTCGCCGCCTCGGAGACCGCATCGTGATCGCCCATATTCTCGCAATAATCCTCTTGGCGAGCGTGCAAAGCATCTATCACGGCGGAACCTACGTCGGTTCGGTGATCGTCGAGCCCGGACAAGTGGTGCAAGGCGATCTCACGGTCATTGCGGGTGACGCGACGATCGAAGGTTCGGTCGACGGCGACGTCAACGTCGTCGCCGGTACGGCTTACGTCCGGCCCGGCGCGACCATCACCGGACAAGTCAACATGATCGGCGGCGACGTCGCGAGCGCGGTCGTTCCGTGGGCCGGCACGTCACCGTATTACCGCGACACCTCCGGCGACTACCGCTTGATGTGGCGGATCGTCTGGGATCTCGTTGCGGTGCTCTTCTTCCTCATCTTTCCGATGCGCACGCGCATGGCGATCGACCGCCTGGAAAATCATCCGGGGTTGTGCGCTGCAATCGGTTTGGTCGGCTGGGTCGCCGTCATTCCACTAGCGATTCTCCTGCTCTGCACGATCTTGCTCATTCCGTTCATCGCCGTCGAAGCCGTCGCCGTGATCGGCGGACTCTTCCTTGGAAAGGCCGCGCTGGCGCTGCTCGTCGGACGACGTTTGTGGGACGTGCTCAGCCCCAAGACCACGCCGTCACCGTTTGCCGCGCTCGTGGTCGGCCTCGCACTGATTACTGCCGCCGAACTCGTGCCGATTATCGGGACGGTCGTCATGGTATTCGTCGCAATGATCGGACTCGGCGCCAGCATCTTGGCGTTCACGGGCGATACCTTGGTTGGACCGCCGGGCATCCGGAAGTCCCGGCCCCCGTTGAGCGGACCCCCGATGCCTGCCGCCTAACAAGCGGGATATGACCAGCGTCTCCCGTCTCGCCCAGTTCGCCGAGCGAACCGCGCATCTGCGCGCGTCGACGATCCGCGAGATGCTCAAGGTCACGCAGCAACCCGACGTGATCTCGTTCGGCGGCGGCTTGCCCGCGCCCGAGCACTTCCCTACCGACGCGATTGCGGACGCCACCAAACGCGTGATGGACCGCCGCGGCGCCGCCGCGCTGCAGTACAGCGTTACCGAAGGAATTCCGGAAATGCGCGGATGGGTCGCCGAACGGCTCGCGCGCCGAACCGGAAAAGCCTTCGATCCTGACACGGTGACGATCGTCAACGGTTCTCAGCAGGGTCTCGACCTCGTCGGTAAGATCTTTCTCGACCCCGGCGATCACGTCGTATTGGAAAACCCGTCGTATCTCGGCGCGATCCAGGCCTTCGACGCCTATCAAGCGCGGTATCTGACGGTCGAAACCGACGACGACGGCATCGTGCCGGCGTCCCTGGAACGCGTGCTCGAGCACGCCGATCCGTTCCCGAAGTTCCTGTATCTCGTCCCAAACTTCCAAAACCCGACCGGACGAACGCTATCCGCCGAACGGCGCGAGCGGATCGTGCGCATTTGCGAGCACTTCGATTTACCGATCTTCGAAGACGATCCGTACGGCGAGCTCCGATTCGAAGGCAACGATTTGCCGTCGCTGGTTTCATACGACAGCTCCGCGCCCGTTATTTACTCCGGCACGGGCAGCAAGATCATGGCGCCCGGCATGCGCGTGGCATGGCTCGTGATTCGCGATCACGAGATACGCGAGAAAATCGTGCTCGCCAAGCAAGGCGCCGATCTTCACAGCGGTACGTTCGCGCAGTACGTCTTCCACGAGTACGTCAGTGACGAGCAAGCGTTCCAGAAACACGTGCGCGCGATCGCTCACACGTACGGACGGCGCCGTCACGTTATGAGTGCGGCACTCGCCAACCTGGATTTTCCCGAGTTGGACTTTTCCCGGCCGATGGGCGGAATGTTCCTGTGGGCGCGCGTCCCCGGAATCGATACGTCGGAATTATTGCGGCGCGCCGCCGAACTCAAGGTCGTCTTCGTACCCGGCGTCAGCTTCTATCCGGCGCGCGACGTGCACGACGGTATGCGTCTGAACTTTTCAAATGCGTCGGAAGAGATGATCAAGGTGGGCATCGAACGTCTCGGCCACGCTATAACCTCATTTGCCCGCTAGGAGGCCCGCGTGTCACAAGGTCTGGTCGTAGGTATCTTCCCCAGCGCTGATCCCACGGCGATCGAACAAGCGCTCTCCGGGCAGCAGATCGACCTCGCAAAGGTCAAGGTGGTGAGCCGCCTACGAACCGAGCAGCAGGACGACTCGGCCCTCCATTTCATGGACGTCGAGGAAGCGATGGAGCACAACAGCTTCTCTGACGACATGACCAAGGGCATGGGCATCATGGGCGACTCCGGCGGCACGGAGGTTCCGGGCCTCGGCGGCCGCAGCCCGTCGCTGGGTTCGTTCTCGCGCACCGCGCGCCCGAGCTACTTCGGCGGGTGGCCGATTCCCGAAGACGAAGTCGACAACTTCAACGGTGCGATCGACGAAGGCCGCGCGGTCATTCTGTGTTCCGATGCCGACGGCGGCGTCGCCGCGAAGTTCAAGGCTGCGGGACTGCGAAACGTTCGTCAATACTAAACGCCGTTGAGAATCGCCCTTTTGGTCGCGGGACCGAAAGGGGCGTTTTTCCTGCGCTCCATCGACCCCGCACTCGACATCGTTTGCGTCACTTCATATCCTTCGCGCGGGCTCCGCTACGACGCTTTTGCGGAGATACGGGCGCTTTGCGAGCAGCGGCGCCTGCCATATCGCGACTTCGAATCGATTAAAGGCCGCGAAGCAACGATTGACGCGGACCTGATTTTCATGGTGGGTTGGCAGTGGCTGCTGTCACCCGCGGACGGTAATCTCGACGAGCGCTTCATCGTACTTCACGACTCTTTGCTGCCGAAGCTCCGTGGATTCAATCCCACGGTAACGGCCATCATCGCCGGCGACTCGACCTGCGGCGTTACGGCATTTCGTCCGGACGGCGGGGTAGACAGCGGTCCAATGTGCGGACAACGTGCGCTCGAACTGTCCGGCCGCGCAAAAATCGGCGAAACGTACGAACGATTAGGCGAGCTCTGCGCCGATCTCGTCTGCGACGTGGCGCAGCAATACGCCGCCGGAACGTTGCAGTTTACGCAACAACCTCACGTGAACGCGACGTACTCGCTGTGGCGCGGCGAAGACGACTACGAAATCGATTGGAGTCTCTCAGCCGAACGGATCTGCAGATTCGTCGCCGCCGTAGGCTGGCCGTATCTGGGCGCGAAGACCGCCGTCAATGGCAACGCCATACGCGTAGACCGCATCGAGCCGATGCCGGACTTGGACTTTCCGCTTCGCCAGCCCGGAAAAATTTGGTCGCTGCGCGACGGCACGCCGTCAGTTGTGTGCGGCAGCGGGATGGTAAACATTGTGGAGGCGCGCGACGAACGCGGCGATCCGTATCGTTTTACGGCGTTGCGAACGCGGCTCGGAGCACCGCGATCGCTCTAGCGACGGTAATGCGTCACGACGCGCTTGAGCCCCAGAACGACCGACGCGACGTCGTCGTCGGTCATGCTCGGCTGCCCCGGAAGCGTCAGCACGCTCGAAGAAACGTCCGCGGCGATTGGAAAATCGCCGGAACGCCACCCATAGGTCTCGCGATAAAACGGATGGAGGTGGACTGCATCGTAATGTATGCCCGCGCCGATATTCTCCTCACGCAGCGCTCCGACGATTTCGTTTCGGTCGACCGTCAGTCGATCGAGGCGCAGCTTTACGATGTACAGATGCAGGGCGTGGCGCTCGCCGTTTCGATTCGGGCGCTCGACGAGTTCGATCTCTGCCACATCGGCGAGCTCGCGGTCATACGCCGCGGCGATCGCCTCGCGCCGAGTCAAAAAGTCTTCGATGCGACCGAGCTGCGCTATACCGAGCGCGGCATTTAAGTCGGTCGAATTGTATTTATATCCCGGAAGGATTGCCAGGCTGCGGTTGAGCTTCTTCGAAGTGAACCGCTTCCACGCATCCGACGAAAGCCCGTGCAACCGCATGATGCTGGTGCGTTCGGCGATGTCGGCGTCGTCGGTGACGATCATTCCGCCCTCGCCGGTCGTTAAATTCTTATTCGCGTAGAACGAAAACACCGTGAGGTTACCGGAAGCGCCGACCATCTTGCCTCCGGAAAAACGCCCTCCAATCGCGTGCGCCGCGTCCTCGACGATCGGAACTCCGGTGCCCGCTGCACGGCGTACTCCATCGATGTCGAACGGCCGGCCGGCAAAATGAACGCCGATGACTGCCTTGGTTCTCGGCGAAACGCAGCGCGCAATTGCAGCCGGATCGATATTGAGCGTCACAGGATCGATATCCGCGAGCACCGGCTTGGCACCGCAATGCTCGATGACGTTTACGGTCGCCACAAAGGTCAAGGGCGTCGTGATGACTTCATCGCCGGCACCCACGCCGAGCGCCATGAGCGACAAATGCAGCCCCGCCGTAGCTGAGTTCACGAAGACGCCGTGCTGCGTACCGACGTAGCGTGCGAGCCGCTGCTCGAACTCTTCGCAAAGACTGCCTTGTCCGATCCAGCGGGAGTCGAGTACGCCGAGAAGCGCTTGGCGCTCTTCTTCACCAAAAGAGGGGACGCCGAAGGGTAAGAAGGTGGCGC
>DASRSM010000188.1:0-9077 GCA_035656415.1 Vulcanimicrobiaceae bacterium | reverse complement strand
ACTAGCGAGTCGAATCCGACGGCTAATCCTGAGTTAGGAGACTCGCATATGTACCAAGACGAAACGCTGACCTGCGCGGACTGCAATCGCTCATTCACCTTCACGACCGGCGAGCAGGAGTTCTACGCGCAGAAGGGCTTTACGAACAAGCCGACTCGCTGCACCGACTGCCGCGCCGCCCGCAAGGCAGACCGCGGTGGCGGGGGTGGCCGCAGCGGTGGTGGTCAGCGTGAGATGTTCAAGGCAACGTGCAGCCAATGCGGCGGCGTAGCGGAAGTTCCGTTCCAGCCGCGTGGCGACAAGCCGGTCTACTGTCGCGACTGCTTCGCGTCACGCCCCGGCTATCGCTAAAACCGCTGCAGGCCAACCTAACGGAGGAGCAGCGCGGGCGCAGCGAATTCAAAGCGCAGCAGTTGCTCCAGATCAGCGACATCCTCGCTGGCCCTTATACCCGCGAATTCGGCCAGGAGGAAGACGGTTCGTGGTTCGCACCCATCGTCGAGTTCCCCGGCTGCATGACCGTCGGGGCGACACGCGAGGAAGCCGATCAAATGCTCGCCGATGCGGCGGTAGGATGGCTCACGGCGATGCTCGAGGATGGAGATCCGATTCCAGAACCGATCGCAACGACGTAGCCGCTTCCGGCGCTCGCGAGCACGGTTGACCAGCCGCGCCGCCTCCGCTTAGCGGCGCAAACAACGCAATGGCCGTGGCCCTCTTATTGCCCCAACTGTGGTGACGAGCGTATGTGCATGGCCGCGGAGGCGCAATGCTGTGCAACCCCGTCAGGCGCGGGGCAACGAAAATGCCATGGAACCGGCTAAAAGGGGGAGTCGAGAACCCGCGGTGTACGGAAAGCCTTGTAAAACCTAGCCAAAACCGTGCGCGCCCGTAGCTCAAACTGGATAGAGCAGGGGACTCCTAAGCCCAAGGTTGCCAGTTCGATTCTGGCCGGGCGCACCAGATCCGTTTGCGGCCGCGAGAAGCTCGACGAGCAGGATGCTCCTCCCTCGCTTGCGAAGGCCGAAACGCTGTGCTAACATGAGAGGTCGAACGGACCCCCGGTCCGTTTTATTCATGTTCCGATTTACTCGCTGGGGAACCGATGGCCAAGAAAGAAACGCGCGTGATGGTAGTTTTGGCGTGCACCGAGTGCAAACGCCGCAACTACAACACGCAGAAGAACAAGCAGAAGACGACGGATCGGCTGGAGCTCAACAAGTATTGCCGCTTCTGCCGTTGCCACCGCGCCCACCGCGAAACCAAGTAGCGCTGCCGCTTAGGCCGGTAGCTCAATTGGTAGAGCATTCGCCTCCAAAGCGAGGGGTTGCGGGTTCAAGTCCTGTCCGGCCTGCCAAAATTCCAGGAGAGACCCTTTGGTGAACGAGCAAAAAAGAACGGCCCAGGCGATTGCCGGCGGAGATTTCATCCGCGGCGTAATCGCGGAATTGCGGCGCGTGACGTGGCCGACGCGCGAAGAGTGGGTCTCCGCTACAATTCTTACGATCGCGCTGGTCGTGGGGATCGGCCTCTTCACGTTCCTTCTCGACCAATTTTTTGGATGGCTGTTTAACCTCATCCATCCCGTAACCGGGTAATGCACAGTACCATGTTTGAAACCGATCGCGAGGCTTTCGCGCCCGCGGAAACGATTGCCGAAGAGAACACCATCGACGACAGCCAGATGAGCGACGCTGCGGCCTCGGTCGACGAGCCTGCGCTCGCGCACGAGCTGGCCGAAGAAGAACCCGCGGTCGACGCTCCGATCGAAGACGACGTCGTCGAGGACGAAGCCGCCGAAGAGTCGCTTCTCGAAGAGCCGGCCGCCGGCGAACCGGTGCCCGCGCGCGGACCGAAGGACAACCGCAACTGGTTCGTCGTGCACACGTATTCGGGTTACGAGAACAAGGTCAAAGCCAATCTCGAACGCCGCATTCATTCGATGGGCATGCAGGACAAGATCTTCCGCGTGCTCGTTCCGATGGAAGACGAAGTCGAGTTCAAAGACGGCAAGCGCAAGATCACGCCCAAGAAAGTCTTTCCGGGTTATGTGCTCGTCGAGATGATCATGGACGACCAGTCGTGGTACGTCGTGCGCAACACGCAAGGCGTGACCGGATTCGTCGGCAGTCCCGGCCCGGGCGAAAAGCCGGTGCCGCTGCAAGATAAAGAAGTTAAGACGATCCTCAAGCAGATGGGCATCGAGGCGCCCAAGCTCAAGATCGACTTTAAGAAGGGCGATCGCGTCAAGGTTACGTCCGGACCGTTCTTCGATTTCACCGGCGTGGTCGACGAAATCGCGCCGGAAAAAGAACGCTTGCGCGCGCTTATCTCGATCTTCGGCCGCGAAACGCCGGTCGAACTCGAGTTCTTCCAGGTGGAGAAGGTCTAGAAACGTTTCTCGCGCGCTCGACCCCGGCGCGCGAGATCACCAAGGGGCAGACGCATCGGCAACGATGTATCGATAAGGAGACAACGTGGCTAAGAAGGTTGTAGGCAAAATCGGCCTACAGATTCCGGCCGGCAAAGCGACGCCGGCCCCCCCGATCGGTCCGGCTCTCGGACCGTATTCGCTCAACATCATGGACTTCTGCAAGCAGTACAACGAGCGTACTGCTTCGCAAGCGGGCATGATCATTCCGGTCGAGATCACCGTTTACGAAGACCGCACGTTTACGTTCATCACCAAGACACCTCCGGCGTCGTTCCTCATCAAGCAGGCGCTCAAGATCGATTCGGGCAGCAAAGAGCCCAACCGCAACAAGGTTGGAAAACTCACGCAGAAGCAGCTCGAGGAAATCGCCAAGGTGAAGATGCCCGACATCAACGCCAACGATATCGAAGCCGCGAAGAAAATCATCGCGGGTACGGCGCGCTCGATGGGCGTGGAGGTGGAAGCGTAATGCCGCAGCATCATGGAAAGCGATTCAAGAAACTCGTCACCGAGTACGACCGCAAGCAGCTGTTCTCGACCTCAGAAGCGGTGGCGCTCGTCAAGAAAAACGCCAACGCGAAGTTCAACGAAACGGTCGAGGCGCACATTCGCCTCGGCGTCGATCCGAAGAAGAGCGACCAGAACGTGCGCGGCACGGTTCTGCTTCCGCACGGCACCGGTCGTACGGTTCGCGTGATCGCGTTCGCGAAAGGCGACAACGCCAAAGCGGCGCAGGACGCCGGCGCCGACATCGTCGGCGATCAGGACTTGATCGACAAGGTTAAGGGCGGCTTCACGGAGTTCGACGTCGCGGTTGCGACACCCGATATGATGGCACAAGTCGGTAAAGAGCTCGGCCGTATTCTCGCGCAGAAGATGCCGAATCCTAAAGCCGGTACGGTAACGCCCAACATCGCCGCCGCGATTCGCGACATCAAGGCCGGTAAGGTGGAGTTCCGTCTCGACAAGACGGGCATCATTCACACGATCGTCGGCAAGTCGAACTTCGACGAAAAGCAGCTGCTCGAGAACGTTTCGACGCTGCTCGATGCGATCGTTCGCGCGAAGCCATCGGCGTCAAAAGGCACGTACCTGCGCAGCGTGACCCTGGCGAGCACGATGGGTCCTGGCGTGAAAGTCGATCCAAACCGCATTAAAGCGACTGCGTAGCAAGCGCGGAAGGTCAGCAGAAATGAAACGGGCTCGCCGGTGACGGCGAGCCCGTTTCATTTCTAACGACTCCGATGCGGTCGGTTTAGAATGCGGCGGTTCCGTTCGGTGAGCCGAGACCGGTCGGTCCGTCCCAGCCGGTGCCAGACGTGCACAGCGGCGCGCCGCAGCTGCCGTTGCTGCCGCCGCTAACGTCGTGCAGTTTGCTCGCGTTCGCGTAAACCGACGGGTTCCCGTTCGTGTTGCCGCTGAGCGCGAAGACCGAAGCGATTATCGGAGTCGCGACTGACGTGCCGCCGAAAACCAACCAGCCGCTGGTGCGGAACGTGTCATAGACGGCGACACCCGTGTTCGGGTCGGCCACCGCCGACACGTCGGCCTGCGCGCGCTTGGTGCATCCGACGTTCATCGTCTGCCAACTCGGCTTTGCGTATACCTTGCTGCAGCCGCTTCCGGCTCCCGTCCATGCGCTTTCGCTGCGCGGACTGGTGGACGCGAGGTGCGTGCCGCCGGCGGCGATGACGTAAGGAAGGATCGCTGGCCACTGGGCAGTCGAGTTGTACCCGCTGTCGCCGGTCGCCGCCGTGACGATCTTTCCGGACGAGAAGTTATAGCTGTTGTCGGTGCTGCTCGCGGAGGTTTCGTTTCCGCTCCAGCTGTTGCTCACGTAGTTGGCATGAGCGGTCGCATACTGCTCGGCAGCTGTTAAATTCGTAGTGCTGTTGGTGGCGGCTTCGACGAGCAAAATGTTGCAGTTCGGGCAGATCGCCGAAACCATGTCAACGTCCAGCGACTCTTCTTCGGCCCAGCCGGTGTTGGTGCGCTTGCCGAACTGATATTTTGTGAAGTGTCCTGACGGGAGGCCGAACTGCGACCGGTAGACCGCGAGGTCGCTGGCGGCGTTGGGGTCGTCGAATGCATCGACGATAGCGACCGTTACGCCGTTCCCACCGGTCGCATTAGTGAGACCGTACGCCGTGCGAAGATCGTTAGGAACGTATCCGCTGATGCTTGACATTCGGGCTCGCGAACCTTTTGCGGCGGAAACGTCAGTCCGCACCCACGACTCGCAGCGCGCGTAGCCGCGCGCTACCCTACCGCAGACGCGCACGGCCGAGCCGGGCCGCGGCCACGTGCCCAGCTGTGCTTGGGACGGATTTGCCAAAGATCGTGCACCGTTAGGTGAGGCACCTGATGACAAACCTGGAATCGACGAAGTGCTGCTGCATGCGGCCAAAAGCGCGCCCGCCAACATTGCACCAAGAAAACGCGAGATGTTGCGCATGGATAAGAAGCCTCCGAATTCAGAGTAGCAGGTGACGTTTGGGTCGGTGCCTCGAGTTTAACGGAGGCTGCGCACGATGGCTAGGTGCGAATCGCCGCTATATTCATTCGAAAAAAAGAAGCTCACCCGTTTCCGGTGAGCTTCGCTTGCTTGTGCGAGCGGACGCTTGTTTCGTTAGTACGAAACCGCGCAACCGCTAACGGCGTTGCTCCATAGTCCTTGAACGGGGAAAGAGCTGCCGTTCATCGTTTGATTGCTTGCCGGCGGCTTCAGCCACGCGCACTTGTCGCCGTTTTCTTCGCCGCTCGAATCGAGCCAACCCGAGTTCGGTTCCGGATCGGTGACGGTCTCGGAATACTCGTGGCCGCCGACGATGGTTACGCCGTCATAGGTCCCCGGCGAGTTGATGAAACCTCCACCGCAGCTCGCGCCCGCGTCCGTTTGGTACGGGAAGTCGGTGTAGGAAACTTCCGACGAACCGCTGCCGGTCGAACTGTGGAACGCGCACCACTGCGTCTTGAAGCCGCTCGGATCGTGACCCGACGCCATTGCGACGAAGTAGTTGATCTGCGGACCGTGCCCGTACGTCGAGGCGTACTTGCTGGCCTCGGACGCGACGTTGCTTTGGCTCGGTTTGCGCGGAGGCGCGCTGCTGTCGACAACGGTAGCCATCAACTCACCTGTTTGATTGCCGGCGCAGATCGAGGTGTTTACTTCCGACGACGTGCAGAGGCTGTTGCCGTCGTTTTGCGTGTACTGGTGGTTGATGTTCTGCCACGGGCTGCCGCCGGTATGGTTGAAGAAATTTTGCAGAATGGTCGCTTCCGGGTCGCTGGCGCTCATGCCCCACAGGACGAGAACGACCTTTGGCGTCGTTTGCACGGGGCCGCCGTGATACGTCAGGTTGCTTGCCGTGCCGGCACGTCCTGAGGAGTGCGCACGCAGCGCATCCATGCTGTCGCGGGTCAGGAAGAGGTGCGCAGCGTGGCCGTGCTCGTCGTACATCACGAACGGCGAGTTGATCGGGACGCGCATCGCGGGCGATGGCGCCGTTGGCGAGTTTGCCGTCGGAATGGATGCGCCGTTGCTGCTACAGGCGGCAAGCAGCGCTGCGGCCGCAGCCGCTGCGATGATCCGGGAACTCTTGTGCACTAAGGAAACCTCCGCACGATTTAAAAGTAAAGCGTGGTCGTCGAAGTAGCATCAATTATCGACAGAGACCTGAGCAGAATCTTAACTGAGACGTAGGTCGGAGGGATAGATACAAAATGCACCTACCCCCAGCCAACTTTCTGTAGGTATTCGGCGGCCTAGAGAAACCGGACTTTACCGGTGTGGAGTTCGTAGACACCGCCGACCACGTGGATCTGACCGCTTTTGATTGCGGCGGCGATGATTTCGGAGCGCTCAGGAATAGCCGCCACGTTGGCCTTGACATTGGCAGCAATCGCGTTGTCGAGCGATTCGCCTTTCTGAACCGCGGGAGCAATCGCCGTAATTAGGCCTTGGATATGACCGGGCTGCGTAGTACCGGCGTCGACGTATTTCATCGTTGCGTCCACGGCACCGCAGGCTTCGTGCCCGAGAACCAGGATCAGCGACGCCTTGAGCACCGCTACGCCGTATTCCATCGAACCCAAGCCGTTGTCGTCGGCAAAATTGCCGGCGAGCCGGACGACGAAAACATGACCCGGGACTTGATCGAAAACCGTCTCGATCGGCACGCGTGAGTCGGAGCACCCCAGCACGATCGCAAAAGGGCTTTGTCCTTGGGTGAGTTCCATACGGCGGGCGGTCAGCGGGCCGCAGGTAGAGTTGCCTGATACGAACCGGGCGTTTCCGGCTTTGAGTAGGCTCAGCGCCTGGTCGGGGTTGCTGGCGGCCGAGGCGGGGCCGCTGCCCGCTGCCAGCGTCTCTTCGGGAAGGCTCGCGCTGGCAAGCGCGGTGGCGATCCCTAGGCCGGCCTGCCGCAAGAAGGTTCCTCGTTTTCTCATGGAGCGGCAGCTTCGCCCAGCGACCAAAAAGACTTGCTACGTGTCGCGAGACTGTGGTAGGCTACCCGAGGCTCCGAAGACCGTAGGCCCCCGTTTTGGGGTTAATGTCGCACGACACCTACCGAGGACGCGATACGAAAACTCCCTCGATTTGATGCGAGTCGTTTTCCTTGAAGCGCCCTCCGGACGGATGGAGCGCTTTTTCATTACGTCAGAAAGCGACTATACGTCTCATGCCAACCGCACGTAAAGAAACCGCGGTACAGGAACTTCGCGACCGGCTCGCCGCTTCGCACAACTTGTTCTTGACGGATTACGCGGGTTTGACCGTGGAGGAGATCACGAAACTCCGCGGCGAGCTGCGCAAAGACGGCAACACATACGCCGTCGTCAAGAACACGCTCTTTCGCATTGCCGCCGGAGATCTCGCCAAGCAATTGGAGAGTTTCCTGGCAGGTCCCACCGGCATCGTTTTTGCCGGCGAGGATCCCGTCGCTCCGGCCAAGGCGCTCAAGACGTTCACCGATGCAACGAAGAAGGTCTCCGTCAAGGCGGCGTACATCGACGGTCAAGTCGTCGGCGCCGACCAGGTTGCCCGTCTCGCATCGTTGCCGTCGAAGCACGAACTTATCGCCAGGCTCGTTGGTTCGCTCGCATCGCCGTTACGCGGTCTCGTGACCGTGCTCTCGGGAAATCAGAGCGGTCTCGTCCGCGTACTCAATCAAATTCGCGAGCAGAAAGAATCTGTCGCGGGTTCCAACGCTTAAGGGGGATTTACACGTATCATGGCAGTTGCCGAACTCATCGATCAAATCGATAGACTCACCGTTCTCGAGCTCGCCGATCTCGTCAAGCAGCTCGAAGAGAAGTACGGCGTTTCCGCAGCCGCGCCGGTTGCGATGATGGCTGCTGCTCCGGGTGCCGGCGGTGCCGCCCCGGCTGCCGAGCAGACCGAATTCGACGTCATTCTCGCCGAAGCCGGACCGGAGAAGATCAAGGTCATCAAGGCCGTTCGCGAGCTCACGAGCCTTGGACTTACCGAAGCCAAAGCGTTCGTCGAGAGCGCGCCCAAGCCGATTAAGGAAGGCGTCACTAAAGACGAAGCCGAGCAGGTCAAGAAGAAGCTCGAAGAAGCCGGAGCGAAGGTCGAGATTAAGTAATCTCGGTGCAACAACCGAACGCAGCTGCGCCCCTGTGGGCGCAGCTGCTTCCTTTAGCGATCGTCATCGTGATTCTCGTGGTGCGATCGATTCGTCCGGCGCGCATCAGCGTTACACGCATGTGGATTACGCCGATCGTATTTTGCGCGCTAGCAGCGCTCGTTATATACGGTAATCAAAAGATCGAGCCGGCGCCGTTTTGGGAAATCGCCGGCGGTTTGATCGCCGGCATCGCCGCGGGAATTCCGTTTGGCATTTTACGCGGCATGCATACCGACGTGCGCCCCACGGACCGCCCCGGGGTCATGTATCTGGGTTCGTCGTGGATGACGATCGCGATTTACCTCGTCGCGTTCGGCCTGCGATTCGTCGTCCGCGAAGCGATGCCGCACCGCGGTGCTCTCGCGGGCGTGATCGGCGACGCGCTGTTGGGATTTGCGATCGCGTTTATCGCGACCAGCTATATCGTTATTTTCAGGAAATACGAAGTAGAGGCAGCAGCTAAGGCTTAGGCGACGACTGCGGCTGCTGTTGCTGCTGCTCTTGCGCGCCGGCTGCCGGCCCGGCGCTTCCCGCCGGTGCGGCGCTCGCGGTCGCCGAGGGTGCGGCAGAGGGCGGCACCGGATACTGCACGATCCACTGCTGGCCTTGCCACTGTTGACCCTGCCACGTTTGCGTCTGCCAGTTCTGGCTCTGCCATTGCTGGCCGTTGGGCATTTGCTGCGCACCGGCTTGTTGGGCCGAAGTCGGACGAACTGCGGCTAAAGTCAGCGCTGCAAAAGCGAAAACGGCAAAGATCGTAACGAAGCGGCTACGCATCGCGGATGACGTTGGCCGCGCACGGGACGATCCCTATGTCGCGGGCGTAGCCGGGTAGCTCTAGTACCCCGGCGGCGCTTGTTGCGGGTAGCCGTATCCCGGCGGCGCTTGTTGCGGGTAGCCGTATCCCGGCGGCGCTTGTTGCGGGTAGCCGTATCCCGGCGGCGCTTGTTGCGGGTAGCCGTATCCCGGCGGCGCTTGATGCGGGTAGCCGT
>DASRSM010000187.1:0-2752 GCA_035656415.1 Vulcanimicrobiaceae bacterium | reverse complement strand
CGGCGCGCTTGTCCGCCTTCGCGGCCGACTACCCAGATGTCGCCCCCGTACACGAACGCGATCTGCGTCCGGCTAACCGTCGGGTTCTGGAGCAAGAGCGGCGATGCCGTCGCCGGCAGCGGAAGAAACAACGCGGCAAAGATGCCGCACGTCAACATCGTACGAATGTAAGAAAACACAGCGCGAAGCCTTTCGGCGCTGCCGTTATTCCATCATTTTCCAGTTGGTGGCGACGCTGCGCAGGAGCGACGGGTAGACGATAAACCGGCGGACTGGATCGATGAGCGCACTAAGCATTGCGGCGTGGACGGTTGCATTGACGATCTCGGCGACGGGGTAAATGCGCTCGCGCTCGTTGCGCTCAGAAACCGAGCGAGGGTGATTCCGTCACGCGACTTCGGCAGCTCGACGGTCTGCGGCATTCTGGGATCTACGAAACGGTTCGGGCTTGGGGCGGTTTCAAATGGGATGTTAAGGAGAAGAGCACGTGGCAAAAACGATTATGATCGTCGGGTTCGGGCCTGGGACCGCGACCGCGGTGGCCGAGAAGTTCGGCGGCGAAGGCTTCTCGGTCGCGCTGATCGCTCGAAACGAAGAGAAGCTGAAGGCCGGCGTCGCGGCGCTGAAAGCCGAGGGCGTTAGCGCATTTGCGTTTCGCGCCGACGCGTCGGACCCGGACTCGATTCGCGGCGCGATTCAGGCTGTGCGATCGCAAGCCGGACCGATCACGATTCTGCATTGGAACGCGTACACGACGGATGCGGGCGATTTGCTGAATGCCGACAACGCCGCGTTGCGCGGCGTCTTCGACGTCGCCGTATTTGGACTGCTGGCTGCAGTCGAAGAAGCGCTTCCCGATCTCAAACAAAGCGGCGACGGTGCGCTACTCGTATCGAACGGCGGACTCGGTGAAGTCTCGCCGGAGGTCGACCAAGCCTCCGTGCAAATGAACGTCATGGGTCTGGCGCTTTCCAATGCGGCTAAGCACAAACTCGTCGGATTGCTGGCGGCGCGATTAAAGAGCGAAGGTGTGTACGTCGGTGAGGTAATGGTGTATAGCGTCATCAAGGGGACGAGCTGGGATAGCGGCGCCGACTCCGTCGATCCGAAAGCGATCGCCGAAAAATATTGGGAGCTGTATCGGGGACGAAGCGAAATCCGCGCGGCGATCAAGTAGTGCTCTACCAAAGAGTGTGAACGGTAGGGCCTTGGATTCGGACTGGTCGGTCTTGACGACGGTGACGCGTCGCTGCGCGAACCTGTTTCCGGGGACGACTTGGAGTTCGTCGTTTTGTAAAAAGCAAGCGAGCGGCGCAACCAATCTCTATCTGCGCGTATCGACGTAGGCATGAGTACGTCACGCACGATTACCCCATCGGCCGCCGCGGGCGGCTCCTTCACGCTGGGCGGCGATCTGAAAGTCCATCGGCTGGGATTCGGCGCCATGCGCCTGACCGGTCAAGGCATCTGGGGTGAGCCTCGCGACCGGAAAGAGTGCATCAACGTTCTGAAAACCGCACTCGACCTCGGCGTCACGTTGATCGATACCGCCGATTCGTACGGCCCCGACGTTTCCGAAAACATTATCGCCGAAGCGCTTTATCCGTATCCTGAAAACCTCGTTATCGCAACGAAAGCCGGACTGCTGCGGCCGGGGCCGGGACGCTGGGAACCCGATTGCCGGCCGCAGCACTTGCGCGAAGCGGTCGAGGGCAGCCTCAAACGTTTACGCGTTGACCGCATCGACTTGCTGCAACTGCACACCGTCGATCCGAAACTTCCCTACGCCGAGCAAGTCGGTACGCTCGTCGAACTGCAGCGCGAGGGCAAGATTCGTCAGATCGGCGTGTCCAACGTCGATATCGACGAGCTCAAGCAGGCGCGGGAGCTCGCGACCGTCGTCTCCGTGCAAAACATGTATAACCTGACGGATCGCGAGTCGGAAGACGTTTTAAACTACTGCACGGCCGAGAAGATCGGCTTTATTCCGTGGTTTCCGCTGGCCACCGGCAATCTGGCCGAAGCCGGCGGACCGCTCGACGAAATCGCGCACCGCGTGCGCGCGACGCCCGCGCAAGTTGCGCTCGCGTGGCTGCTCGCGAAATCTCCGGTGATGCTGCCGATTCCGGGAACGTCGAGCGTCAAGCACTTGAAGGAAAACATCGGAGCCGCCGTCGTGAAGCTGAGCGCCGACGATATCGAAGCGCTCGAAGCCTAAGACGAGTCACGGAAGAATCGTTACACCAAAACCAACGGCGTGCTGGGACAGTCCCGGCGCCGGAAGGAGATTCGCTTCGAACTCGCCGTCGAGCACGACGTTTGGTGACGCACTGAACTGCAGACCGGCGAGCGCGCGATCTCCGGCTCCGGCGCCGGGGCCGCTGGGGAACGACCATTGATTCTGCAGCAGCAACGTAAAACTCGGCGATAGCGCGTAGGATCCCGCGATCGCGGGTTGATAGGTAAAAAAGCGCTGTGGCGATCCCGACGCATTGGGCGCCGCGTTGGCGATGAAGTTTTGCGTCGTGGAAAATCCGATGCGGCTTGACACCGCTACGACGACGCTGTAGCCGAGCGTATACGTCGGCAGGCCGGCAGTGAAGCCGGACGCGCCGTTCGGACTGCCGGTTGGTAACGTCACGAAAAGATTGAGCGCGTGTTGCACGACTTGACCGTCGAAGAGCAAGTGTTTGAATCCGATGCCTACGTCTTGCGTGCCGCTTGCGGGCGAAAAGCCGCTCGCGAGGTCGAT
>DASRSM010000186.1:0-19182 GCA_035656415.1 Vulcanimicrobiaceae bacterium | reverse complement strand
TAGACCTTCTGCACTTCCTGAACCAGGTAGTTCTGCAGCGCGGTCTCGCCCTTGATGCGCAGAATGTCGTGCGGATTGAGCGATCCTTCGTTGAGCTGATCGCCCGGCTCGACGTGCCCGCCCTCCTGCACCATTAAGTGTGTGCCGTAGGGCACGTCGTACTCGTGCTCTTCGCCGGTCGAATCGACAACGAACACGACGCGGTGGTTCTTCTCCTCGCCGATGCGAACCGAGCCCGCGACTTCGGTAATCGTAGCTTGGCCCTTCGGCTTGCGCGCTTCGAAGATTTCTTCGACGCGCGGGAGACCGGTGATGATGTCTTCGGTTGCGACGCCGCCGGTGTGGAAGGTTCGCAGCGTGAGCTGTGTACCCGGTTCTCCGATCGACTGCGCAGCGATGATGCCGACCGCCGTACCGATGTCGGCCCGGTTGCCGGTCGCAAGATCGCGGCCGTAACACAGCGAGCAAACGCCGTACTTCGATTGGCACGTAAGCACCGAGCGGATCTTCACCGACTCGACGCTTGCATCGATGAGCGCCTTAGCTTTCTCTTCGTCGATCTCTTGATTACGCGTGACGATCGCCGTCGTCGGGCGTTTGGGATCGAGACGGACCTCTTCGGCCGCGCGGCGACCGATGATCCGATCGTTGAGCGGCTCGATGATTTCCTTGCCGACGCGGATGTCGGCGACGGTGATGCCGTTGGCCGTTCCGCAGTCTTCCTCGCGAATGATGACGTCTTGCGCGACGTCGACCAAACGGCGAGTGAGGTAACCGGAGTCCGCCGTACGCAGCGCAGTGTCGGCGAGACCCTTACGCGCGCCGTGCGTCGAGATGAAGTACTCGAGGACCGTGAGGCCTTCTTTGAGCGACGCCTTGACCGGAATCTCGAGGATTCGGCCCGACGGGTCGGACATCAGACCGCGCATACCGCCGAGCTGCTTGACCTGGGCGATCGAACCACGAGCACCCGACGTCGCCATCATGAAGACCGGATTGAGCGGGCTTTGCGCCGCCTGCATCGCGGTGGTCACTTCGTCCGACGCCTTCGACCAGATTTCGATGGTCTTGTTGTACTGCTCGTCTTCGGAAATGAAACCTTGGTCGTACAAGCGGTGCAGATCGTCGACTTCGTGCTGCGCACGTTCGACGATTTCGTACTTCGCATCCGGAACGACGATGTCGCTGATCGACACCGTGGTGCCCGAGAGCGTCGCGTAATGGAAACCGAGATCCTTGATCGCGTCGAGAAAGCGCGCCGTTTCGGCGTTTCCGTATTTGCGATAGCAGTCGGTAATCGTCTTACGCAGCAAGCCCTTGTCGACGATGCGATTGAGGAATCCGTGGTTCCACGGCGTCGGGAACGCGAGATTGAAGATCGTGCGGCCGATCGTCGTCTTGATCAACTGGCCGTTCCAACGAACGTAGATCCACTCTTGGAGACCGACGCTGCCGGTCTCGTAGGCGATCACAGCTTCCTTCGAATCGTAGAATGTCGGAATCGCGCCGGGAGCATCGGCTGCCGGAGCGTCCTTCTTCTTATGCGTGCCATTGGGTTGCGCGTGGCTGTACTCTTCGGTAACCGCAGCCTTCGCCGGCCCCGCGTACTCGTCGCGTTGGAACGTGAGGTAGTACAGGCCTAAGACCATGTCTTGGGTCGGGATCGACACCGGATTGCCATACGCCGGCAAGAGAATGTTGTTCGACGACAGCATCAGGATGCGCGCTTCGGCTTGCGCACCCGCCGACAGCGGCAAGTGCACGGCCATTTGGTCGCCGTCGAAGTCGGCGTTGTACGGGGTACATACCAGCGGATGCAGATGGATGGCTTTACCCTCCACCAGCACCGGTTCGAACGCCTGAATGCCGAGACGGTGGAGCGTGGGTGCGCGGTTGAGCAGCACCGGATGCTCTTTGATGACCTCTTCGAGAACGTCCCAAACTTCCGGGCGCACGCGCTCGACCATACGCTTCGCGCTCTTGATGTTGTGCGCCAGCGCGCGATCGACGAGCTTCTTCATCACGAACGGCTTGAAGAGCTCGAGCGCCATTTCTTTGGGCAAACCGCACTGATGCAGCTTGAGCGTTGGGCCGACGACGATAACCGAACGACCGGAATAGTCGACGCGCTTGCCGAGGAGGTTCTGACGGAAGCGGCCCTGTTTGCCTTTGAGAATGTCCGACAGCGACTTGAGCGGGCGATTGTTGGGCCCGGTCACCGGACGTCCGCGGCGGCCGTTGTCGATGAGCGCATCGACTGCTTCCTGCAGCATGCGCTTTTCGTTCTTGATGATGATCTCGGGCGCGTTGAGCTCGAGCAGCCGCTTCAAGCGGTTGTTGCGGTTGATCACGCGGCGTTAGAGATCGTTGAGGTCGGACGTGGCGAAGCGGCCGCCGTCGAGCTGCACCATCGGGCGCAGTTCGGGCGCGATCACCGGAACGGCGGCGAGCACCATCCACTCGGGTTTGTTGCCGCTGGAGAGAAACGCTTCAACGACCTCGAGGCGTTTGATCGCCTTGAGGCGCTTTTGTCCCGATGTCTCCTTGAACTCTTTACGCAGCGTTTCTTGGAGCTGGCGCGGGTTGAGATCGCGCAGCAGCTCGCGAATCGCTTCGGCGCCCATGCCGGCTTTGAAGCGATTGCCGAACTTGTCGCGCGCTTCGCGATACTTCTGTTCCGAAAGCACTTCGCGCTTAGTCAGCGTGGTATCGCCGGGATCGATGACGACGTACGCCGCGAAGTAAATGACTTTCTCGAGCTGACGCGGCGACATGTCGAGCAGAATGCCGATGCGGCTCGGAACACCCTTGAGATACCAGATGTGGCTGACGGGCGTAGCGAGCTCGATATGACCCATGCGCTCGCGACGCACCTTCGCGCGGGTGATCTCGACGCCGCAGCGATCGCAGATCATGCCTTTAAAGCGAATGCGCTTGTACTTGCCGCAGTGGCACTCCCAGTCTTTGGTCGGGCCGAAGATTTTTTCGCAGAACAAACCGTCGCGCTCGGGCTTGAGCGTGCGGTAGTTAATGGTTTCAGGTTTCTTGACTTCGCCGAACGACCACGCGCGAATCTGCTCCGGTGATGCCAGGCCGATGCGCATGGCGTCGAAGTTGTTGACGTCAATGAGATTCAAGGAGGGTCCTCAGGCGCGCCCACAAGACCGGTAGCTTACGCAGGGAGGCTCGTCTCACGGGGTCACGTAAGGAGCTCCCACCGTCGCCGGGGCCGGGGCACAGACGGCTATTTTATCACGGCCGCTTCACTCTGTCACGACCGCTCGAGCGGCGCCGGAGTTGCGGCGGAGAGCTCGAGAGAGCGCTCGCAACCGCCACGCCGTTTGGAAAGGTCACGCTGACGCCATTGACGGTGCCGGAGTAGTTGAAGACTGGGGTAGCGTCGGCACCTCCCGATATGCTGGTCTGGGGATAGCCCCCGCCGGCTGCGAAGGACCCGCTCGCGCCGCTGTTGGCGGTCGGTCAGCGTCCCGGAGTTCCGCGCCCCGCCGCCACCGGCGCTCCCATTGCCTCCGACGCTTGCGAGCCCGGAAACGCCGGCACCGCCCCCGCCGAAGCCGCCGGCTCCCCCGTTTCCGCCCGCGCAGGTGGTGCATGCGGTGCTGCCGCCGCCGCCACCACCGCCGGTAGCGTTTCCACCGCTGGCGCTTCCAGCGCCGATGATCCCACCGCCGCCACCATCGCCGGCCGAACCGTTGTGACGGGCGTGCTTGGACAAGGGTATGAAGCAATCATGAAGATTGGCATTATCGGTTCCGACGACCGCGCCGCCGCGATAGGCCGGCTGCTCAGCGAAGGCGGTCACGAAGTTTCGTTTGACAATCCTTATCAGCTAGCGAGCACGATGGAAATCTTGATCTTTTCCGTGCCGCACGACGAGCTCGATTCCGCAATCACTGCCGTCGGCACGGTAGTTACACCTCAGGCGATCGTCGAAGCAGGCGATTCGCGGCCCGCCGGCGACGACACGACCGATGCCGAATGCCTTGCAAAGAAACTCAACTCTCACGCCGTCGTTCGCGCACTTATCGTCTTGCCGCAGGCCGGTGCGAACATTCCCATCTGCGGCGACGATCCTTTAGCGAAAGCGCTCGTCGAGCAAGCGTTTGCTGCGAGCAACTGCGTCGTTACCGACCGAGGACCATTAGCGAACGCGGCGGAGCTTTATCCTCCGCCGCACGCATCCGAACAAGGAACGATCGAGGCACCTAGGCCCTCTTCCACACCAACACGTTAGAGGAACCCCAAATCTCCGGCGGCACGGTGCGAATCGTCAGCGTGTCGCCGGTGATTTCGAACTGCCGTTCCAGCGTCGTGCCGATGAGGTTGGTGAACACGCAAACTTCGACGTGATGCAACACGCGATTGCCTTTGATTTCGTAACGCCCCGCGTACGCCAGAAAGTCCGCGACCGATTCGATACATTGACCGATCGCCGGCGCGCCGACGCTCTGCGGCGGTTTGAGCGGTTCACGATGCGTTCCCATGAGGACGGCCGCCATGCGCTCGTTTTCCGTGTACATCAAGTAGCCCGCCGGATCGGCACCCCAACGCGGTTTTTCCGAGCCCTTGCCTTCATCGACGTCGAAGCTCACGAGCTTCCACGCGCCGATAACGCCGTTGCCGGCGGCACGCGCCGGCCGGACGTCCAAAGCCGCGAAGACCCCGAGCGACGCCGCCAACTGCAGTATGTTTTTACGCGATGCGTTCTGCACTTTTTACGTTCGTTCCATCCAATCGTCGAGTGATTTCACCATCGCGTCGAAAGCCGTGCGATGGACGTTATGGCCGGCACCGGGGAAAACCGCGATCTCAACGGTCGATGAGTGGTGCTGCTCGAGTTCTTCCAGCGTCGCGTCGCCGTTTATCGATTCGCCGGCTGCCGCCATCGCAAGCCACAGCGGTTTGTCGTACTGCTCGATTGACGAGCGAAGATCCCAACCCGACTCGGGGTTCTCGCGCATGAGGCCTTCGATCGGATCGGGAGTCATGGTCGCGACCGCGTGCACTTTGGCCGCGACGTCGGTCGGATGCCACTGAGAGTACTCCTCGCGGACGAGCTCCGCGCGCGCTTCGCCGTGATGCGCGAACTGATCGCGCAGCTCGACGAGATACTCTTCGTACCACTCGTTACTCACTTGCCGGATCATGGGATCGATGGCGCCGACGCGCCACACCGGCATGCGCAAACCCGCTTCGATGGCGATCGCGCCGCCCCAGGAGTGTCCGATCAGGAGATCGATCGGCTCGCCGAGTGCGGCCGCGACGTTTTCGACGTCGCGAATGCCGCGCACGAGCGCCATCGGTCCGCGTACTGCCGCGCTGTCGCCGTGACCGCGCTGATCGTAAGCTACGACGCGAAAACGGTCTTGCAGATGTTCGGCAAGCCGCTGCCAGGAAAGGCGCGAGCTCGTCATGCCGTGTACGCACAGCACGACGGGCCCGCGCGAACCCCACGTTTCAACAGCCGTCTCCGCTCCGTCGTCGAGCGTGACGAGTTGGATGCTGCTCAATCCGCTGTTTAGCCGTTCACCTGCTTATGCAGCTCGTGCAGATCGTCGAGCATATTCAGCGTTACCGCATCGTTGACGTTCTGATTCTTCAGTCCCACGCTGTCGCGCATCGACTTAGCGGTATCGGGCGCATGATCGTAGCCGTGAATCGAAGCGTTGTGCTTTTCGATCGTGCCGGCGTCGGTGTTGCCGTTGTCGACCACGTACTGTTCGAACTGAATGTACGTCGGCTTCGACGTGCGCACGAATTCCATGACTTTGTCGCGGTCTAAGCCGAGATTATCGATCGTCATCTGATCGAATCCGGCACCGCAATGGTCCCAACCCTCGGCGAGCTGACCCGCGTAGCCGAGTGTGAGCTTCGTCCAAAGGCGCGGAAGGTGTGCGGCACCGAGTGGTCCGGTCGTTTGCGAGCTGACGTAGGGGATCTTGGCTTGCGTAGCGGTCTCAGGCATTGGCGAGTTCCTTTCCATGACGGGAGGCGAAAGTAAGTTCGGAGACACCGGATTTATCGAGTTGACCCAGACCGAGCTTCTTCATCAACTGGAACTGCTCGTACGTTGCGCGCGCGAGCGGCAACGTCAGGTCGACGTCTTTTGCGAGACTCAGCGCGATGCCGGAATCCTTGGCAGCGTGTTCGGCCGAGAAGTATACGTCGTGCTCGCGGTTCTGCATGTCGGCACCGTCGGTTTCGAGCACGCGCGAGTTGGCGCCGGTCTGCGAGAAGACTTCGCGCAACAAGTCGAGGTCGAGACCGAGTGCATCGCCGAGGCCAAGCCCTTCAGCCAAGCCGGCGGTGTTGATGTTCATCACCATATTGACCAGCGCTTTGACTTGCGCCGCGCGGCCCGCTTCGCCGACGTACTTCAACGACGCGCTCATCTTCTCGAGCATCCGTTTGACTTGTTCGAAGACTTCTTTACGGCCGCCGATCATCAGATACAGCGTTCCGTTGCGCGCCTGCGGAATCGAGCTGGCCATACAGGCTTCCAAAGAATGCGCGCCGCGCTCTTCGGCCAGCCGCTGCACGTCGACGTGCACCTTCGGCGTAATCGTGCCGCAGTTGATGAAGATTCGTCCGCGAGAGTTGGTCAGCAGCGAATCGCCAGAGGTAGCGAAGATCTTGTACATCGCGGCGTCGTCGGGCACGACGGTGATGATGACATCCGAAAGCTCCGTGACGCGCGCCAATGCCGGCGTGACTTCGCCACCCGTTTCCTTTGCCGTTTCCAGCGCCGATTCCGGATTGGTATCGACTAACGCCGCGATCTCATAGCCGACGTCGTGCAAACGTTTGGCCATGTTGGCACCCATGCGTCCGGTGCCGACGATGCCGATTTTGGGCTGCGTGCTCACGAGCTTCCTCCTGGTCTTGATCCGGCGGGATATGGAGGTTACGCGCGGCTTGTGAGGGAGTCCTTGGGCGCTTAGCAGACGCTAGGCGCAGCCGAACGAATCGTCGGTCGCCCGCTTATCGATGCTGCTCCAATGCCTGGTTTCTTCGGCTCGCGAACGAGTCCGATGACAGTTGTATGTCGATCGTCGTTTGAAGCGAACCGCTCCCGTACGTTTCCTTCGCTTCCTTATGGAGCGAGTCCGGGACCGCCATCGTCAGATCGTAAACGACCTTGGCTTCCGCTACGGTGTTGCCGACGCTCGGCACGTCAGAGTGAATCTTGGTCTTCTCTTCGCCGGATGTGCCTACGCCGCACGTCCTGTGCGGCGACCGGCGTCCTCGGCCGGATCTGGCTCACTCATGAGCGCCGACTGCGCTCGCCTCCGGATCACCAGCGCCGCATTGACGTCGGCATGCAATCTGTGACCGCATGCGACGCAACAAAAGCGCCTTCGCCGGCGGCTCTCGCGCGCAACGTGCCCGCACCGCGAACACTCCTGCGACGAGAAACGGGCATCTACCTCAACGACCGTGCGCGCAGTTTCCTCCCCTTTCGCCACGATCATCTGTCGAAGCAGACCAAATCCAGCATCGAGCATCCGCCGGTTGAGCCGCGCTTTGGCCGCCACGTTGCGTCCGGGCTTCTCGATACTGCCTTTCGCGCTGCGCGTCATGGCACGTAGGTTCAATTTCTCTAAGCCAATGACGTCGGCGCCGTCGACGATCGCGCGCGCGCATTTATGCGCGCAATCGCGACGCGCATTGGCCTCGCGCTCCTTGGCTCGCGCTAAGCGCAGCACCGCGGCCTGCCGATGGGGATCGCGCGCGTTGCGCAGGCGTCCGGTCGCATCACGCTTTGTGAGGGCTTCGAGCTCGCGCTGTAAGAGCGCCGTAACGCCTTTGCGGCGCTAATCGATGCGCCGCTGGGCTTCGCACGCCAAAACATCGTTGACGCTTGCGGCGGCGTCACTCGCATCGCTCGCTACGGAGGATCGTTACGGGTTGTCCCTCGGCGCGTCGCCACCGTGTAATCGGAAACGACGCTGATCTGTTTCCCCGAGTACGCACGTTGCCAGTGATTCTCCGAGTCCATCTTTTTTTGGTGTCGATGAAACCCCGGCCGAGAAAGCTCAGCAACGCACTCTCGGCGTCGGAGAGGGGCGCAGCTTGGGCCGGACAGGTCGTGTGACCGTCGCCGTAGACGACGCAGGTGAAGCGTTGGTCCGGTCTTGCGGCCGACTGCAGCGTTTCGTTTACCTGTACGACTAGGCCGCCGTCACTGGTATACGCGCTCACGTCACGTAGGAAACCGCGAAGGAGCACTCGAGATGACACGGGCAAAGAAAAGGCCGCGCGATTTGCGCGGCCTTGCTTCGTTAGTAGCTCTCTTCTTCGTTGGTGCTTTCGGCGAAGGGTGGCTCGTCCTCGTCCTCTTCGTACGGCTTCTCTTCCTCGTAGGTCTCTTCGTCTTCTTCCTCGAGTTCGTAGCCCTGTGCACCCTCGACTTCCTCTTCCGGTTGCTCTTCCTCTTCTTCGAAGATGTCTTCGCCTTCGGCTTCGGGCGGTCGCGGCATCGGTGGAGGCGTCGGCAGCGGAGTCGTCGCGTCCAGCGGTTTGCTGTCGTCGATTTCCTCTTCTTCCTCCTCCTCAACCGGAGCTTCTTCGGCCACGCTGGCTTCAGCGACCGCTTCGTTTGTCGCTACGACCGTCTGCGATACCGTTGGCTGTTCGTCGCCCATGAGCAGACCGTACTCGCGGCGCTCGGTTTCACCCATCTCGTCTTCAGGCGTCTTGATCTCGACCTCTTCGCGGTTCTCCGTCAATACCTTGACGTCGAGTGCCAGCGATTGGAGTTCCTTGATCAACACCTTAAACGACTCGGGAACGCCGGGCTCCATGACGTTCTCGCCCTTGACGATCGCTTCATAGGTCTTCACGCGACCGACGACGTCGTCGGACTTGACCGTCAACAGCTCTTGCAGCGTGTATGCAGCACCGTACGCTTCAAGCGCCCAGACTTCCATTTCGCCGAAGCGCTGACCGCCGAACTGCGCCTTGCCGCCGAGCGGCTGTTGCGTGATCATCGAGTACGGACCCGTCGAACGCGCGTGGATCTTGTCGTCGACCAAGTGCGCCAGCTTGAGCATGTAGATCAAGCCGACCGTGATCGGACGCGAGAAACGTTCGCCGGTGCGGCCGTCGCGAAGCCACGTCTTACCGTCGGCCGGCAAGCCGGCGTCTTGGAGCCATTCGGCGATGTCCTCGGCGTGCGCGCCGTCGAAGACCGGCGTCGCCACGCTCATGCCGAGCATGCGCGCGGCCCAGCCGAGATGCGTTTCCATGATCTGCCCGAGGTTCATACGCGAGGGAACGCCGAGCGGGTTAAGCACGATGTCCACCGGCGAGCCGTCTTCCAGATACGGCATGTCTTCTTCGGGCAATACTTTGGCGATGACGCCCTTGTTGCCGTGACGTCCGGCCATCTTGTCGCCTTGCAGAATCTTACGTTTCTGCGCGACGTAGACGCGCACAAGATGGTTCACACCCGGCGACAGCTCGTCGCCGTTCTCGCGCGAAAAGACCTTGACGTCGATGATCTTGCCCTTCTCGCCGTGCGGCACTTTGAGGCTCGTGTCGCGAACTTCGCGGGATTTCTCGCCGAAGATCGCGCGCAGCAGGCGCTCTTCCGCCGTTAACTCGGTTTCGCCCTTAGGCGTCACCTTGCCGACCAGGATGTCTTCCGGACGGACTTCCGCACCGATGCGAATGATGCCCCGCTCGTCGAGATCTTTGAGCGCGTCCTCACCGACGTTGGGAATGTCGCGGGTGATTTCCTCAGGACCGAGCTTCGTGTCGCGCGCTTCGCACTCGTACTCTTCGATGTGAATCGAAGTGAAGCGATCTTCCTTGACCATGCGCTCGCTGATGAGGATGGCGTCTTCGTAGTTGTAACCTTCCCACGGCATGAACGCGACCAGCACGTTTTGGCCGAGCGCGAGCTCGCCTTCGTCCGACGACGGTCCGTCTGCGAGGACTTGCCCCGCAACGATCGTGTCGCCGAGCGCGACGATCGGACGCTGGTTGATGCACGTGCCCGCGTTGCTGCGGACGAACTTGAGCAAGTCGTACGGCTTCTCGACGCCCGCGTCGTTGCGAATCAGAATACCCTTCGCATCGACCGAGGTGACCACGCCGCCTTCGTCGGCGACGATCAGACTGCCCGAGTCCTTGGCGGCGCGGTATTCCATACCCGTGCCGACGATCGGCGCGTCCGGACGCAGCAACGGCACGGCTTGCCGCTGCATGTTTGCGCCCATGAGCGCGCGGTTTGCGTCGTCGTGTTCGAGGAACGGAATCAGCGCCGTCGCGACCGAGACGATCTGCTTCGGCGAGACGTCCATCAGCTGCACGCGTGCCGCCGGTTCCTCGATGTACTCTTCGGCGTAACGGCACACGACCGAATCGGCCATGATCGTGCCGTTGTCCGGATCGACCGGCGTGTTGGCTTGAGCGATGATGTATTCGTCTTCGCGATCGGCCGTCAGGTACACGATCTCGTCGCTCACGTTGCTCTCGCGCACGACGCGGTACGGCGTCTCGATGAAGCCGAATCGATTCACGCGGCCGTA
This sequence comes from Vulcanimicrobiaceae bacterium, assembly GCA_035656415.1. GTDB lineage: Bacteria > Vulcanimicrobiota > Vulcanimicrobiia > Vulcanimicrobiales > Vulcanimicrobiaceae > JAFAHZ01. The sequence continues at coordinate 8,626 of DASRSM010000186.1, read as the reverse complement.
AGTCGCAAGCGAACCGATCAGACCGATGTTCGGACCTTCCGGCGTTTCGATTGGGCAGATGCGGCCGTAGTGCGAGTGGTGAACGTCGCGGACTTCGAAGCCCGCACGCTCGCGCGACAGGCCGCCCGGACCTAGCGCCGAGAGACGCCGCTTGTGCGTGAGCTCGGCCAGCGAGTTCGTTTGGTCCATGAATTGCGAGAGCTGCGAGGAGCCGAAGAATTCCTTGATCGCCGCTACCACCGGACGGATGTTGATCAGCGCCTGCGGCGTGACGGTTTCGATGTCTTGCACCGTCATGCGCTCGCGCACGACGCGCTCGAGACGCAGCAAACCGACGCGGAACTGATTCTGCAGCAGCTCGCCGACGCTACGAACGCGGCGATTGCCGAGATGGTCGATATCGTCCTTGGGAACGACCCGCGTCGCGACCTTGATCAGACGGCGGATGACCGCGATCATGTCGGCGCGAGTAAGGCACTTCGTCTCGATCGGCGGCATCTCGAGACCCGCATCGGTGTATTCGTCGACCGCGACGGTCGGCTGCTCCGTGCGAGCGTCGGGATCCGGGTTCTCGATGCGGTAGTGGAACTTGCCGTTTAATTTGTAGCGTCCCACGCCCGCGAGATCGTAGCGCTTTTCGTCGAAGAACAGCGACTCGAGCAGCTTCTCGGCGTTCTCCGCATTTTCGGGTTCGCCGGGCCGCAGCTTCTTATAGATCTCTTTGAGCGCGTCTTCACGCGTCTTGATGTCTTTGTCTTTATCGATCGAGTTGCGAACGAGCGGACTGCCGTCGAATAGGTCGATAATCGCTTCGTCGGTTTCCCAGTTCAAACCGAGATCGGGCCGCGACAACGCGCGGATGAACGTCGAAACGTAGATTTTACGGTTTTTGTCGATGCGAACACCGATCGTGCCCTCGGTTTCGTCGTTCTTCGTACCGTTGTCGGTCTCGAACTCGATCCAAGCGCCGCGATTCGGGATGATCGTCGCGTTGAACGTGGGACGCGCGTTCGTGTCGACGTCTTGGCTGTAGTATACGCCGGGCGAACGGACGAGCTGGCTCACGATCACGCGCTCGGCGCCGTTGATCATAAACGTGCCCTTGTCCGTCATGAGCGGGAAATCGCCCATGAAGATCTCTTGGTCCGGAATACCCTTGATTTCGCCGGACTCGGCGGTGATCAAGCGAACGCGTACGCGCAGCGGAGCGCTGTACGTCATGTCGCGCTCGCGACATTCTTCAATTGTATATTTGGGTTCGCCGAGACTGTGCTCGCCGAATTCGAGGATCAGGTTACCCGTGAAATCCTTGATCGGAGAAATCGAAGCAAACGCTTCCGCCAACCCTTCCGTCTTGAACCACTCGAAGCTGGCCTTCTGCAGTTCGATCAGGTTGGGTACTTCCAGAACGTGGGGAATCTTGGCAAAGGTATGCCGGCTGCGCTTCGCACCGGGATCCGGTGGCTGCTCGACCGTGAACGCACCCGTCGGCATCGGGAACGTCGCGGGCATGACTTTCGAGGCGCCGTTGCCTACGGCCGCTGCCGACCCTTTGGCCGACGCGGCGCGCTTCGACTTGCCCTTCGCTCCCGCTGAGCTCTTTGCGGGGGCCTTCGGAGCTGTCGTTTTCGCCATTACTCTCTTTCTCTGCTATGAATCGTTTATGCGCGCATGCCACTAGACTCGCGGGCACACCAAAAAGACGAGCTACGGCTCCGGTAACGTGTCCGGAGGTGACTCGCCCTTCTCTGCGGTGGCCTTATGAGCCGCGGGGCATAGGGTACGAGTTTAGCACCCGCCGCCGGGAGCGTCAACGCCCGCGAAGCGATTCCTCCTTTTGTCGCCCCGGACGGGCCTCAGGCTGAGGCGGAAATGAGGACCTTGCCGGGGCGGCCGGGCCGTTCGGCCTCACGCATCGCATCCGCAGCCCTTTCTAAAGGAAAGGAGCCGGCCACGGGCAGGTCAAGTTGGCCGTCGAGGGCCAGGCCGATGGCCTTGGTGACGGCGGCGCGCTTCTCCTCGGGGCCGGATTGCAGCATCCACGTAATCATCCAGAACCCGCGAACGTGCGTCTGCCCGTAAATCAGTGAGCCGGGATCGATCGAAAGCGGGCGCCGCGCCAACGCTCCGAAAACGACGTGCTCGCCGCCCGGGGCGAGCAAGCGGTTAAGCGCGAGCGAATTCTCGTCGCAAACGGAGTCGATGACTCGTACGATCGGAGCTCCGCCGCTTACTTCGCGAACCCGTGCTACCCAATCGCCGTTTTGCACGATCGCGCGCGCGCCGTGCGAGCGCAGTTCTTCCGCGGCCGCTTCGCGCCGAACGAGATTGACGACGTTCACCCCGGCCTTCTTCGCAATGGCTTCGATCGCGTGGCCTACCGCACCGTTGGCGGCATTTTGTACGATCCAATCGCCTTTCGAAACGTGCAAACCGTCGAACAACGCGATCGCGGACATCGGCATCGCGAGAAGCTGCGCGGCGATTTCATCGGGAATGGCGTCCGGAATCGGAACGAGCGCATCGGGATGTGCGATCGCGTACTCCGCCCACGCACCGCGCGTGAGCACGGCAACGCGTTTTCCGTCGACCTCGCCGACGAGTTCGCTTCCGCCGATGGCCGGCAGCGACGGCTTCACGCCGTAGATGCCGCGTATCGTCGCCAAATCGTGGTTGTGAACCGGCGAAAGCCTAACGCGTACGAGGACTTCTTCCGCGCCGGGTTTTGGTGTGTCAATAGTCGCCGGTGCGACGACCTCGCCCGGCTCGCCGAAACGGTCGTACTGTATTGCTCGCATTACTTGACGGTGTAGCCTTTCGATTCCAGACATGCTCCGAACGCGCGCCGGAAGTTGTTGGTCTGCGCCGATTGCTGTGCTTGCGTATTGGCGTTTGCATAATGCTGCTCGGCGTTGTTAAGCGCGCGCTGGTTGCGATAGCCGAGCATACCGCCGGCAGCAGCGCCGATCGCGGCGCCTTGCCCGGCGTTGCCCGCGATCGCACCGACGACCGCACCGCTAGCCGCGCCCTTAGCGCCGCCGCGAACCGCGCCGCCGGTGCGCGTTCCTTGTGGTGCCGGAGTCGCTGCCGGCATATTTGCGGGATCGATTCCAGTCTTGGCCTTGGCCGATTTGTAGCAGACCGATTCGTCGTTGGCCTGCTGCGTTTCGCTTTGCCCTTTATTCGGATAGACGTAGACGCCGAATAGCGAGCTAACTGCATCGGCCTTGGCCGGGATCGCTGCAAACGCGGCCGGCAACAGCGCGGCGGCAGCGAGTACGATGACGAAGAGTCGTTTCACTTTTGGTTCCTTCCTGAACTAGTGCAAAGCAGTATATTACGAAATTCTCGTGGCAACCGAGAGCGGATAATCGAGCGGCAGCAACGTGCGCACGCACGTTCGATAGGGTACTTTTGGCCCATGGCACTGAAAGCATCGACCGCTTCCGACATTATGACCGAAAACGTCGAGGTGCTGCGTGAAGACGACTCCCTGCAAACTGCGGCCGAGCGTTTGGCACAGCACGACGTCGGCGCGCTGCCCGTTTGCGACGATCAGCAGCAAGTCCGCGGCATCGTCACGGATCGCGACATCGTAGTACACGGCCTCGCGCAGGGTAAGGACCCACGCAAAACGACGGTAGCCGAGATCGTCTCGTCCAATCCGGTAACCGTCGGTCCGGACGATTCGGTACAGCGCGTGACTGAAATCATGGGCGAAAGACAAATTCGCCGCGTTCCGGTCGTCGAAGCCGGCAGGCTTATCGGCATCATCAGTCAAGGCGATATCGCTCAGTCCGTTCCGGCGGACCAAGCCGGTACGATGCTGAGTCACATTTCGTCGATGTAACGTCGGCGCCGTCGTGCGCGAGCGCCCTGACGATCGCATCGCGCGCGAGCGACGGCACGATGCATGGCCAATTGCTCAACGCCACTGCCAGGTTGCGCATCGGCGCGTCTTCGAACGTGCTTCCCAAGCTAAACTCGTTTTGCGTCCAGGCGCTATACAGCGCGCCGAACGGTTCGAGTTTTCTGCGCAGTTGAGGCACCGCCTTGACGAACGCCCGGTTGGAGTCTTGCGTCGAGTTGTGCGCGATGCCGGCGTACGTACCGCCGGTGCCGTCGCCCGTGCGATAGCGTGCGGCCATCGCACCGAGCTGCAGAGCGACCGAGCCGAACGTGCGAACGAGCCGTTCGTCCTTGACGACCAGCTCCGACGCGGTGCGTTCGCCGGCCCAGCCGAACTGGCGGTCGCCCATCGCGTGGGACCAGTCGGACGCGCCGGAAACGAGCCCTTCGGTGTTGTGGGCGTGCAGATGATAGTACGTCTTAACGAACCGCAGATCTCCGGTGGTCGCATCGCGCACGACTTCCGCCGTTCCGTATGCATAATGTCCAAACGCTCCGCCGGCGATCTGCACGAGCAGGGCGCGGTCGCCGGCAATCCATGCGACACCGTCCTCATGCGCCCGCAAGACCTCGCGAGGCGCCATCGCTTGAACCACAAACGTCCCATTCACGTCGGGTAACCCGTAGACGTACCAATCGTCGCCCGGATACGAGCCCAGCGCGCGGTCGACTGGCGCGGGAACGCGTACCAGCGTCCGTTTGCCGTTGCATCGATGCGTCGCCGAATCGTAGTGCGCGACGGCGACGGCGTCGCCTTCCTGCGGTTCTAAAAAGCGGACGAGGCCGAAGAAACATCCGGTCACCTGGACCGGCTCGCGCTCCACGCGCAAGACCGTTTCCTCGCCATCTCTCGCGGCGTGCACCGTTCCCACGAGCTTGACGAACACGTCGTCGTGCGGATGTGCCCCGGCCAGCGATTCGAGCGGATCGACGAGCCGCCAGCGGTTCAATCGCACCGGATGAACGATTCCGCCGTAGGTGCTCGTGTAATAGGCTTCGGCACCGAAGTTGACGTCGCGGCGTACCGCGCGAAGCATCTCGCGAACTCTCGGCGACGACTCGTTCCATTGCAGGCGAACGGTGGCGCCCAATAACTCGCGTCGATCCGCCGGCGTACAGCGCAGCTCGAGCAGCGCGCCGCCGAAACGCGCTTTGCGGTCGGGCAGAATTAGCCGCCCGGCCCAATCGGCAACCGGCGAAAACTCCGCGCACGTTTTCAGCGCGGGATAGTAATCCGCGCGATTCCACGGAACGCTGCGGTAACGTTCGTAAGCGCTTTCTTTCTTCTGAAGCCACGGTTCGGATACGTCGACGGTTCCGTCGAGGGCGTGCTCGATGTAATCGAGCGTTTGGCGCAGCGCCGTACGTCCGTCGACAAGCCGTAAATCCGGGTCGAGCATGCCGCCGGGTACCTGATGACCCACGGGGCCTAGCGAAATCTCCGTCAGGCGGCCCAAACGACGCGCGCGGTTCCACTGCGAAAGCACGGCGATCTTCCAGCGCGACGCAAAGAGATATGGGCCGACGCGCTCGACCTTATCGCGATCGCCGACCAAATGATAGAGATGCTCCAACTCGAGAATCGGATCGTCGCCGTTGATGACGCCTCCCAGCGAAACCACGTCGATCGGCGCGTCGATCGCCTGTTTGATGAAGCGCGCGGAGCCGCACGCCATCTGCCCGCCGCCGCTGTAGCCGATTAGCGTCACCGGAACGCCGCTGCGCGGCTTGTAACCGTTGGCGATCAGCGATTTGACGACGACGTGAGCGATGCCGAAGTTATACATCGGTCCGTACCGCGGATCGGCCGAAACCGCAACGATGAGCATGTTGCGGAGATTGACGATCATGCCCAGCAACCCGACTTGAAAGCCGCCGCTCTTGCCGAATCGCAGCTTGTCGATGAACGACCACAATCGCGAGAACAGCGGATCCTGTTCGAGTGGCCGGTTCATGACGGAGTACGCCATGACGCCGCGAATCAGCCGCGTTCCTTCGGGCAGCTCCGGCGCTAGTGCGTCGAGAAACGTTTCGATGTCCGGCGTATAGCGCGAGCTGGACTGCGCGACGCCGTCGAGGTAGACGATGTAGCGCGTGCAGTCGTGCGGAGGCGCTTTGTCGTCGGACTTCTGCACGTCGACGGTAGCGTCGATGCGATCGCCGTACCATCCGGCCCACCAGCCCAGCGTCTCGACCGGCGCCATGAATCCCGCGACGATAATGGCGAGAATGCCGAGCCAGAAAAGATCGATCGGAATGCGCGCCACGCGCGGTAAATGAACTTCCCAACCGAAGAGTGCGCCGCGGACCGGATCGAGCAGCAGCGCTACCACGATCGTCAAAATGCCGACGCCCACCAAACCGATCGCAGCTTTCCACACGGCGGGATGCAGAGGAATGGGACCGCTGACGGCCGGTGCGTCCCCGCGCGCACCTTTTCGCAGCGAGGAACCGCTGCTCGCCCGTCCGATCACGAGATCCTCATCGTCGACGAGACGTACGCCGGCGACGGCGTCGAGCACACGCGTTCCCAACTCGGCGATCGGCTTTCCGAAACTCTGCTGCGCGAGAATGACGCCGATCCATCCGAGCGCGACGTAGCATGCCGCTGCGACGAACGTTACGTGAATAACGGCGGCGAGCCCGACGATGAGCGCTAAGAAATGCCACGCGCGCAACAGGTTGAGCAAACCCGGCCCGAGCAACGGAAGCGCGCCCAGGAACGAAAAGAGCAGCGGGGCGTACGACACCGCGAAGATCGCGGCCAATTCGCGAAACGGCACCTGCGGCGCGTGCAAAATGCGGCAGACGACCCACGTGCTACCGACCAGAAAGAAGTAACCGAAGACAAAAAGCAGCGAGTCGATCGCCCAGGTGAATATGAACCGCGCCGGCTGGACGCGATTGGCGAAAAGCACGATGCTGGCTGCAACCGCTTCGCTGAATCCAGCCAGCAGCACGATCGTCAAACCCAAAATCATCGCTTCGTGCGTCAACGTTGCCGCGGTGACGAAAGCGTCGGGCGAGAGCCTAAAAACGCCCGCCAGCGTTTGAGCCAAATCCGCAGCGTAGGACGAGACGAGCACGAGGCCGTGTTACACGGGCGCCGATACTCGTCCCGTTTTTAAAGAACCTCGAACGAAGAAGGCGGCGAGCACGAATCCGCCTTATCGCTCCAACGTAGCGAAGAGAATGAATCGGATAAACGCTTTATCTTAGCATAATGAGTCTGCTTTGGCACAATGTTTGACAGGGTATTGCTAGCCGGGCGCAGGTTTCGCTAGCGAGTCGTGGGGAATGCCGTTCCATCGCTGGAGGCGACCGTGCTATCCGACCTCACGCTTTCACGCCGTGCCGCGCGCTTATCGCCGCCCGCGCACCCGATCGATACAAGTAAGATCTCGCTCGACTCAGGATACGCGTTTCCCGGCATCTTTCCCGATCTTACCGACGCAGCGATGCGGGCGCTGCACGATTACCGCGCCGAGTCGTTGCAATACGGAACCCCGTTTGGTCTCCCCGAGCTGCGTGAGTGGATCGCGGGCTACATGCGAGCCGACGACGTCGCAGTCTCGTCCGACGACGTTCTCGTGGTCAACGGCGCCAAAAATGGTCTCGAACTCATGTGCCGGCTGCTCGTCGATGAAGGCGATGCCATTGTCGTTACCGGCCCTACGTATTTTAGCGCCATTCCCATCTTTCGCAGCTTCGGAGTGACGTTCGTCGAGATGCCTCAAGATAACGAGGGCCTCGACGTCGGGGCGCTGGAGCGGCGTCTGGCAGCCCTTCCGAAGGATGCCCGTCCGAAATTCATTTACGACGTTCCGGATTTCCACAATCCCACCGGAATAACGATGTCGCTCCGCCGTCGCGAGGCACTGATTTCGCTGGCCGCCGCCGGGCAAATTCCCATCATCGAAGACAGCCCGTACCGGGCGTTGCGTTTTGACGGTAACAACGAACCGTCGCTCAAGTCGCTCGATCCGCGGAACGTCTTTGCAGTCGGAACGTTTTCCAAACTCCTCGCGCCCGGCTTGCGGATCGGCTGGATCAGCGGGCCGCCGGCGATGCTGGCACTGCTTGCGCGCTTGAAGAGCGACGGCGGTACGTGCCCGCTCACTCAGCGGATCGCCTTCGAGTTCCTCGCCGGCGGCGGTCTGCGGCCGCTGCTCGATCGCGCGCGTAATGCCTACCGGCAACACCGCGACGCCATGACAGCAGCCGTGCGGCGAGAAATTCCGGAGGCGACGTTTAGCGTCCCGATGGGGGGCTACTATCTCTGGGTGAAATTCCCCGAAGCCATCGATACGACCGCGCTTGTGGAACGCGCGTGGCGCAACGGAGTGTCGGTGATTGCCGGGCCCGCTTTTTATGCAAGCGGCGCGTCGGCCGCTGCAGACTGCGCGCCGAATCGGTTCGTCCGGCTTGCGTTTAGCCGAAGCGACGCCGACGAAATCGAACGGGGGGTGCGACTCTTAGCAGCCGCGTATCGTTCGACCACGTAAGTGATCGATCGCCTCAAACACGCTTTTGCTGCGGCCGCCCTCGCTCTTGCGAGCTGCGCGTCGCATCACACGGCTGCGCCGGATTGGTTGACCATCGGTCAACAACAAGAGCCGATCTCGCTCAATCCCGCTTTGGAAAACGGGCAGCGGTCCACGGAGTGGGGCGAACTCCTCTTTTCTTATCTCCTCAAATACGACGATCGCGATCGGCT
>DASRSM010000185.1:0-26409 GCA_035656415.1 Vulcanimicrobiaceae bacterium | reverse complement strand
GTCGTGAGCGATTCGTTCGATCGACGCGAGATCGGCCGCGACGCCGTAGTAGGTCGGGGACACCAGGTAGACTGCGACGATGTCGGGATGTTCTTCCAGCGTGCGCGCGACCGTCTCCGGCGTCACGCAGTGATCCATGTGCAGCTCCTCGTCGACTTCGGGCTGCATGTAGATGGGCGACGCGCCGCTCATTACCAGCCCGCCCAGCATCGATTTGTGCGAGTTGCGCGGCACGGCGATCTTGTCGCCGGGATTTACGGCCGTCATCATCATGCACTGATTGCCGCTGGTCGAGCCGTTGATCAAAAAGAACGTATGGTCGGCGCCCCAGGCTTCGGCGGCGAGGTCCTGTGCTTCGACGATCGATTCGGTCGGCTGCAGGAGGTCGTCGATGCCGGGCATCGGCGTGAGATCGATGGCGCAGATGTTGTCCCCGACGAACTCGCGGAACGCAAGATCCATTCCGATGCCCTGAATGTGGCCCGGCGTATGGAACGGCTGTACGCCCGAATCGACGTAGTCGAGCAGCGCTTGAAAATACGGCGTTCTGTTCTGGTCGAGCGGCATTAGAAAGCGAAGAAAATCCCCGGGACGCGCGTTACGTCTTTTCGACGCGCTCGTCAATCGAGACGTTGTAGAGGAACAAGAACTTGCCCCATTCGTCGGGCAGGGTGTTGCGCTTGATCTGAATCCACGGAATGTACTTCGGCTGCCGCGGCTTGCGCTTAAGCGTCATGTTCGCTTCGTCGGGCGTACGGTTGTTCTTGCGATTGTTGCAGCGCATGCACGCGCAGACGAGGTTTTCCCACGTCGACGCCCCGCCGCGGCTCTTGGGCGCCACGTGGTCCACGGTCATCAATCGCTCGCCGTGCAGCCCGCAGTACTGGCACGTATGATCGTCGCGAATCAGCACGTTCTTCTTCGTCAGCGCCACTTTCTGCATAGGCCGGCGGATGTAGTAGAGCATACGGATGATCGACGGCATCTGCATCTCGTAGGTCGTCGACGCCAACCGGCGATCGCGGCCGTGCAGCAGCTCGGCCTTTCCGGCGAAGATCATCTTCACGGCTCGCTGGAAGCTCGTGATGTTCAGAGCTTCGTACGTGAAGTTCAGGACGAGGACGTCACTCATCGCCTCTCCCGACGACTGCGAAGCGAGGCATTTACATGCCTCGCTTTCGTACAAACGTCATCCTGGTCTCGGTTAGCATTTGCGTTATTGCTAACCGCTCTTCGGGCCGCAACCTTTCCTTTACGCGTTCGAATGCTGCGGTTGCGACGTCGATGGCGATTTCCGCCGAGGCGTGATCTGATTCCCCGCCCGATTCCGTGAGATACGCGTGCGCAGCCAGCGAAAGCGTGGCGATTACCTCGGTGATCAGCGGCTCTACCGCCGGGATCTGGCCCTGAAACCCAGTCTGAGCTTTGGGCACAGTATCGGCCTGCGAACTCATCTTGGGCGGAAGGTTACGCGGCCGGGGACTCCTTCCCTATTACAGGCGCTCCGCCGCCCCCCGCGCGGCAAAGCCGCTGGGGTCCCCCACACGCAACCATTGATAAGAAGTACTCGTGTACGCGCGGATCGCTCGTAAGTTCCGGATGAAACGACGTCGCGAGCACGTTGCCCTGACGGACCATCACGCCGTGGCCGCCTCGCTCGGCGAGCAACTCGACCTGCGGGCCAATCCGTTCGATCCACGGTGCTCGAATGAAAATAGCAGGAAACGGCCGCTCGCCCAGCGCGGGAATGCGTAGATCGACTTCGGCCGATTCGTTCTGGCGGCCGAACGCGTTGCGGCGCACGGTGACGTCGATGAGATCGAGCGTGGGTTGCTCGAGATCCACGACGTCGTGCGCGGCGACGATCATGCCCATGCACGTGCCCCAGAGCGGCATGCCGCCGCGAACTCGGTCCACGATGGGCTTCACGAGTTCGAAGCGGTCGAGCAGTTTCATGACCGTCGTCGACTCGCCGCCGGGAATGACCAGCGCGTCGGAGCGACGCAGGTCGTCGAGCGTTTTTACTGCGATCGCCGTCGCACCGGCGCGTTCGAGCGCGGCGACGTGTTCGTCGACGTCGCCCTGCAGCGCCAGTACGCCGATCGCCGGCATGCGTTAGTTGCCTCGCGTCGCCATCAACTGCGACTCGTCCATCGTTCGCACGTCGAGTCCAGCCATCGCTTCGGCCAGCCCGAGCGACCGGCACGCGTCCATGACGACCTTCGCGTCGCCCCAGTGCGTCGTCGCGTCGACGATCGCTTTGGCAAAACGCTTGGGATCGTTCGATTTGAAGATGCCGCTGCCGACGAAGATGCCTTCGGCTCCCAGCTGCATCATCAGCGCCGCGTCGGCCGGCGTCGAGACGCCGCCCGCACAGAAGAGCACGACGGGAAGCTTTCCTTCCGTTGCGACTTCGCGGACGAGTTCGAGCGGGGCGCCCAAATCGCGAGCGCGCGCGACGAGTTCTTCTTTCGGAACGACCGTCAGCTCGCGAATCGTGTCGCCGATCGCGCGCATGTGGCGCACGGCTTCGACGATGTTGCCGCTGCCCGCCTCGCCTTTGCTGCGAATCATCGCAGCGCCCTCGGCGATACGGCGCAGCGCTTCACCTAAGTCGCGCGCGCCGCAAACGAACGGCGTCTTGAACGCGTGCTTGTCGACGTGGTACTTTTCGTCGGCGGGGGTCAGCACTTCGGACTCGTCGACGTAATCGATGCCGAGCTCTTGCAGAACTTGCGCCTCGGCGAAATGGCCGATGCGCACCTTCGCCATGACCGGAATCGTAACGGCATCCATGATGCCGCGAATCAACTCGAGATTACTCATGCGCGCGACGCCGCCGGCCGCGCGAATGTCTGCCGGAATGCGCTCGAGCGCCATCACGGCGACCGCGCCGGCCTCTTGCGCGATGACCGCGTGTTCGGGGGTGACGACGTCCATGATGACGCCCCCCTTGAGCATTTGCGCGAGCCCGCGCTTGACGGTAAGCGTTCCGGTATTTTCCATGTTCCTATCGTATCAGGCCGGATTCGGCCTAACCAATAGTTACAATAGGAACGCTTTGGTAGTCCGCGCGCTTGGACTAGGTGAGGGAGCGGCCGATCCGCTTGGCTCCTCGGTCGGCGGCTCGTAGGGCGTAGCCGTCGGCATCGGCTTTTGGCGCCAAATCGGGATGTTTGGATTGGGGGTGGGCGTTACGACGACCTTGGGTTTGGGCGTCGGAGGCAGCGTCGGAATCGGCTGCGGCGGGATGCGCGGATCGGGGAACCGCGGGTCGGAGGCTGCGGAAAGCGCCTCTGAACGCTTCCAATCCGGGCCATAGGGGCCGGACGACGCGTACGGCTCGGGCGTTACGACCGCCGCAATCGACGGCAGGGCGTGCTCGGTGGCCTGTCCCAGAACGCGATCGCCCATGCGCTGGCCGATGCCGATGGCGGCGAGCAGCACGATCGCGCCGGCGGCGAGGACGAGGGTCGCAAAACGATTGCTGGGGTCGAGCATAGGCCGGTGGTTATTAGACGCGGGCCGCCGCCGGCACTACGTCCAGCTTGGCCGCCTTTGCCTTCCGGTCGCTCGGCTGGCCCAGGAGGTTGAGCTGAAGCAGGTCGCCGGGCGCCATTTCAACCCTTGCCGTGTGTCCGCGAAACTCGACGAGCACGTCGCGCGCCTTGTCCAACAGATTGCACAGGAAGATCCGCGTCGCACCCTTCTCGTCTTCGAACGCAATCGCGCCGACTTCCACCGGCGACGTCGTCACTTCATCGCTGACGTCGCGGCCGCAGTACACGCACTCGAACGGCTCCTCCGCCGAGAGCTCTTGCATGTTGCCGTAGATCTTGGCGTTGCGCAGATCGATCACATACGTGCAACGTTTTCCACTCCAGCGAACGCGCGCCGCGGCGACCCACTGCCATCCTTTCGGACGCAGTGGCGTGAGGTGCGGGCGGCCGCTCGTGCGATAACCGTCGAGACCGCCCACGGTCTCCGCGACGGCCCACAAATACTTCGCGCCGGTCCACGGCGAGAGGTACATACCGCGATTGGAAAGCGATCCGCCGTCGAACCATTCGGCGAACTCGCCGGGAACGGTGTTGCGCGGACTGCCGCCTTCCATCGCCGCGTACACGACCGCAAGAAACTTTACCGCTTGATCGACGCGATCGTTACGCGCTAGCGCGAGCGCGAACCACAACGTCAGATCGGGCCAGATGCCGCCGAGCAAGCCGAAACCGTACGACGGAAAGTACCACGCGTCGGCAGTCGAGATCGTGCGCAACCCGACCGGCGTCACGAAGTCGGCCTCCAGCAGCCGGTCTAAGATGGCTTTGCGCTGCCCCGAGTCCGCAACGTTGAACAGGACTGGAAAGACTTCGTCGGCCGTAAAGTTGTCTTGATAGTTTCGGTCTTGATCGTAGTTCAAGACAAACGCGCCCGTATCGTCGTTGAAGAGATAATCCATCATCGCTTCGCGCATGTTTTGCGCCTGCGCGCTGTATTTTTCCCAATGATCGTTGTCGCCCGCGACGGCGCACAGCATCGCTGCGGCGTCGAGCGCGAACACCGCCTCGGCGTTGATCTCGGTAACCGCGCCGTCGAGCGTGTAATACGGAATGATGTTCCGCCACGACGAAATGCCGTACATATCGACGCCTTTGGCGCGACAGAAAATCAGCCCCTGATCGTCCCGTTGCGTAAGCATGTAATCGGTCAGCTTGATGACGAGCGCAAGTCGTTCCCTAACCCACGCGTCGTCGAGCGTCGCGTTGTAATAATGCAGCATCGCGATGACATGCAGCGGCGAATCGTCGTTGATGTTGAGATCGTACGCCGTCTTGTAGCCGCTGACGCCGCGAATGTACTCGATCATGAGGCCGCTCTCGTCTATCGCGTCGTTGAAAACCTCGAGCGCGTCGCGGCTGAACTCGGGCCAGAAGTAGTCGAATCCGTGCACGAACCACGACGTATCGCGCGATACCAAAATGTCCGACGGCGGCGAGTTGGTCGATCCCCAACCGTGCGGATACTCTTTGACGATGCGCAGCATGTTGGCTTTCGCCCACGCGACGCCGCGGCTGATTTCCGGCGACGGCGTCATGAAGCGCGCGTCGGCAAGGCGATCGGCAAAGTAGCGCTGCGTGTCGTGCAGGGCCCGCGGATCCTTGAGGAGCGCTTCGAGAACCGGCCGGCTCTTCTCGGTGCCGTCCTTATGATAGACGACCGCTAAGCGTAACGATTCGCGGGCGCCGGGCGCGACCTTGATCGCATACTCGAAGGCGCCGAAAATGCGCCGGCTCACGAGCTCGGCCAGTTCCGGCGTGACGTCGCCGAAGTGCTGCACCGACTCGTCGGGCAAAAGCGTGGCGCTGCGCATGTACTCGAGCAGTACTTGCTCGCGAAGCGACAACTCGACGGCGGCGGGCTGGCGCGAGCCGCCCCACCACCGCTCGCTGCCGGTTTCCAAGTTCCGCGAGCAAATGAAACGGCCGTCGTTCCACGCTCGCACCTGGTGTTCGGGTTCGCCGTAGAATCGCTGGCCGACGAGCATCGCCCACGGGAACAGCGCGACTTCGACCTCCTCGCCGCCGGGATTGTAGAGCGTAACGTCGACGACGAACGCGACGGAACGGGCGAACGACGGCCCGTGAGGCACGTAAAACGCTTCGGTAACGTGCAGCCGATCTTCGAGCGTGAATTCGGAAATCTGAGCGTAGGGAAGGAACGTCAGGTCGCGTTGAATTTGGTGCGGAAACAGCGTTCCGTGAGCTTTATCGTCGCGCAGCCGGTACGCGATGTGATGCGTGCCGAAAATGATTTGATCGGTATCGGCGTCCCAAAGACCGCGCACGCCGCCTTTCGCAGTCGATTGCGCGTAGGCTTTATAGTTGCCAAGCAGCAAGCCGTACGGTGTCTGCGATTCGTGCAGCACGTACGCGCAAAATTCGTTGTGCTGTGCATCGTAACTAATCGAGCCCATCTGTCCCTGTCGTTCCTCATGCGTCGAACGTACCGAAGGCGCCTTCTGAGGGCTCGCCAAACCAAGTAGGCCATGGTCGTGCTCGCTCCCGCCAAGATCAATCTGACGCTCGAGGTCCTTGCCCGCCGCGACGACGGCTATCACGGCATCCGCTCCGTCATGGTACCCCTTGCCTTATCCGACGAACTGGCGGTCGAACCGGCGACCGCGTTCTCCTTCGCGTGCGACCGCGGCGATCTCAGCGACGACCGGAACTTAGCGGTACGCGCGCTGCGCGCGCTCGAGATCGAGCCCCGTGCGGCGCTGCTGCTCCGCAAACGGATTCCCTCGCAAGCGGGGCTGGGCGGCGGATCGAGCGACGCTGCGGCGGTCCTGCGGGCAGCGATGGACGGCGCGTTTGGGCCGGCGCCTCCGCGCGACTGGATTGCCCTGGCGCGATCGCTCGGATCGGACGTTCCTTTCTTTCTGACCGGAACCGGCGCGCTGGTCGAGGGCACCGGCGAGCGAGTTACCGCCATCGGCGCATTGCCCGCATGGCACGCGCTCGTCATCAAACCTCCGACCGGCATGTCGACGGCGACGGCCTACGCCGAACTCGACAAACGCGAGCGCTCGATTCGTCGGCGCAGCGAATCCGTGTCGCTTCGCACGGTCGAGGCGCTGCAGCGCTGCGACTTCACGTTAGTCGAGGCGCTCATGCAGAACGACTTTCAAGACGTCATCGCGCGGCTCGTACCCGAGGTGCGCGCCGCACTCGACGCGCTGCGCGCGGCGGGCGCCGGTAACGCACTGCTCGCCGGTTCGGGCTCGTGCGTCTTCACGATAGCGCCGGATGCGGAAAGTATTGCCGCCGTCGATCGCGCGCTCGGCCTCGATGCGACCTACCGCCGATTCGTAACCGCGTTCGCGGCGACGCGCGCGTGGCGCGTGTAGTGCGCTGCGATGCAATCGTTCTAGCGGGCGGGCCGGCCGACGCCGTCGCACAACGGCAGCCCGGCGCGCCAAACAAAGCGTTCGTGGAGATTGCCGGCAAAACGCTCGTCGCGCGCGTGCTGGGACCGCTGCGCGCCTCGGCGTCGATCGGACGTATCGTCGTCGTCGCCCCGCCCGAGGTGCGCGGACGTCCCGATTTAGCCGGCGCGGACGACGTTCGCCCCGACGGACGCCGCATTACCGACAGCCTGCGCAACGGACTTGCGGATTTCGACCCCGCCGCCGCCGTGCTGATCGTTGCATCCGATCTGCCGGTGCTCACCGTGCCGGCGGTCGACGACTTTGCGGCGCGCGCCGCCGCGCTCAACGCCGACGTCGTCTACGGCTGTGTGGAACGGAGCGTCCATATGGCAAGGTTTCCCGAGGTACCGCATACGTGGGCGCGCATGCGCGATGGAACGTTCTGCGGCGGCGGCATCGCCGCGATAAAACCGCGTGCGTTTCCGCTGCTCGAGCGCTTCATCGAACGCCTCGGCGCGGCGCGCAAGCATCCGATTCGTCTGGCGTCGCTGTTCGGTTGGGAGGTGTTGCTTCGCTTTGCCGTACGCCAGCTGAGCGTCGCGCAGGCCGAGGCACGCGCCACGCAGCTTTTGGGCGCGCCGGTACGCGCGCTCGTTTCGCCGTTTGCAGAAACCGCCGTCAACGTCGACCGCGTCACCGATATCGCGCTCGCCGAAGAGCTCGTGAAATGCTGCTCGACCTTTTCGACGCCGCGTTAGCCGATTGCGGCCGCTCGCCGGCGCTCGACGATCTCACGCACCGTGAAGTTCACGACGGCGCGCTTCGCGTCGCTGCACGGTTCGCGGAGCTCGGCGTACGCCGCGGCGACCGCGTCGCGATTTACAGCGAGAACCGGCACGGCTTCGCGTACGCCTATCTCGCCGCGCTGCGGCTTGGCGCGATCGCGGTGCCCGCCAACGTGTTGTATCGCGCCAACGATCTCGCGCATCTGCTCGGCGACTCGGCACCGTCGTTGATCGTGTGCTCGCCGGCGTCGGCGCCGTACCTTGCCGAGATCGATACCGGGACGCGTGCGATCGACATGGCCGAAATCGAAACCTGCGCGCGCGACGCGCACGTCCGCCCGCTCGACCTGCAACAACGGGCGCAGCCCGAAGATCCCGCGCTCATCGTCTACACCAGCGGCACGACCGGCGTGGCGAAAGGCGCGGTGCTCTCGCATCGCAACCTCGCCGCGATTGCCGCGCAGCTCATGGCGGCGTGGCGTTGGGAGTCGAACGACGTTTTGCTGGTGACGCTGCCGCTCTTTCACGTGCACGGTTTGATCGCGGGACTGACGACGTCGCTGGCGGCCGGCAGTCGCGTTCTGCTTCGGGAACGATTCGACGCCGACGCCGTGCTGGAACGCCTGAGCCGCGGCGACGTTACGATGTTTTTCGGGGTCCCGACGATGTACGTGCGTATGATCGAGCGCTTGCGCGACGGCGGTGCGCAACCGCCGCAACCGTTGCGGTTGTACGTATCCGGCTCGGCGGCATTATCGGAGCAAACGCATCGCGACTTCGCTTCGCTGTTCGGCGCGTCGATTCTAGAACGTTACGGCGCGACGGAGTTCGGCTTCGCGCTGGGCAATCGTTACGCGGGGCCGCGCGTCGCGGGAAGCGTTGGAATTCCGTTGCCGGGCGTGCGCGTGCGCATCGACGGACCGGCGGGCGAACTGCTCGTGAACGGACCGAACGTATTCGCCGGCTACTGGAGGCGCCCCGACGCAACGGCTGCGGCCTTTGCGTTTGACGACGATGGGACGCGCTGGTATCGCAGCGGCGATTTGGCGACCTACGATCCGTCCAACGACGTCTACCGTATCGTCGGACGGATCAAGGAACTCATCATTACCGGCGGCTTCAACGTCTATCCGCGCGAAGTCGAAGCGGCGATCGAAACCTACGCCGGGGTACGCGCGTGCGCCGTGGTCGGTAAACCCGATGCCGCGCGCGGCGAGCTTCCGGTCGCGTTTATCGAAATCGAAGGTAACGTCGATCCGTCGGCGCTCGATGCGTGGCTGCGCGAGCGTCTCGCCAGCTTCAAGATCCCGAAAGAGATTCGCATCGTCGAGCAGCTTCCGCGCAACGCGATGGGCAAACTCGACAAGCCGGCGCTGAGATCGATACTTTAGAGCGACGTATACGTCGCTGTGGCCATCGCCCCGAGGATTTGACCGGCGACGTTGCCTGTGTTTTCTTGCTCCGACTTGCCTTGCATCGCGCTCGTGTAAAACGCGAACGCGACGTGATGGCCGCGTTTGGTCGTCATGAACCCGGCCAGTCCCTTTTCGACGACGTCGACGTTGTTGAGATAGTCGTGATCGCCCCACGTTCCCGTCTTCGCAAAGACCTTGCCGCGGGCCGGCGAGCGCTTTTGAATGTCGGCCAGCGTGCCGTCGATACCCATGATCGGAAGTCCGCGGTAGAGGAACTTGTACCACGGCTGGACGTGGGCCCACGCGAGATAGTGCACCATGAAGTCCGGCGTAAACAGACCGAAGCCGCCTTCGCCGTCGCCTTGCGATGCGCCCAAAAGATCCAAACCGGCGCCGCGCAACAACGCGCGTTCGCGCGCGAAACCGGCCTTTAGGTAGTCGCTCTTGGCGTGCGCGACGTAGATCGCCCACATGTACGGCATGAGCGCGGCGTGGAGATTGTCGCTAACCTTCAGTGTAACGTAAACGTCTTCGGAGAGCGGCGGCGAAGCGTGCTGCGCGACGAGCGTCTGCGGACTGTAGGGCAGAGGCGACGCAGCCGCCGTTGCAGTCGCCGCCGATTCCGCCTTCAGCGTCACGTACGCGTCCTGCAGCACTTGAGCAAAGGCGTCTTGCGCGAAACGCTTCGGATCGGTAATTCGGTACGCGTAAAGCACGCTCCGGGCGGCCGGCTGCACGCCCTTGATCGTGACGGTATGACGTCCGGCAGTGTCGGTAACGTCGTCGCTCATGTCGATGGTCGCGTCGGCTTTCGATCCGGCGGTCGTCGCTTTATTAACGAACGTAACGTAGGCCGTTTGCGGCGACACCGCAATCGAGACGGGGTCGCCCGGGTTCTTCGCCGGCGTTACCGTGACGTCGACGAGGTTGTCGTTGACGACGATCGGCGACAGGGTCGTCCCGGTTCCCGCTTCGGTGCCCTGATCCGGAAACAGCGACGTGTCGACGAGCACGCGTCCGTCAATCGATTTGATTCCCGATTTCGCAACTTGGCCCGCGAGGTCGCGAAGCACCGCAAGCGGATCCCCCGGTACCGCTTTCGTACTTGCCGAACCGTCGTACGCGTGGTCCTCGTTTTCGAACGCGAGCGTTCCGTCGGGTTTAATGCGTCCGGAAAGATTCGGATCGCCGGCGGCAACGAGAACGAGATCGCCGTGCAGCGTGCCGTCGGAATCGACCGGCCCGGTGCGATACACCGGCGTCGTATACCGGAAGTTGGGTCCGAGCAGCGCGAGACTGGTACCGGTGGTCAGTAGCTTCGTCGTCGAAGCGGCAATCATCAACGTTTGGGCGTTCCGCGCGTAGAGCAGGCGGTGGGTATCGAGGTCGTAGACCTCGGCTGAGACGACGGAGTGGCGCGTGCGCGGTGTATCGGCGGCTTTGTCGATAGCGGCCGCTAAAACGACTGCAGCAACGATCACCAGGATCTCCTATTCCGGCGTGCGCCAGCGTTTGAAAAGCTCGTTGGCAATTCCAAATTGATCGAGCGCCTTACCCACGGTGTGCGCGACGATGTCGTCGACGCTCTGCGGGTTGGCGTACATGGCCGGGATCGGCGGTAAAATTACCGCCCCGATCTCGGCGAGCTGCGCGAGCGTGCGCAAGTGTCCGAGGTGCAGCGGCGTCTCGCGCACGATCAACACGAGCCGGCGCTTTTCTTTCAAGCAAACGTCGGCCGCGCGCACGAGCAAATTAGCGTTCATCGAATGGGCGATCGCGCTCGCGCTCTTCATCGAACACGGGATCACGAGCATGCCGTCGGTGAGAAACGAGCCGCTCGAGACCGCCGCCGCCAAATCGTCGTCGCGGTAGATGACATCGGCCAGCGCTTCGAAGTCGTCGCCGCTCATGTCGGTTTCGAGCTCGATCGTACGCCGTGCAGAGGGAGTGAGGACGAGATGCGTTTCGACTCCGCCGATCGCGCGCAGCGCCTGGAGCGCCATGTAGCCGTAAACGCTTCCGCTTGCTCCGCTGATCCCGACGATGATCCTACGCATCCGGCCACCGTTATACACAGGGTAGAGGTCCGCCTGGGAGCAAAGTGATGACGACGTGGTCCTCGCCGTCGCCGAACGCCGCGCGTTCCTTTCCTCCGCCGTACGCTGGTGCAGAACCGGCGATAAAATCGAGCTCGAGCGTCTCGTTCGCTCGCCGTACTCCGGCGTCGATCACGACGTTGCCGCCGCGTACGCGACGCTGGCGTCACGCACCGCGAACCTTCTCGAGGCAATCGACGCGCAGCGGCTCGCCGTACCCACCGCCGATCGCGACGCGGTCATCGAGTTTGCTACTCGGCTGCGGCGGCTCGCCGAACGCGCGCCCGAACTAGAGGACGGCCCTCTGCAGGACGCAATCGGCGAGAGCTTCGGTCTCACCGCATCGCCGCCGGCTGCGGATCGACGAACTAACCGTGAAACTGCCGTCGCGCTAACGGAACCAGTCGAACCCCAAGCGCCGGGCCCGGTTTTTGCGCGGCAGCAACATTTTAGTGCGTCGGCGCTCAATGCCTACGGCGAGTGCGCGCGCAAATGGTTCTATCGATATGCGTGCGGAGCGGTCGAAGATCGCGGTTCGGCAGCCTCCGCGTATGGCACGGCCTTTCATAGCGCGCTGGAAGATTTTCACGCCGAGTTCGCACGCCCGGAAGCGCGCGACGAATCGGCAATGCGCGCGCGCGTTGCCGAGTACGTCAACTGGGCGTTCGAGCGCCATCGCGACGGCTTCGAAACGCGCGTTGCGTTCGAGCTGCAGGTTCGTCGCGCGCAGCGCACGGCGCAGCGTTACGTCGATTGGCTGCTGGCCGAAGCCAAGCGCGCGCCGTTCACGGTCGTCGGGCGCGAAGTTCCGGCGAACGTCGCACTCGGGGATCAAACCTTCGTCGGCTTCATCGACCGTCTGGATCGCGACGAGCGCACCGGAAACGTCGCCGTCGTCGACTACAAGACCGGCAGCATTGCGAGCACCGCGGCCGAGTACCGCGAAAAGATTCGGACGTTTGCAGACTTCCAGCTACCGTTTTATTATTGGGCCCGCACGGCGGAAGGCGATCGGGTCGGCAAGCTCGCGCTCGTGCCGCTCAAAGACGCTCGGCTCGACGTGCGTCCGGTCGTCGTCGAGATCGATCCGGCCGTTACCATCGACCTGGAACGCGCACGTTCGCGCATGATCGAGGTGAGCTCCGATCTGGCGTCGGGGCGCGAGCGCAACTTTAGCGCGACGACCGATCCCGAGGCCTGCACCTTTTGCGCCTACGCCCAGGCGTGCGCGCAGAAGCCGCCGCCGGAGCGGGAGCGCTTCGCACGGTGATCGCCATCGATATCGACGAAGAGCAGCGTATCGCCGTCGACGCACCCTTCGACCGGTGCGTCGCGATCGTCGGTTTGCCCGGTACCGGAAAGACGTTCGCATTGAACGCGCGGATCGACCGCGCCCGTCAAGAGTTTTCGCAAGCCGCACCGCTGGTCTTTACCGGCGAGCGACGGATCGACGCGTTGGCTTTCGAAATCCTCGATGCGGGCGGCGTGACGGTACGCCGCATCGACGACGTCGAGGCTTCACTGCTGTTCGAGGGTGCTTGCGAGCCGCTCTTCGACCTCGCGTGGGAAGAGTTTGCCGCCGAGCTGCTCGATCCGGAGGTTCCGGGGTTGCGGTCGCCGGAGCGATTCGTCGAGTCGGCGTTCCGTTTGATCCGTAAACTTCGCGACGCGCGCATCTCGCCCGCCGACTTTCTGGCCCGTTCGCTCAGCGGCGCGACCGAGTTTTACGCAAAGCCGCCGAACTTCGCGAGCCCCGCGCTGATGGCGGCGACCAAGAAAACCTACCACGACTCGCTCGACGTAAATCCAAACGAGCTGCGCCGGCAACACCGGCGCGAAGTCGACCTCGCGAAAATTCTCGCGAAGCTCTACGAATCGTACGTCGAGCTGGTGGCGAGCACCGGCCTGATGACCGGACGCGACGCGGTCTGCGCTGCGGCCGACCTTCTGTCCGCGAGTCCGCAGCACGTCGCCGCCCTGAGCGCGAAGCATCCCGTAGCGTTCGTCGATCATGCCGAGGATCTCACGACTGCCGAGCTTGCACTGCTTGGTGCGATCTACGGCGAGGCGCTCGACGGCGTTACGCTCTGCGGGGATCCGTCATCGGCCATCGCATCGGTTCGCGTCGCCCCGCCTGAAACCGCATTTGCACGCGCCCTTACGCGCGTCGAGCTCACGTTGCAGCGACGCTCGCCCGACACGATCGATGCGGCTTGCCGCCGCATCGCAGGCAGTGTAGAGCGCAGCTCCGCACCGCTCGATGCGGAAACCGCGCTCGTACTGCGCCGCACGAAAACCGAGCGCGAAGAGGCTGCGTTTATCGCCGAGCGCGTGAAGGCGTGGCTCGACCTCGGGACGCCGCCGCACCGCATCGCCGTTTTGCTGCGTTCGGTACGCGACGCGGAGCACTACGAACGCGCGCTGCTCGAGCGAAATATTCCGGTGGCGACCGGCGGCGACTCCAACGTCTTCGCCGACCGCCGAGCGCTCGACGCGCTGGCACTGCTGTGGAACGTGCACGACCCGTTCCGCCACGATTGGATGCTGCGCACGCTATCGAGCGCGGCGCTCGGACTTTCGGACGCGTCCTTGGCGATTCTCTGCAAAGAGCCGCCCAATCCGCAAGCGCCGCTCTTTACGCTCGACGACGAACCCGCCCCGACCGCACGTTCGAGCCGCTGGGATCCCAAGCGCGATCTGCGGCTAGGATGGAACGTCGTCCGCGGCGAGCAGGACGACGCGCTCGACGAGGTCGCCCGCGAGCGCTTGGTGCGTTTTCGCGCGCAGCGCGCACAATGGCTGGGATTCGCGCGCTCGGCCTCGTTCGAGACGTTCGCGCGCGCCGTGTGGCACGACGCGCTGGCGCGCGACGGCGACGCCGATTCGGCACGCGCGCGCGCGCAGCAACTCGTTTTACAGCGTCTGCTGGCGCGGCTCAACGCGTTTCTCGAGGAGCATCCCGACGCGACGCTCGGCGACGTGCTGGCCTACGCCGAGCAGCGCGCCGGCAGCGAGCTCGAATCGTGCGAAGCCGTCGAGTCCGACGAGTTCGTTTCGCTCCTGAGCATCGAAGCTGGGCGCGGCCGGGAGTTCGATTACGTAGCGATCGCGGGCGCCGGAGCCGGAACGTTCCCGCGTTGGTACGCTCCCGATGCGTTTCTCTTTAGCCCGCGCATCGGTATGGTTCCGAAAGAGAACGTCGGTGAATGCCGCGCGTCTCGAACGGCAAAGTTCAGCTATTACGTCGCACGCTCGAAAGCCCGCGAGGGCTACAACGACCGCGAACGACGCGCGTTCGTCTACGCGTTGCGACGCGCGCGTCTGGGTGCGGTCGTAACGGCTTCGGGAGGCGTCACGCGCGGCACGACGGCTCCCGAGTTTCTCGAAGAGCTACGCGCAGCGCGCTTGCCCGGGGTGGAGACGGCGTAAGGTCCAGTGCGGTTGCGCACCATCGCACCCGACGCGTACGCGCGCCTCGTATTGCCGCATACCGCACCGCTGTGGGCGGGCAAGCGCGACTTGCAGACGTACGTTTCCGACACGCTCGCCGTCGCGCGCAGCCGTTTCGGCCGCCGTCACTACCGCACCACCGGGTTCTTCGAAGGACGAACCCTGCTCGCGTCGTTCAAGGCGTACGATCGTTCCATGCACGACGGGCACCATCGACTGCGAGCGCTGGGCATCGGGGCGGTGTTCACGCCGGAACACCTGCGCGGACGCGGTTACGCGACCGCGATGCTCGGCGCCGCCCTCGACCACGCGCGCAGCGATGGTTACGATCTTGCCTACCTGTTCTCCGACGTCGGTACGCCGTTTTATTCGGCGATCGGTTTTCGCACCTTGCCGTCGCGCCAACTATCGCTGCGCGCGGACACGCTGCCGCCAAGACGCTTGACGGTCGCGCCGCTGCGCGAGAACGATTGGAACGCGGTCCGGCGTTGTTACGACCTGGCCGCGCGCGGACATCTGCGCTTCGAGCGCACGCCGCTGGTATGGGAATGGATTCGCTTGCGAATGCGCCAGCGATCGGAATCCACCGGCGGTCAACCGTACAATCTCACAGTGCGTCACGGCCGCGGAATCGGTGCGTACGTCATCGGGGAGCGGATCCCGGAGCGCGACACGTACCTCGTCGAAGAGTTCGGTTTTGCCGACGAAGTCGCGGCGCTGGCGATACCGGCCCTCTTACGCGCGGCGGCGGGCGATTTGGGAAGAATCAGCGGATGGCTTCCGCCCGGCGGAGCGCGCGAGCTCTTGCCCAAGGCCAACGTTCGAACGCGAAAAATACCAATCCTGATGGCCGCGCCGCTGTCGTCCGCGGGAATGCGCGTTATCAAGAAACTGACGCAGCGGGGCGCAGCCGACTGCTGCTGGCCGACGGATCACCTTTAGAACAAGCTGGCCTGCAACGGTTCTCCGTCGACGAGCGACGCGACGCGAGTTCCCAACAAGCGAACCGCAGCGCCTTCGAGTCCGCTGCGGCGCAAGCAATGGACGGCGGCGTCAAAGATCCGGCCCGCTTCGCGCGTTGGCTGCTCCAAATGCGTTTGCCGGCCAAGGACGGTAAAGTCGGCCCGTTTGACTTTGATGCCGACGCTTCGCGCGCTGAGGTTTTCACGCACCAGCTTCTCCGCGAGCTCGCGCGCGTGCTCGCGCAAAATCTCGACCAGCCGCTCTTCGTCGTTCACGTCAAACTCGAAGGTTTCTTCGGTGGAAATCGATTTCGTCTCGCGCTCGGGCTCGACGGGCCGGCGGTCGACGCCGCGCGCCAACTCGCGCAATTCCGGCCCCCACGAACCGAACAGCTCGCGCAGTCGCGCGTCGTCGAGCGCGGCAATCTCACCGATCGTCGCGATACCGAAGGCCAGCAGACGCGTCTGCGTCTTCGGGCCGATGCCCCAAAGACGTCCGACCGGGAGCGGTGCCAGAAATTCTGCCTCTTCTCCCGGGTTGACGGCCAGCAAACCGTTGGGCTTGCACGAGTCCGACGCGATTTTCGCGATCATTTTACCGGTCGCGACCCCGGCGCTGACCGTTAAGCCCGTGGCTTCCAAGATCTCGCGCCGCAAATCCGCCGCCCGCGCGGTCGCCGCCTCGATCGAAACGTCACCGACGTCGACGAACGCTTCGTCGAGCGACATGCCTTCGACCGGCTCGCCGCGTCGCTCCAATATCGTAAAGATGGCGCGCGATTCGGTTTTATATTTGGCCATGTCCGGCCGCACGACGACCAGCTCCGGACACGCCATTCGCGCCTTATAGAGCGGCATCGCCGAGCGCACGCCGTAGGGCCGCGCTTCGTACGAAGCGGTGAGCACGACCGCGCGGCGGCTCTGTCCGGCGATCGCAACGGGTTTGCCGCGCAGGCTGGGATCGTCGCGAATCGCGACGCTTGCATAAAACGCGTCGACGTCGAAATGCGCGATCACCGGCGTTCGCGCTGCCGGCGGCGGTTGGCTTTCTCTTGATTGCCGCAAGTCGTCATGCTGCACCACGCGCGTGAAGCGTTCTTCGAACGGTCGTAGTAGGCGTACCGGCACGAACTTTTGCGACACGCCCGCAACCGGCTCCACGTTCCACTCGAGAACGCATCGTACACGATTGCCAGCAGCGCGCCGATGGTTGCGCCGGCTCCGCCGCCGGCAGGCCGCAGCACCGGAGCGTTTCCTTCGATCGCGACCGTCACGCTCACGCCCTGCGCGAAAGGCTCGAGTTCTTTCCACGCCTGGGCTGCATCGAATTCACCGTTGTTGGCAAACAGCGCGTCGCGCAACGCTTCGCGAAACGCGCGCAACCGATCGCAGTCCTCTTGGTTCGCTACCGGTGGAAGGCCGGCGTCCCGGCACCACGCCGAAGCCGCTTCGGGCGTGCTCAGTCGATCCGGGCCGTCCGGCAAGCTCAGCGTGTTGACGAAGCGTCGCACCAGGTCCAAGCGACCGGGGGCTTCGTCGGGATCAGTTAGGGACATCGCCTCTCCACGATAACACCGGCAAAGCTAGTTGACAAGTTACCGTAACTACTATAGGATAATAGCAGGTTACTAAATGCCGTCAAGAGGGAAGGCCAAGATGTTCCGGGATCCGCTCCGCACCACGCCGCTCGTCGCAGATATCACGGACGTGAATCTGAGATTGCGGGTACAACGTGCCGATTCGGCCCTCTTCAACGTCTCCGACGTCAGATTGCCAAATCTGCAAGTCCGTTAAGGGGAGCAAACAATCAAAGTAGGGGCGGTCGCCGTTAGGCGGCCGCCCCTTTCGCTATCGCGAGGATCGTCTGCATGTTGCGCAGGTCGTCGGCGTCGCTTCCCGGCGTCTCGAGGATCGCGGTCCGATCGCTGAGTTCGCGACGCGCGAGCAGCGCGCGAAAACCTTCGAAGCCGATCTTACCCTCGCCGATGTGCCAGTGACGATCGCGGCTGGCGCCAAGCTCCACTTCCGTGTCGTTGAAATGGAACATCAAAACGCGATCGACGCCGATGCTCGCCTCCACACGGTCGACGAACTCGTTGACGCCGGCAGCGGTGTCGATCGCATAGCCGGCCGCCCACGCGTGAGCCGTATCGAGGCATATGCCGAGCTGCGGGTGCGCGATCGTTTTGACGAGGGTGCCGAGCTCGTCGATCGTCCCGCCGGCCAGCTGACCGGCACCGGCGGAGTTTTCCACCACCAGAAAGACGTTGGGCTCGATGTTTTCCAGCGCGGCCTCCAGCGCGCGGCAAATCGCTACGAAGCCTGCGTTGCGATCGCGCGTACCGTACGAGCCGAGATGCGTGTTGACGAACCGGATGTTGCCGCGCGCCGCGAACTCGAGATCGGCGCGCAGCAATCGCAGCGAGCCTTCGTAAATCTTCGGGTCTTCGCTCGCGAGATTGATCAGGTACGGCGTGTGGATCACGCACGGATCGAGATCCGCGTCGCGCCGCAGCTTTGCGAAGTTTTCGAGGGCTGCGGGATCGATGGGGCTCGGCCGGTAGCTGCGCGGATTGGACGAGAAAATCTGCAGCGCCGTAGCGCCGATGCTTTTCGCGTGTTCGACGGCTTTTGCGTAGCCGCCGCTCACGCGTACGTGGAGACCGATGCGCACGCTATTTCGCCGGCGGCGTTCGCGCTAAGTAGAGATACTGCACGTAGGAAAGCGCGAGGCGCTTCGGCCCTTCGCCCACCATCTCGCCCAGACGCTTGCCCAGCTCGTCGAAGTAGCGATCGGATCGAGCGCCGAAGGCGTCGCGAACGTTCTTGCGCGAACGCTCGTAGCTGAGATAATCGTCGAGCGGCATCGACAGATGCCACGGAATGACGCGCAGCGTCGGCTCCTGCAGCGCGCTTCCATAAAACTCTTTGAAACCGCCTTTGAGGCCCGACGGGGGAACGTCGACGCCCATTTCTTGCGCGACGCGAGTACGAAGCTGCGCCACCGGATCTTGATCCATCAGCACTTTCCACCAAATGCCGACGATGCCGCCGGGCTTGACCACGCGTAGAATCTCTGCGATGGCTTTCGTGCGATCGACGTGGTGAAACGCTTGCGCGCCGATCGCCGCGTCGAACGTGCGCGGCTGGAACGGCAGCGCTTCCGCCGATCCTTCAACCCACGTAGCCGACGGATAACGCTCGCGCGCTTTCGCGAGCATCGGTACCGATACGTCGACGCCCGTCACGCGAACCGCGTTTTCGATGAGTGGGCCGCTCGCCAAACCGGTTCCGCACGCAATGTCGAGCACGTGATGGCGCGACGATAGACCGAAGGTCGCGAGCATGCCGTACAGCTCGTTGGAATAGCCGGTTCTGCCGGCGTCGTAGAAGCCGGCGAGCGAATCGAACGTAGTCATTCGGCGACGAGATTGAGTTCGAGCGGCTGTCCGGGATCGAGTTCGAGCTGCGGCAGCTCGTCGAGCGAGCGCAAGCCAAAGGACTCGAGAAAGAATCCCGTCGTTTTATACTGCATCGGCCGCCCCACCACGTCTTTGCGTCCGGCTTCCGCGATGAGGTTGCGGTCGAGCAGCGTGTTGACGACGCTGTCCGAATTGACGCCGCGAATCGATTCGATCTCGCCCTTGGTGACCGGCTGCATGTGCGCGACGATCGCCAGCGCTTCCATCGCGGGCGTCGAGAGCGACGTCTTCGGCGGTAAGAGGTAGGCCTCCACGGCGGCGCGAGCCAGCGGCGACGTCGCAAAACGGTATCCGCCTGCGACTTCGCGCAGCACGACGCCGCGATCGGCGTAGTCCGCCTCGATGCGCTGCAGCGTCGATGCAACCTCGACTTCGCTGGCGCGGACGAGCTTGGCGACTTGCTTGATCGACAGCGGCTCGCCGGCAACGAAAAGCAGGGCTTCGACCGGGGCCGTTAAGCGCAGCACCGCTTCTTCTAAGCGTTCGGGGCTCTCGATCGCTTCTATCTGATCTTGGGTTTGAACGTCGTGCTCCACGTTAGGGCGTAATCTCTCCTGGCGTTTTGGGTGTGTAAGCGAACAAACGAATGTCGTCGAACAGCTCCGGCTGATCGAAGTCGATGCGGTGACGGCGAATCAGTTCCAGGATCGCCAAGAACGTCACGATCACGACTTCGCGCGTCATGCCGAGCTCGTGGCAAAGCGTAGAGAAGAGCACCTCGCCGTGTTCTTTGATGCCGCGCACGATGTAGTCCATCGACGCGATCAGCGAGACGCGCTCGCGCGCGATCGAACGTTTCTCCGGCCGTGCCTGGCTGAGCATCGCCAGGAACGCGCGCTTGAGCTTCTCCGGATCGATCTCGTACCGCTGCATGATTTCGCTCGCCGGGTCGCCGGACTCACGGTAGAAATAGCCGCCCGCTTCGTCTTGACGCGCGCGCAGCTGTTCGCCCAGCTCGCGATATTTCGAGTAAGCGATCAGGCGGCGGCGCAGTCGCTCCTCGACCTCTTCGGGCGTCTCGGCTTCTTCGTCGAGGAACTCTTGCGGAATCGGCGGCAGCAGCGCCTTGCTCTTGAGATAAACCAGCGTCGCTGCGATCACTAAGTATTCGGCCGCAACCTCCACGTCGAGCGCTTCCATCATGCGAACGTACGCGAGATACTGCTCGGCGACCGATGCCAGCGGTACGGTGGCGATATCGAGCTGCTGTTCCTTGATCAGGCTCAGCAGCAGGTCGAGCGGCCCGTCGAAAACGTCGAGCTGCACGCGGCAGCCACCCTGGTCGACCGGCGCCAGGGCTTCGGTTGACTCGGTCTGGTTCAAGACGTTTTTTGCGCTGCTACCGCAGGCTCTTCGCCGAACTCGCCCGGATTGGCGGCAATGTATTCGAGCGCCATGTCGATGAGGCGTTTCTCGTTGACGTATTTGAGCGTCTTGCGAGCCTGCATGAGGTCGAACCAGCGCGCCTCGTCGACCTCGTGGTCGTGATTGGCCGGATCGCCCGACAGGTAGCGCATCAGGAAGAAAGTGACGGATTTGCGGTGCTTGGCTTTACCTACGTAAAACCAGTACGAGATCTCGTTGAGGCGCGTAACGATCTCACCCCAACAGCCGGTCTCTTCGCGAACTTCGCGCAACGCCGCTTGCTCGTTGGATTCGCGAGCTTCGACGTGTCCTTTCGGCAGAGTCCAAATCCGCGGCGGCTCGCCGCGCCCGATCAAAAGCGCGTCGAAAGTCGAATCGCGTCGCCGTAAGAGCAGCCCGCCCGCTGACACTTCGTACTTGATCCGCATGTCATCAACCCGTGCTGGAGGACGTGGAAGGGGGCTCGTTGCCGTGCCCCCCGATTACTCCCATTATAGCCTCCGGGCCCAAGAAGAGCCTGCAAAAAGGGTAAGCCTTTTAACGTGCTCGACCCGCTTGCTTATACTGCTCCCGAGAACGGCCTCCGCTACGTCTCTGACGAGGCCCCCGGAATCCGCCGGCTGCGCCGGGGGAGCCACTTCGCGTACGTGGGTCCCGACGGGCGTGCCGTCCGCGACCGGCAGACCCTGGCCCGGATCCGCGGCCTGGCCGTCCCGCCGGCCTACGACGACGTCTGGATCTGCCTCGACCCGCGCGGCCACATTCAGGCGACCGGGCGCGATGCCCGGCGCCGCAAGCAGTACCGGTACCATCCGCGCTGGCGCGAGGTCCGCGACGAAAGCAAGTACGCGCGCATGCTCGACTTCGCCAAGGCGCTGCCGCGCATCCGCCGGCGCGTCGCCGCCGACTTGCGGCGCCAAGGCCTGGAGCGCGAGAAAGTGCTGGCCGCCGTCGTCGCCTTGCTCGAGATTACCGCAGTGCGGGTCGGCAACGACGAATACGCACGCGCGAACCGGTCCTTCGGACTGACGACGCTGCGCAACCGGCACGCGCGCGTGCGCGGCAACAAGCTGACGTTTCGCTTTCGCGGAAAGAGCGGCGTACAGCACGAGATCGGCGTCATCGATCACCGTCTCGCTAAGATCGTTCGCGAGTGTCAGGATTTGCCCGATCAGCAGCTCTTCGAGTACGTCGGCGACGACGGTTCGTCGCACCGCGTCGGATCGAGCGACGTCAACGCATACATCCGCGAGACCTCGGGCGGCGATTTCACCGCGAAAGATTTTCGCACGTGGATGGGCACCGTGCGCTGCGCGGTCGCGCTCGCGCACATGGGTGAGGCCGAAAGCGTTACCGATCGGAAGCGCAATGCGGTCGAAGCCGTGCGCGAGGTGGCGCGAGACCTGGGCAACACACCGGCCGTGTGCCGCAAGTGCTACGTCCATCCCGAAGTGCTGGCCGCGTACATGGACGACGGCAAGTTCGAGCCGATTACGTCCACGAAGCCGGGCACGCGCGGTTTGCGACGTGAGGAGCAGTTCGTGATCGAGCTCATGCGCAAGCGCAGCCGAAAACCGTCACTGACGCGTCAACTGAAACGCTCCATTGCGGCTGCGAGCACCTAGACGTCAACCGGCGGCCACGTGATAAGCTATGCGTGACATGGAACTCCGAATTTCCGACGACGAAAAACCCTACGTCGAATGGCTCGAGGGGCGGCCAGTTCCCAAGGTGAGTCCGAAGCATCGCCATTCGGTGGCACAGTTTGCCATATGCGCGATCGTCCGCCGCCTGGGTAAAGGCCGCGGAACCTGGGGTACGGAGTGGCGGTTCGAGCTGGACGACCGCAAGAGAAAGCGGACATCGCTGGTGCCGGACGTTGCGTTCGTCAGCTACGAACGCTGGCGTCCGCTCGGCGACGAGAATCGCCAGCAGCCGCCGTTCGCACCTGACATTGCGGTGGAAGTACGTTCTCCGAGCGACCGGATGAAGAACCTTCTGTGGAAGGTAGCAGCCTATCTCGAACGCGGAGCGCTGCTCGTTCTCGACGTTTTGCCCGAAGAACGTCGGATCGTCGCGTACGACCGTAACGGTATTGCGGAGTTCGCAACCGGCGATCTTTTCGAACATGCCGCGGTGCCGTGGCTGCGCTTCGCCGTCGCCGAAGTCTTCGAAGATTTCGAGCCTGGAGAATAGATCCGCGGCGCACATCGCAGATTGGTTAACTTGCTTGAGGTCTCCACCGCAAATCGGGCTGCCGCGCGGCGCGCGTTTCGTCGACGCGTCCGACGACCGTATTGACCGGCGCGTCGAAGAGCGCTTGCGGATCGGTCTTGGCTTGCGCGACGATCTCGCGCATCGCCTCGACGAACGTATCGAGCGTTTCTTTCGATTCCGTCTCCGTCGGCTCGACCATCAGGCATTCCGGAACGATCAGCGGGAAGTACATCGTCGGCGCCATGAAGCCGCGATCGAGGAGCGCCTTGGCGATGTCGAGCGCTTTGACGCCCGTATCGCGCTTGAGCTGCTGCGCCGAACACACGAACTCGTGCCGGCAGATCTCCGGATACGGCGTCTCCAAGAAGTCCGCGATCTTCACGCGGAGATAGTTTGCGTTGAGCACCGCGAGCTGCGACACGCGCTTGAGACCTTCGGCGCCGTTGGCATAGATGTATGCCAGCGCGCGAACCGCGTGCGCGAAGTTCGACCAGAACGAACGCATCGGGCCGATCGATTTCGGACGATCGAAGTCAAGGCGGAATGTCATGCGGTCGCTGGGTGCGGCGGTAGCGTCGCCGTTGGGTTTGGGCGTGCCGACGACGACGGGCGTCGGCAAATAATCGACCAGATGCGCGGCAACGCCGACGGGACCGTGGCCCGCACCGCCGCCGCCGTGCGGAATCGTGAACGTTTTGTGCGTGTTGAGGTGCATGAGATCGAAACCCATGTCGCCGGGACGTACGTTGCCCATGATCGCGTTGGCGTTGGCGCCGTCGTAGTACATCAATCCGCCGGCGGCGTGAACGGCGGCGGTGATTTCGTGCACGTGATCTTCGAAAAGGCCCAGCGTGTTCGGATTGGTCATCATGCAGACGGCCGTATCGGGTCCCAATACCTTCTTCATCTCGTCGACGCTGACGCGGCCGCGCTCGTCGCTCGGCAGCGAGATGACCTTGAAGCCGCACATTGCGGCCGACGCCGGATTCGTGCCGTGCGCGGTGTCGGGAACGATGACCTTATCGCGCGCGGGCTCGCCGCGATCTTTGAAATATTTCTTCGCGATGAGCAGCGCCGCCAGCTCGGCGTGCGCTCCCGCCGACGGATTGAGCGAAAATGCCGCCATGCCGAAGAGCGAGCTGAGCGTGCGTTCGAGCTCCCACATAACTTGCAGCGCCCCTTGCGCGAGCTCGTCGGGAGCGTACGGGTGCAGCTGCGCGAATTCGCGCGTACTCGCTATCGCGTCGTTCACGCGCGGATTGTACTTCATCGTGCACGAGCCGAGCGGGTAGAACCCGAGATCGATGCCGAACGTGCGGTGCGACAATTTGGTAAAATGCCGAACGACGTCGAGCTCGCTGTTATCGGGAAGCGGGAGGTCGTCGCGCAGCACCGACGGCGGCAGGAACGTCCCCAGCGGCTTGCCCTCCTCGACGTAACGGTTCGCACGACCCTCTTGGCCCAGCTCGAAGATCAGCGGCGACTGCGAGTTATCACGCGTGAGCGGGGACATGTACGACCTCTTGAAGGGCGGAAGCCAGCGCGGCGATATCGCCGGAGCTGGTCAGTTCCGTAGCTGTCATCAAAATGCAGGTGCTCAACTCGGGATAGAATCGGCCGAGCGCGATTCCACCCAAGATTTCGCGTTCTTGCAATCCCGCGAGAACTTCGGCGCCGTCGCGATGAACGTCGGCAACGAACTCGTTGAAGAACGGCGCGGCAAACTTCAGATCGACGCCGTCGATCGACGATACGGCCGTGGCTAGCTCGCGCGAGCGCTCGAGGTTGAGGGCCGCGACGTCGCGCAGGCCGGTCTTCCCCATCAACGCGAGATAGATCGTCGCGATCAGCGCGCAATGGGCTTGGTTCGTGCAGATGTTCGACGTGGCGCGCTCGCGCCGAATGTGTTGTTCGCGCGCTTGCAGCGTAAGCACGTAAGCCGTGCGGCCCGAGTTGTCGACCGTTTTTCCGACGAGGCGCCCGGGGATGCGCCGCATGTGCGCCGCCGTCGACGCGATGAATCCCGCGTACGGTCCGCCGTACGCTATTGGAACGCCAAAGCTTTGCGCTTCGCCCACGACGATTTCCGCGCCCCACGACGCGGGCGTCGCGAGCGCGGCCAGCGAAAGCGCTTCGGCCACGACGGCAATCGGAATCGTCTCGGCAGCAACCACGGCGTCGAGAATCGAACGCGACAGAGCGTCGACGTTGCCGAAAAAGTTCGGCGACTGCAGCGCCACCGCCGCATATTCCTTGCTCGCGACCGCCTTTTCGAGCGCCGCGAGATCGGTCGTTCCGTCGCTGGTGAACGATACTTCGTCGATGGTGACGTCGAGCCCGTCGCAGTACGTCTTTAACACCGCGCGATAGTTCGGATGCACGGCCGACGAAACGAGAATCTTACGCCGCCCGGTCTCGTTGAGCGCCATGATCGCACCCTCAGCCAGCGCCGTAGCGCCGTCGTAGACCGAGGCGTTGGCGATATCCATACCGGTCAGCAGACAGATGTAGGTCTGCCACTCATAAATCGCTTGCAGGTATCCTTGCGAAACTTCGGCCTGATACGGCGTGTACGCCGTCAGGAATTCGCCGCGCATAGCGAGTGCCGTAATGGCCGGCGGCGCGTAATGACGATAGGCACCGCCGCCCAAAAACGAGCGGCACGCGGCGGCGGAGTTCTTACTTGCGAAGTGTTCGAAGCGTTTGGTGATTCCGTACTCGGGGAGCGCGGGAACGACGTCGAGCTCGGCTTTGAGCGCGACCGCGTCGGGAACGCGCAACAGTTCGTCGAGCGATCCGACGCCAATCGCTTTGAGCATCGCCGCAATGTCGGCTTGGGTATGGGGTGCGTACATAGCTATCGGTTAATCGGTCGCAATTTTCGCGTAGTCGGCGGGTGAAAGCAGCTTGCCGGCGTCCGACGCGTTTCCGACGCGTACCTTGATGAGCCAGCCGACGCCATAGGGATCTTTGTTCACCGCGGCGGGATCGCTGTCGAGAGCGGTGTTGACTTCCAGCACTTCGCCCGAGATCGGCGTGAAGAGATCGGAGACGGCTTTGACGGATTCGATGACTCCGACGTTTCCGAACTGCTCGATCTTGGCGCCGACCTTCGGAAGTTCGACGTAGACGATGTCGCCGAGCGAGTTTTGGGCGTAATCCGTAATACCGATGGTCGCCGAATCGCCGTCCATCTTCACCCATTCGTGCTCTTTGCTGTACAGCAGATTGTCGGGCACCGCCACGCTGGATCTCCTTACTTTTGACGTTTGTAGAACGGCAGCGGCACGACCGTCGCGTCGTGCTTCGTGCCGCGGATTTCAATTTGCAACTTGGTGCCGGGCGCGGTCGCGCGCGGATGGACTAACGCGGTTAAAATCGGATTGTTATCGACCGACGGCGCGAGCGAACCGCTGCGAACTTCGCCGGCATCTTCACCCTCGAAGAAGACGCGGTACCCTTCACGCGCGGGCGCGCGCCCGTCCATGACCGCACCCACGATGCGGGAGTACGTATCGTCCGCGAGCTGCTTCGCCAGCGCGTCTTTACCGATAAACTGCGGTTTGTTCATCTTGAGCGCCCAGTTTTGTCCGGCTTGTACCGGCGTGATCTCCTCGGTGAGCTCGTGACCGTAAAGCGGCATGCCGGCTTCTAGACGCAGCACGTCGCGAGCGCCCAAACCGCACGGCTCCAATCCGTCGGCTTGGTG
>DASRSM010000184.1:0-2803 GCA_035656415.1 Vulcanimicrobiaceae bacterium | reverse complement strand
ACAGCGGAATCTGCGGGAGGTCGCGTTCGAGCAGCTCCTCGATGGCGACGTAGGCTTTCTGACGGGTCGCACGATCGTAGGAAGAGGTCGCGATCTGCTGTAGCCGGTCCATCTGAGGCGTACAGTAGTGCGCCATATTGTAACCGTTGGGCGGGATCCCGGCGCACGCGTACTCCGCCGAGTTATCCGGCTCGGGTCCGTTGATGATCCGCCCCAGATCCATGTCGAAGCGGCCGCTGTACTCGATGCCGCCCATGGACGCTGGAGCGGTGAGCATTTCGTTGGGATAGCCCTTGGGCGTCAGCACGATTCCAATGGAACCAAGTGAGCTTTGCAGCAGTACCGCCGCTTTCCGCGCGGTCTCGTCACCACTGTTATAGACAAGCTCGAGGCGCAGCGGACGGCTCGCTGACCATCCCGCCTGCGCGAGCAGCGCGCGCGATTGCGCCGGGTCGTAGCGGCTCGGCGGCAAACGGCCCGATGCCCAGAGAAACGATGGTAAGTCTTGCGTCGCCGGGATGGCGGTGCCAAACGTCAGCGCTTGCGTCAAAACCGGTTTGTCAATGGCGAGCTCGATCGCGCGTCGCACGCGAACGTCTTGCAGCACCTTGCGCTGCAGGTTGATGGTGATGCCCCACCAACGATTCTGCGCGACGAGCACGATGTGATAGCCTGGAGTGTTTTTTGCATCCGGCATCAGCGTCGGACTGATTTCGGCCACCCAATCAAGCTCGCGCGCGCGCGCCATCGTTACGAGCGTTTGCTCGTCGTGAGCGAACTGGATCGTAATGCGCGCAATGCGCGGCGCTCCTTGAAAGTACTTCGGATTTGCGACGAGCTCCATGCGATCGCCGCGCCGCCACGACACCACGCGAAACGGCCCGGTACCGATCGGAAGCGCGTCGTACGGAATGCGCTCGAGCGATTTGTACTTCGCCAGCAAATGGCGCGGGAGAATGCCGTACGGAGCGTTTGCGTCGCCGAAGAACGTCGAAACGATCGGCGAGAACGGCCGCTTCATCCGCAAACGCACCGTGTAGGCATCGGGCGCGTCGATGCTGCCGATCTCGACGTAGCCGAACCGCGAGACCGGATTGTTGTCTGGATTCATCAGCTGTTCGTACGTGAACACGACGTCGGCACTCGTAAACGGTGCGCCGTCCTGCCACTGCACGCCGCGGCGCAAGTGGAATACGATCGTTTTGCCGTCGGCCGAGACGTCGCCGTTCTCGCGCGTCGGCACGCGGGACGCGAGGATCGGCATCACGCGATTGCCGGTCGGATCGAACGAGGTCAGCGTATCGCTGAACAGTCGATCGATCACCAGTTCTTGGCCGTTGTATTGGTCGAGCGGATTGAGTGAGTGGGGCTCGGTCGAGAAGCCGACGCGCAGCGTCGTGGTGTCGCCGGCCCCGCCGCCGCGCGACGTACACGCGGTTAGCGCGATGACGATGCAAACAGCGGCTGCGTGCAGCGCTGCGCGGAATCTCACAACGCGCGGCCGGTGGCGGCGCCTTCGGCGATGGCCGTCCGCAGCCGGCGCGGCGTGAACGCGTCGCCGATGAGATACGCGTTGCCCTCGCCGTAGCGCGCGACGTAGGCTTCGTACAGCGCGTCGTCACCGCGACCGCCCGACGCGAAGATCACGGTTTCGGCGGGAATCGTGTGCTGCGCACCGGTGAGCACGTGCCGCAGGACGACGCCATTTGCGGTGACGCGCACGGGTGCGTGCAGTGGCGTGATGGTCACGTTTTTACGCAGCAGACGCTCGTAGAGCGGCGCGCGCAGCGTGATGCCGATCGTCTCGCCCAAACTGTATTGCCGCGTGACGATCTCGACATCGTGACCGGCCTCGGCGAGCGCGTCGGCGGCTTTAGGTCCCGGCGTATAGCCCGTCTCGTCGAGAACGACGCAGCGGCCTTGCGGCTTCGCACGCCCGGCCAGGACATCGCCGACGGTGCAGACGTTCGCAGCATCGTCGACCTCGAGATACGGGGCGCGCGCGATCCCGCCGGTCGCGAAGACGATCGCGTCGGCGTCGAGCGAATCGAAGTCCTCGGGTGCGATCGCCCGTTCTTTGCAGACGGTGACGCCACGCCGCTCGAGCTCGGCGGCAAGCCAATCGACGATCGAACGGTAGTTCTCCCATTGCGGCGCCCGCGAGGCGACGCGAATGGCACCGCCGAGCTCGCCTTCCTTTTCATAGAGCGTTACCGCGTGACCGCGCTGCGCGGCGATGCGCGCCGTTTCCATGCCGGCCGGTCCACCGCCGATTACGGCAACCCGCTTCGGTTCTGCTGCCGGTTCGAGTTTTAAATATTGCAGCTCGCGTCCGATGATCGCGTTCTGCACGCAGCGCACCGGCAGTCCGAAATACAGACGATCGATACAGCCTTCGTTCGACCCGAGGCAGGTGCGGATCTCGTGCGCGCGTCCTTCTTGCGCTTTGCGCGGCATCTCGTTGTCGGCGATCATCGCACGCGTCATGCCGACGAGATCGGCGACGCCCGACGCGAGCACGGCTTCACCGTCGTCGGGCGTGACGATGCGGCCGACGAGGATGACGGTTGCACCGACGCGCTCGCGCACGATCGTGGCGAGGTCGGCGAACGTCTTCTTTGGATAGTACGACGATGGTATGTTGTAACCGCGCGACTTGTAGCCTTCGATGGTGCCGCCCGTGACCGTAAAGTAGTCGAGCATGCCGGTCTTATCGAGGCGCGTGATGATTTCAAGCAGTTCCTCGCGCGCGATGCCCGGCGTCATGCGGTCGTCTCCGGAGACGCGCGCGCCGACGACGAAG
>DASRSM010000183.1:0-15580 GCA_035656415.1 Vulcanimicrobiaceae bacterium | reverse complement strand
CGATCTCGCCGAGAAAGACGAACGACCCGGCTGCGGGGGCGATGAGATTGGTGTGCTTTCCGACCCAACCCACGCCGGCACGCGCCGCGAAAGCGCGTTCGGCCAGCGGCCGCGTATCGCAGGCGACCGCCGTCACCCGCGCTTCGGCTTCCGAATCGATGACGCTTGCAACGTCGTCGAGCAGCGCGCGCATGCGAAGGTGGTAGTCTGAGGACCACGCATAGTTCGAGACGCGGCCGCGGCGAACGTCGCGACGGCTCGCATATTTCGTGGCGTACGGCAGCGCAACGCAAACCACGCTGCGCGCATCCGGCAAAATCTCGGCGGGATCGCACGCGCGCGACGCGTAGGTATCGTCGTATCGCCACGTAACGAAATCGCCGCGCGCAAATGCTTCGCGCATGCGATCGCGCGAAGCCGCGTCGGTTTTGGCCGGAGCTACGCGCGCCGATGCGCCCAGCTGCAACGCTCGCTCGACCGCACGCGCTTTGATCGCGTCGTAATCGAGTCGAGCCGCGTTATCGCTCACAGCGTTGCCAGCGGTCCCGGCCTGCCGAGCGGAAACGCCGCGTCGATCGCGTCGACGTCGCCGGCATCCAATACCACGTCGCTCGCACCGGCGTTCTCCTCGACGTGCGGAACGCTCGCGGCTTTCGGGATCGTGAAGACGTTCGGCTCGCGCGTGAGAAACGCGAGAATGACTTGCCGCGGGGTCGCGCCGTGCTTGCGCGCGACCGCGTCGAGAACGCCGCCCGGTTCGCTTTCGCGCCGCGGAAACCGGCCGCGTCCGAAAGGCGTATACGCGACCACGGCGATACCGCGCTCGTTTGCCGTTGGGATCACGCCGCGTTCGGCGCCCCGTTCGCGCACGTGGTAGAGTACCTGATTGCACGTTAACGGCACGTCGCGCAAATAACCGGCGGCCTCGAGCATTTCGGCGGCGTCGAAGTTGCTGACGCCGACGTAGCGCGTCTTGCCCTGCGTTGCCAGCGCTTCGAGCGCCCGCATCGTTTCCTCGAGCGGATGCTCGCTCGGCCAATGCAACAGATAGAGATCTACGTAGTCCACTCGCAAGCGGCGCAAACTACGATCCGCCGCCGCGAGCGCACCCTCGTACGAGGCGTTTCCGGGCAACACTTTGGTCGTGAGAAACAGCTTCTCACGCGGAACTCCCGCGATCGTTTCGCCGACGATTTCCTCGACGCGGCCCGAACCGTACATCTCGGCCGTGTCGACGTGCGTCATGCCGAGTTCGATTCCGCGCAGCAGTGCGGCTTTGCCCTGCACCAGGCGCGCGCCGCTCTCGGGAACGTCCCACGTTCCTTGGCCGATGACCGGAAGATCGACGCCCGTCCGCGCAAACGGTTTATTTCGCATTATTACCCTAGCTTAGAAAAAGTCGAAATCGCTCCGGCGAGCCGCGTACGCGAGCAATCCTCCGCGCAAATGCAGCAACCGGCCGAATCCTGCATCGCGTAAACGGCTCGCCGCCCAGAGCGACTTCGCACCGACGCGGCATGCGACCACATAGCGTTGCGCGCTGTCCAACTCGTGCATCCGCGCCTCCAGCTGCGACGCCGGAATCGCCACCGCTCCGTCGATCGTACCCAGCACGGCTTCGTGCGGCTCGCGCACGTCGAGCAAGGTTGCGTCGTTCAAGGCCGCTTCCAACTCGCCGGCATCGATTTCGGCGACGCCGCTGGGCACTGGATCGGCTTCTTCGTTCGTCTCTGCAGCTTCGGTTATCGTCGGCCGCTCCCCGCAGACCGCGCAGTGGGGATCGCGTTCGAACCGAACGTCGCGCGTGCGCGCCGACAGCGCATCGACGAGCAGCAATCGGCCAGCCAGCGTTTCGCCGATCCCGAGAAGAATTTTCAGCGCTTCGTTCGCTTGAAACGCACCGACGATCCCGGCCAAAACGCCGAGTACGCCACCCTCCGCACACGTCGGAACGCTGCCCGCCGGAGGCGCCTCCGGATACAGGCAGCGATAACAGGGACCGCCCGGAGCGCCGAAAACGCTGACCTGTCCGTCGAAACGGAAGATCGAGCCATACGCGTCGGGCTTGCCTTCGAGTATGCACGCGTCGTTGACGAGGTAACGCGTCGAGAAGCGATCGGTACAGTCGAGCACGACGTCGTAGAGGCGCACGAGCTCGCGCGCATTGCCGGCGTTAAGACGAATCGGCAGCGAGTCGATGGCGATCGAGGGGTTGAGCGCGTGCATCCGCTGCGCGGCGATCGTCGCCTTCGGTTGACCGACGTCGCTCGTCGAGAAAATCGTCTGTCGCTGCAAGTTCGTTTCGTCGACCGCGTCGTCGTCGACGATACCGATACGGCCGACACCCGCGGCCGCGAGATATTGCAAGGCCGGCGAGCCCAAACCGCCGGCGCCGATAACGAGCGCGCGCGCCGACGCCAGACGTTCCTGACCGGCAAGTCCGACTTCCGGAATGAGCAGATGGCGGCTGTAACGGCGCAACTCGCGCCGTCCGGCTAGCGTTACGGGCGCGGGTGACGGTCGTTGAGCCACTGCAGCACCGTACTGCGCGATTGCTCGCCGGCAGACGTATGGTCGCTTTCGACGGTTTCCAACCACTTCGGCTCCGGCGCACGATCGTAGAGTTCTTTCACGCTGCGTGGATTCACCATACCGTCCGCGTTCGCCGCTATATAGAGTGCCGGACGGCCCGCCAGGCGCGGCAAATACGCGGCGTAGCGCTCGTCCACGTTGGCAACCAGCTCGGGTAACGTCGCACCGACGACGTACGACGAGCGAAAATCGGTGGCGCCGGCCTTTTGCAGCGCGGCGAGCGAAGTCGGGCGTCCGAAACCCGTCGCGATCGCGATCGTCCCCAGAATCTCCGCGTCGAGCGCGGCCGTGAAGATCGCCGTCATTGCGCCCATGCTATGCCCCATCGTATACGCCGATGTATCGCCGCGCTCGCGCGCGAATTTCACGGTCGAGGCCATCGCGTCGATGCAATCGTCGACGTCGCGCAGCGTTCCGCCGCTCGCTCCCAGTTTGTGCCCCGGAAAATCGAGACTATAGACTCCGAAACCGTGGCTTGCGAGAAACGCGCAGAGGAAGTCGAGATTGTGTTTGCTCGAAGAGTAACCGTGACCGGCGACGATCGTCACGCCGCGCGGCCGCCGCGGCTCGTAATAGAGCACGGCGATGCGGTTGCGTTCGCCAGCAACGGTGAACAGCTCCAACGAGCTCACGTCCCGTTACAGGCGTTGGCTTTCCATTCGCCCCCGCCGTCGACGTAGAGCTCCTTTTTCCAAATCGGCGCGCGCCGCTTGAGCTCGTCGATCGCGTACCGGCATGCCGCGAACGCTTCGTCGCGATGTTCGGCCGCGACCGAAACGACCACCGCCACTTCGCCGACCCTCAGCTCGCCGACGCGATGCTCCGCCGCCACGTTCACGTTGCCGAAGCGCTCGCGCGCTTCGGCGGCAACGGTTTCGAACTCCGACACGGCCATCTCGTCGAAGGCTTCGTATTGCAAACCGTTGACGGATCTGCCATCGTCGGCCCGCTCGCGTACGATACCCAGAAACGTCACTACGCCGCCGCAATTCTCTGAAAGGACGCGAGCTTCCACCGCTTTGGGATCGATCGGTTCGCGCGCGATGCGCAGCATGGTTACCCCCCGCCTACGGGCGGCAGAAACGCCACTTCGTCGCCGTCGGCTAGCGGCTCGTCGAACGCGGCGATGCGGCCGTTGCGTGCCGCGCGCGTCGAGGGCTTTAGCACCGTCAGCTCCGGATTGCGTTGCGCCAACGCCGACCACGCGTCCTCAACGCGCGGATTGGGTCCGAGCGCGAGCTCTTCCTCGCGCGCGCCGAGCAGCTCCGCGATGCGAGCGAATGCGAGCACCCGTACTCGCGTGGGGACTGTCACGCGCTCTTCTCGGAACGTTGCAGCGTATCGAGCACGTAGCGTTCGATCGCACGGGCCACACCGTCTTGCGCGCACGCAGCGGTCACGCGGCCCACCGCTTGCCGAACTTCCGGCAGTGCGTTGGCCATCGCAACGCCGATTCCGGCCCAGTTCATCATCGGAACGTCGTTACGCGAATCGCCGATCGCCAGCACCGCCCGTGGCGGAATTTGCAGGTCGGCACAAAGCCGCTGCAAGGCACGTTCTTTCGTCGCATCGGGGCTGGTTACGGCGCACTCTTCCCACTCGCCGAACACTTCGTACTTGAAATGCAGCGGCAAACCCGAAAACGCTTCGCGCATGGATTCGACGGAATCGCGCCCGAGAAAACGCAAGAACGTCGGCGCTCCGGTCAGCACGTCGATCAGCGAGCCTACCTCCCGCCAGTGCGGCCCGCGCATGTCTTCCATGTAGAGTTGCGCGCCTTGCAGCCGGTGGAACTTCTCTTCGATGTACACGGCGATGTTGAGCCGGTTCTTTTCCGCGTAGTGAATCATTGGAACCGCGTGAACTAGCGGCACCGGAATGTGTCCAAGCGTTTTGCCCGACAAAAAATCTTTGGTAAGCGCGCCGTGCGCGCAGATCGCCGGAAGATTGAGATGAAGCTCGCGTACGATGCGGGCGACGGCGTCGGTGCCGCGTCCGGTAACGAGGACGACCCGGACGCCGGCCGCGAGTGCGGCTGCAATGGCCACGCGATTTGCGGGAGAGATACCGTCGTTGAGGTCGAGGAGCGTGCCGTCGAGGTCGAGTGCGATGAGATCTATCGTAGGTTGCACTTCCTTAATAATACCACGTGAATAATACCACGTGCGAGGTGCGACCTTTCATGCACTCGAATCGTTCTTCGCAGGTGAACGGTTTGCGTTTCTTCCTTCTACTGATTCTACTGATTCTCGTAGCGGCGATGCGGCCGGCCGCCGCGGCACCGGCGTGCACCCAAGAGATGCTCAGCGTCCGCGGAACGCCCGTAACGATCGGCTACTGCGTCGAGGGTGCCGCGCGCTCGGCGGGCGGCGACGAGATCGTCGTCCCCACGGTCGCCTCATACGGCGCGCCCGGCGGCTCGTTCAGCCGCACCCGTCAGCTCCACTTCGTTGCCGGCGAAGGCGTCTCGCGGGTCATCGAAAACCTGGACCTCGGACGCCTGGGTCTCAACGGGACGCTCCACCTGACGTTGGCCTATTCAGGCGGCCTGATCCGAGTCGAAGGCGCCCTGCTCACCCCCGGAGCCATCACGATCAAGTAGGCTAAGTGAGCGGTTGGCGCAACCTTTGGGAGAATAGGGTATTTTAAGGTCTCGTATGCGCCGCAGATATATCGCGTTCAATAGTTCCAAGATCCCCGGCGACGGTTGTCGATAGGAGTCTGTCTTTTCAATTATGCCTTGTACGGCTCTCAATCCGAATCTCACGGCTCGTGAGCAAGCGCACCACCTATACGAAGCGATACCGCCCGGTCTCTTCCGGGTCGAAGACGAAACCGAACGTATCGCCTGGCGCGTCAGCCCCGAGCCGTTTGCATTGTCCTCGAGTCAACTCGCGAGCATCGAGCAACTGGGAACCGACCTGCTCGCTTTCTATCGCGCGCTCAACAACTTGTATAACCGCAGCGCGCGCGGCACCGCCCCCGCTTTCATTGCGGAATATCTCGATCGCGGTAAGCCCGAGCAAATCGTCAAGCTCGCGCGGCAAAACCGTTTCAAGCAAGAGATTCCGGGCGTCATTCGACCCGACTTGATCGTCACCGACGACGGATTCGC
Source organism: Vulcanimicrobiaceae bacterium (assembly GCA_035656415.1). Classification (GTDB taxonomy): domain Bacteria; phylum Vulcanimicrobiota; class Vulcanimicrobiia; order Vulcanimicrobiales; family Vulcanimicrobiaceae; genus JAFAHZ01. The sequence continues at coordinate 9,873 of DASRSM010000183.1, read as the reverse complement.
GGCGACGGAGCTCGACAACGTTCCCGGCGGCATGGGATTCGTCGGCGCGACCACTGAGGCGTACTGTCAGCTCGGCATCGAAAGTATCGGCGGCAACGACGGCATTCCGCGCGGTTTCGCTGCGATGATTCGCCACATCACCGGCGTCGAGAAGCCCACCGTCGCCATCGTGGTTTCCGAGGAATCCCGCGACTACCGCAACGAGATGGACTGGCTGGCTGGCGCGATGCGGCGCTTGGATCTTGCGAACGCATGGCTGCGCGCGCCGCAAGACGTCCTTTTCACCGAAGACGGGCTCTTCATTCGCCACGAAGACGGCCGTGAAGAAAAGCTCGACGCGCTCTACCGTAACTTCGAACTCTTCGATCTGCTCAACGTTCCAAAGCAAGAGCTCATGCTGTACGCCGCGCGTCACAATCGCGTCAAGATGACGCCGCCGCCCAAAGCGAATCTCGAAGAGAAGCTTTCGTTCGCGCTATTCCATCATTACGCGCTCGCGCTGCTGTGGCAGTCGGAACTCGGCAAAGACCGCTTCGAGCGCCTACGCGCCGTTTTTCCGCGTACCTGGGTGATGGATCCGCGGCCGCTCCCGCCGCAGGGCGTCATCGCCGGACTAGAAGCCGGCGGTTCCCCGATCGCCGATTTCCGGCGCCTCGTCGAACTCGGCAAGAGCGAGCGCGATTACGTCGTCAAACCGTCGGGCTTCTCGGAACTCGCTTGGGGATCGCGCGGCGTGAAAATCGCCAACGATCTCACCAAAGAGGAATGGACGACGACCGTCGGCACCGCGCTCGCGTCGTTTGATAAAGTGCCGTACATTCTGCAGCGCTTCCACAAAGGCAAGCGCCTGCGGCAAGACTATCTCGATCGCGAAAAAGACGAGATTCGTACGTTCGACGGCCGCGTACGGCTCTGCCCGTACTTCTTTGTCACCGGCGAAGAGAGCGTCACGCTGGGCGGCATTCTCGCCACCATCGCTCCCGCGGACAAACGCCTCATCCACGGCATGTCCGACGCTGTCATGACGAGCTGTTTCGTAAAGGAATAATAGGCGAAGCCCGTCCTCTTTAGTACTCCATGTAAAACGTGACCGGCGGTAGTTGATGGGCATTGTAATACGGCTTTCCGATTTCGATCCAAATCACTTGGTGCGAGCGCAAGCCCATGAGCGTCCACTGCTTGCCGGAAAACGGTGCGTACGAACTTACCGTAGTCTGCCCGATCGCGGGCGGCATTCCGGTAAATACGCGTATCTTGCCCTTGAAGGGACCGAAATGGTTCTCGTCATGCGGAACGCCCCAAACGTCGAGAACGTTCCTCAGCTTGAACACGACACTGGTTATCGGTAGCGGCTGAGCGACTTCCAGGTGAACGATTCCCGACGCGTCGTGCGTGTGGATTTCGTAGAAGCACTGCGCCGTATTTGTATACCCGTTGACTGCCGGACCCGGATTCACCATACCGATTCTGTCGGGGAGCGCCATTAGCTGGCCGTGATACACGATACCGAGAAAAACGTGAATGTGATATCCGTCGCCCATCGTCGGCAGACATGGCACCTTACCGTCGATCGTTGCTCCTTGACCACCGGCGGGATAATCGCCGTCGATCGGGCTGAAGCGATTGTCCACGCCGTTAACGGCACCCGGCGTCGTATGGATAGCGGCCAATGGCGCAGCGGCTGGTGTAAAAGCGAGCGGAGTCACGGACGATTCGCCGCTTGGTACCGAGGGAACGCTCGTTCCCGGACCGTTACACGAAGCGAGCGCGAAACAAACGATGAGAGAAACCCAACCGCGCCGCCAAGCAAGAGCACTTCTCATACGACCCCCAAGAAGCAGGTTCGTTGCAACCCTAAGGCCACATGTTAGCGCCGGTAAGTATGATGAACGTAGGCCCAAATCGGCGTCGCGCTATAGGGCTAAATGTCCCAGCGTACCTACGTCTCACGCAAGCGAACGTCGGTAAACGTGCGGTTCTGTAACGCGTCTCCCATGCCGCCGATGATCTCGTTACGGCGCGCGTTTTTGCTGAACACCGCCGTCGCGCCGGCGAGATGGCATGCCCTTGCCCACTGGGCGCTGCGCTCGCTCGTATAGACGCAGATAATCCCGTTGGGAACGAGCGTGCGCAGCAAATTTACCAATCGAAGCGGTTCTTCGCTTACGTAGTCGGCGTCGACGAAGACGACGTCGGGCTGTTCCTCGAGCAGCCGGTGCAGGTCGACGTCGCTCGAAACCGCCAGCAGTGCCAACCCGACGTCGACAAAGACCTCTTCGAGCGTAGGGACGAACAGCGCCTGCGCTTCGATGAGGTGGACCGATAGGCTTCGCGCGAAGGCGGCCGGTCGCGTTTCCCTCGAACTTGTCGTCTTCGTTATTGACATGTGCCTTTACGCTGTGATCATCGTCTCTTCGGTCGGCTCGAGCTCCGTACCGGCACGCAATTCGTACGCTTCGTAGTCCTCCTTGCGAGGCACGACGCGGTTGAGAACGTAGCCCAGGATGTTGCGCACGCCGACTTGATGCATGCGGCGCAACGCCTGCTTTGCGGCCCGAAGATCGGTCTGATTCGCCGAGAGCACGATCACTGTACCGTCGGCTTTGCGCGCTACGACCGCGGAGTCGACGTTCACCGACAATGCGGTGCCGTCGATAACCACGCAGCGATAGCGTTCTTGTGCCTCACGCAAGAACTCGTCCATGCGGCCCGACTCGAGCAGCTTGATCGGATTCGGCGTCGGCGTTCCCGAAGTAAGTAGATCTAGACCGGGGTAACGCGTGCTCTGCACGACGTTCTCGAGCCGCGAACGGCCGACGAGGATATCGGAAAGACCACGCTCGTTTTTCATGCGGAGCTTATGATGGAGCGACGCGCGACGCAAATCGGCGTCGACGAGCAGCACGCGCGGCTCGAGCTCGCCCATGGCGATCGCGACGTTGAGCGCCACCGTCGACTTGCCGTCGCCTTGCGTGGGACTCGTGACGACGACCGTCGAGAGCTGCTTGTCGGATGCGTATTTCATCGACGTCACGAGCTGCAGGAACGCCTCGATCGACATCGTGCGAACCCACGGAAGCTCCGGCGTACCGTTGCGCATCTTGACCAAAGGAATCGCCGCCAACGACGGGAGCGCTAACTCTTGCTCGACGTCGCGGTCGTCCTTGATGGTGTTATCGAGATAGTCGATGACGAAAGCGCCCAAGATTGCGAGAATGGCACCCAAACCGATTCCCAACAGGAGATTGACGAGCAGGTTGGGCTTCTTGTCCGCGAGGCGCGGATCGGCCGGCTGCGTGATCGTCACGTCGCTCAGCGCGGTGTCGCGCGCGATCTGGGCGTTGTTGTACTTTCCCTGCAACGCGGTGTAGACGTCTTCCGCCGACTTCGCGTTACGCTGCAGATTCGCCAGCGTCGCCGTCTGGGCTGGCAGGCCCGCGAGCTGCGGATTCATCTGCGTCTGCTGCGTCTTCAGTGCGACCAGCTGCGCGTTATCCGATGCAATCTGCGTCGCATACTGCTCGTCCTGTTGCTGGATCTGCTGGTAGACGGGATTGGGAACCGTGTTGGTGTTTGCAACGATCGTGGATTGCTGTTGCGCGATCTCGCGCTTGACCTGCGCCTCTTGGTTGCGCAGAGCGATAACGGTCGGGTGTTTCTCCGTATATTGCTGAAGGGCGGTCTGCAGCTGGACGTCGATTTGCGAGAGCTGCGATTGAAGCTGACCCAACACCGGATTCTGTGCAACGGTCTCGCCGCCGGTAATCGTCGCCGGCGTGCTCTTGAGCTGCGCCTGCGCGCTCGACAGCTCCGCCTGCGCCTGCTGGCGATCCGCTTGCACCTGGCCGACCTTGGCGTCCAACGTCGATAGTGCCGTGATGAGCGACTGCGTCTGAGCGTTGATGTCGGCGATATGGTGCTGCGCCTCGAAGGTCGCGAGCGCCGTCTGCGCGTCGTTCATCGCCTTTTGGGCCTGCGGCAACTGTTGATTGAGGAACGAGATGGCGTTACCCGCCTGCGCGGAGACGAGCTGGCGCTGACGGTCGACGACCACGTCGCCGAACGCATTGGCAATTCGCGCCGACGTGTTCGCGTCGCCCCACGTCACCGAAACCCCGATGATCGACGTATTGATGACCGGCTTCACGTCGATCTTCTTCAGCAGACCCTTCGGACTGATTTTCAGGCCGAGTTGCGAGATGACTTGCTGCGCGACCGGGTCCTCTTGGAACAGCTCGACGTAGGTCTCGGTGCTCTGCATTCCGGTTGCAATAAGCAGCGCGTTGAGAACCGGAACCTGCGTGTCCGACGTTGCGTTGTCGGAACCGGCAAATCCCGTCGTTCCAGGATTACCGGCAATGAGCTTTACCGTGCTCGTATACGTCTTTGGCAGGACGAGCGATAGGACCAGAACGAGCGCCACGAAACCGGCGAAGATCGCCAGCATCGGGCGGATCCGGCGCAGAAGCACTCTGAACAGTCCACCGAGTTCGTTTTGAGTCTCCGGTTGAGACGAAGCCGCATACGGCGTCATTCCGCCGCCCGCGGTAGGAATCTGAATCACGGAAAAGTCCTCTCGCTTTCCTTATGGGATGATCCGGGTGAGTAGGTAGAGCAGGCCCGTACCGAAATCGGTGCGATGCTGGTACGCCTCTGGAACGTAAACGACGTCGCCCTTTTCGAGCTTTGGATCGGCTGCGATGTCGCCGTTTTTCAGCGCATCGTACAGGTTGATCTCTTGCGTCGTCTGCTTGCCGTCCGGACCGGTCCGAATCAACCGGATGTGGTTGAGATCGGAATGCGCGTTCTGACTATCGCCGGCTTTCGCGATCGCGGAGGAGAGATGGTCGCCTTCGTTCACTTGAATTTCGCCCGGATGATCGACCGCGCCCGTGACGTCGATGTTCATTTGGATCGGACCCGGAACGTAAACGACGTCGCCCTCGGCAAGCGTCATGTCCAGCCCGGTTTGACCGTTCTGCAAAAGCTTTTCCAGGGAAACGTTGGTCACGGCCCCGTCGGCATCGGCGACGCGCGCATCGGGAAATGCGCCGTTCGTGTTGGCCAAGCCGCCGGCTGCGGCGATCGCGTCCGTCAAACGTCCGTCTGAAGGAAGATTGTACTTACCGGGATTCTTAACGTCGCCCAAAACGAGCACGTCGGGTTGCGCGAGTTGCGTGATCGAAACGGTTACGACTGGATGGCGCACGTATTCCAGCATGTGCGATGCCAGAGCCGAGGCAGCTTGGTTGGGCGTCTTGCCGCCTAACTTCACTTTACCGATCAGCGGATAATCGACCGTGCCGTCGGAAAGCACCATCGTGCTCTGCGTCAGGGTCTGATCGCCGAACACCTGGACGCTAAGCTGGTCGCCCGGGTGGATGACCGTCTTGCGACTTCTTATCGCGGCGTTCGAAACTCGCTGCGGCGACTGCGGAGTGGCACCCGGTGCCGACGATGGCGTGGCCGACGTCGTAGGCGAAGGGCTGTCAGTCGGATACGTTTGAGCGCCTGCTCCGGTCGAGAGGCAGATCGCGGTCAACGCGACGATTGGTATGGCGGGAATAAAGTTGCGCGTGCGCATGCCAACATCGTAAGCCCCCCGGCCTTCCGAGGCGAACGTCCGGCGGCCGGTAGGGCTTAGTGCAGGAGTCCTGACCGTGCCGGGGCGGTTGGGCCACGCACCTCCGGCGCTCGTCTGGTACAACCGCAATATGAACGCGAATCGTGCACGCGGGGCGCTAGTAGCCGCGTCGTTGGTTCTCATTGCCTTGTTCGCGTCACCGACGCTGCGCTCGCAAGTTCGCGACGTTACCAACCAATTGGGCGTTACCTCGCCGCCACGCCCACTCGCTACCGGCCAATCGCTCGGCACGCTGCAGCTCACGAAGCTCGATGGTTCTATAGAAGGCGTGCGGACGCGGCCGGGCCACCGCCTGCTCATTAACGTTTTCGCGACGTGGTGCGTGCCGTGCCGAGAGGAGACGCCGTTCCTAGCGGCCGCCGCAGCGCGTCTGCAGCGTGAAGGCATCGACGTCGTGGGCGTCGATCAGGCCGAACCGCCGGAAAGCGTCGTTCGCTTCGTGCAAAGCTACGGCATCGAATATCCGACCTACATCGATCCCAATCGGTGGAGCGCTCTTTCGCTCGATGCTCGCGTCATTCCGACGACGATTCTGATCGACCGCGACAACGTCGTAAGAACGATTCACGTCGGACCTCTCGACGAAAGCGAACTTCTCGCCATGACGAGGCAACGCGGATGACTAACCGTCGCGCCATCGTCGTCGGTTTCGACTATCACGCCAAATACTTGGCACGCGTGCTGAGCGAGCACTCCACGCGCTGGCAGCTCCGCGCGTTTCCGAGCACGCGCCGAGGCGTCCTCGCCGCGCTGTGGGCACTGCGGCGCTGCGACGCCCTCATCTCCTTCGGCGGCCCCGGGCCGAGCGTCGCTTTAGCCGAAACCGCGCAGGCATTCGGCATTCCCGTTCTCGTCGTTTGGGCCGGCAGCGACGTCACCATTGCCGCCCAGAATCCGTTCGACATGGCGATTACCAAACGTCACGGTTACGAGAACGTCGCGGTCGCGCCGTGGCTCGTCGAAGAGCTGCACGAGATCGGAATCGAGGCGCGAATGCTCGCAGTCGGCGCCGTTGAAGCAGTCGACGCGCTCGCCGCGCTTCCAAAAGTCTTCCGAGTTTTGACGTATCTCCCCGAGCCGCGCCGCGAGTTCTACGGCGAACGGCGCGTTTACGACCTCGCTCGTCGAATGCCCGACGTTCGCTTTAGCGTTCTAGGACCCGGCGGCGTCGACCGGAGCGCGCCCGAAAACGTCAGCTTCGCAGGGTACGTCGACGACGTGCCGTCGCGCATCGACGAATCGACGGCGCTGCTGCGTCTTACCGAACACGACGGCGCTTCCGTTATCGTGCTCGAAGCGCTCGCGCGAGGGCGGCACGTCGTTTGGACGCACGATTACCCGGGTGTTCGCGTCGCTCACGATACCGACGAAGCGTACGCGGCCCTGACCGAGCTTTACAAGGCGCACGTGCGCGGGACGCTTCAGCTCAACCAAGCCGGCATCGAGTTCGTGCGGGAGAACTTCGCTCCCAAAGATATCGCGCGGAAGTTCGAGTCGCATCTCGATCGATTGGTAGACGCGCGGCCGGCGCATCGCAGCGGTCATCGCAAGCGTAGAGTGGCTATTTCAGGACTGGGATTGTTTTCCGCCGAGGTTGCAAAGCACGTCGAACGCGCCCGCAGCGACTGGAAGCCGGCGATGTTGAGCACGAACTCGCGGCTCGAAGTCCTCGCTTCGCTGTTTACCCTTTTCCGTTCCGACGTATGGTATTCGATCGGCAGCCCCGTGACGGATCGCTGGGTATACTTGTTCGCACGGCTGCTCCGCAAGCCGCGCGTCATTCATTGGGTCGGCTCCGACATCGAGTACTTCCGCAACACCAAGGGCCTGCATAGGCAGCTTCGCAGCGGCGCGATCAAACATCTCACCGAGGTAGCGTGGACCGCCGAGGAGCTGCGCGATCTGGGCTTAGCGTCGGAAATCGTACCGCTCCCGCTGCGCCATTATTCGGGTTGGATAAAACCGCTTCCGGAGCGCTTTACCGTCTTACTATATCTGCCCAAGACGCGTCCGGAATTTTACGGAAAACGCGAGTACGAGCGGATGTTCCGGCAGTTCGCGGGCTCGAATATTCGCGTTTTCGTGGTCGGCGGCGGACGGCTCGATGCGCCGCCCGGAATTGAAATACACAACCTCGGCTGGCGCGACGACTTACGCGCGATCTTCGAGGAAGTGACCGTTCTCATCCGGCTCACGCCGCGCGACGGACTGTCGTTGATGGTGTTGGAGGCGTTATCTTTCGGGCGCTACGTGATGTGGTCGAAGCCGTTCCCGCACGCCACGCACATCCGTTCGCGCCGCGACCTCGTCGACTCGCTGCAAGAGTTGCTCGACCGGCACGAAGCCGGCGGACTCGAACCGCAGCGCGAGGCGGCGGAGATGGTTCGAGGGCAATACTCGTCGGAGCTGGCGGTGGATAAGATTCTCGCCGCGTGGGAGAGCGTACGATGATGGAGTCGATCTCGCTCGCAGAGTGGGGGGAGTTCGATGCAAAGTACGCTGCGCCGACGTTCTTCGCGCGACCTGCGTGGGCGTCGGCTCTAGCGTACGCATATCCGCATCTTCGTCCGCACCCCGTTCGCGTCGACGTCGGCGGCACGCGCGTGCTCGTACCGTTGATGCAGACGTCGGGCGGCCGTTTGGCATGGCGCGAACTCGTCGGAATGCCCCTCGGCACGTATACGTGCGCGTTGCGCGACGACGGGACGCCGGCTTCCGCTCGTGAGTTCGAAGCCGCCGTCGCGGCAATCGCGCGGACCTGCGACGGGCTCACGTTAGTGCCGTGGCCGCTCGGACCGGTACCCGCCGGGTTCTCGACGCGGCGAACGACGCACGAAACGGCGGTGATCGACGTGTCGCACGGTGCGGAGGAAGCGCTTAGCGGCGTCGCCGGCGTGAGCCGGCGCATGGCCGGACAAGCCGCGCGACGTGGAGTCAACTGCGCGCCGCTGCGCTCCGCGCTGGGAATAACGACGTACTACGGCATGCTGCGCGAAGCCGCCGAGCGCTGGGGATTGATGAAGCCGCCGTTCCCGCAAGAACTGCTCGAAGGGCTCGTCGCTTACGGCGGTACCGACGTCGAGATTTGGTTCGCGCAATGCGACAATCATCCGATCGCCGGTGGCGTCATCGTATACGGTTCCCAAGAGCTATTTTTCTGGAGCGCTGCGATGCGTCAGACGTTCGCGCACCTGCGACCGAGCAACGCGCTCAACGTCACGCTGATCGAAGCTGCGGCAGAACGGAAGCTGCATTGGTATAATCTCGGCGCGAGCGAAGGTTTGCCTGGCGTCGAGCGCTTCAAGCGCGGACTCGGCGCCAAGAACGTCCCTTACGCGCAGCTGCATTACCAGAGCCTTCGCCTTAACGCCTATACGCGGCTGCGCTCGTCGCTCCGTCTAAACCGCGCGCAGCCGACACCATCGCAACGAGGAGGAGGCCCGTGATGGTCCACGCTACGATTCGCGAAGAAATCGCAAGAGGACGGATCAGCGCAGCACGGCGCGTTCCGGAACGTCTCTCCACGGTCTGGACGATCGCCCTGATCTTCGTCGACGTAACGGCCGTTCTAGCGGCGTGTTACGCTGCGGGACTGGCGTCGAGCATCGGCCCGGCGGCAACGATCGTCATCTGCGGTGCGCTGGCATTGTGCCGCACGTATCAGTTCTCGTACGCCGTGCGCTGGTACGACGAAGCGTATCAAGTCGTCGTCGGCGCTTTGGTAGCGTTCGTTCCGCTTTGGTTTCTCTTCCAGTTCGTGGCCGGCGTTCCGGCCGTTACGGCGGTTGCGGTGATCGTCGTCGCTGCGGTATTTCTGTCGGCGCTTCACGCGACGCTTCATTTAGCGCGTCACGGCTCCGAAGACGCTGCCCAAGCGCAAGCCGCATATGTGTCGCCGGAAGCACAGTGGCGCGTCGGGCACGGCCCGTACAAGGCGTGGAAGCGCATCTTCGACGTCACGCTGGCGGCCGCTGGTCTGATCGTAGCCTCACCGTTGATGCTGTTGATCGCCGTCTGCATCGGAATTGAATCGGGCTTTCCGATCCTCTTCCGTCAAGAACGGGTCGGCCGGAACGGCACGACGTTCGTGATGTACAAGTTTCGCACGATGTGGCAAGACGCCGGAGAGCATTGGGCGAAACCCGGCGACCGGCGCATCACGAACATCGGCGCGATTTTACGCCGGACCAGCCTCGACGAGCTGCCGCAGCTTTTCAACGTCCTGCTCG
>DASRSM010000182.1:0-15902 GCA_035656415.1 Vulcanimicrobiaceae bacterium | reverse complement strand
TAATCGGCGAACCAGAAGTCGGTAACGGCGTCGACGATAGCGCGTTGGCGCGCGGCTATCGCCCAGCGCGCGTCGTCGCGCGGCGGTATGTCGTCGAGACGGGTTCCCGGGATGCGAATGCCTGCCGCGCGTTCGGCGCGCGCGTTCTCGCCGGAAAATTGCTCGAGAATCGAAACGCGATCCTCGTACCGTAACGCGGCGAACGGTTCGCCCAGAATCGGATCGTGCTGCGTCGTGCCGGCGTAGTTCACGGCCGCGATCGGATCGGCAACCGCGCCGCGCAGCTGCGTCGCAAACCAGTGCAGCTGCACGACGAGCTGTCCGAGGGTCATGCGCCGGTTTTGCAGTGGTTCCTGCCGCCCTTCGACAGGCTCGGCGTGACACGAAAGCGCCGCAACGGTTTGCAAAAAGTCGGGAATCAGTGCGGCGGGCGAGCGCGCGTCGTATGGGCGCGCAACGACGGCATCGGGGCCGAAACCCGCGGCCCAGTTCGCGATGAACGTTCCGTAGCGCAGCGTCACGGGATAGTGCGGGTGCACCGCGACCGCGCCGTCGCGCAGCGCTCCGTCGAGAAACTCCGAGAAACGCATGAATCGCACGCGCTTCATCATCTCGGAATACATCGATTCGAGATAACCCGGCTGCTCGCGCAGATACGCAACGACCGTTACGTCGTATCCGGCGTCCGTTAACCGCTCGCGCAGCCGTCGTACCTGCTGCGGGCGGTCGTGCAGCAGCTCGAGCTCTTCGGAGCTGATAACGATGCACGGTGCGTCAGCGCGCGCGCATTCGTCGAGCACGTCGACGAGCGCCGAATCGTCGCCTTCGATGAGTCCCCACGGAACGCGCTGGTGCCCGGACGTCTGCGTTCCGTCGCCAAGCGAGTGTTTGCCGCCGCTCGGAAAGTATATACCGCTTCGCTTCAACTCTTCGGCGTGGCTCGACAAGAACGATTGAATCGACGTCGTTCCCGTCTTGTGCGTTCCTACGTGGAGGATCGCGCGCTTCACGCGCGCTTGAGATGGGGGGGAATCGGCATCATCGTCGACATCGCAAGCGCCGCTATTGCGAAGATCGTCGCTGCGCCGAAGACCGGCACTAATCCGTAACGGTCGCCGATCGCGCCGAACAGCGGAGCGGCCAGGCCGCCGATCGTTACGGAGAGCCCCAGCGTCATGCCGGCTGCGATGCCGATGCGCTGCGGCAAATATTCTTGTCCCATGACGACGATCACGCCGGCCGACAAACCGATTGCGAATCCGAACGCGATTGCCAGCACCACGAGCAATCCGAATTCAGGGAAGAAACGCCCGAGCGCGACGATGGCCGCACCGAACAGCGCGGTGAAGACTAACGAAATGAAGACCACGCGGCGGCGATCGACGCGATCGGCGAGCCTGCCGCCGTAGAGCGTTCCGAGCGCACCCGCCAGCAGCATCGCGGCCAGCGCGACGGCCGCGACGGCCTTATCGACGTGGGTGACCGTTATCGCGAAAATCGGTGTAAACGTAACGGCGGCAAAGAACACGGTCGAGCGCAGTGCGACGACTGCCGACATGATGGAAAATCCGCGCCAGTCGTCTTTGCCGGGACGTTGACGATGCGCGTGGTGAACGCGCGCGCGAGCTTCGGCAAAGCGCGGCAAGTCGCGAATCACGAGCACGGCGAGAATCGTTCCCGGTATCAATAGAAACGCGGTGCCGTGCAGGCCGAATGCCAAGAGCAGCGGCGTGATGACGATCGGACCGATCGCAAAGCCGAGATAACCGCCGGTGGTAAACCAGCTCATGCCGGTCGCGCGCTGCGCTCCCGCAAAGTAGTTGGCAAAACGCGAAGCTTCGGGGTGAAATCCCGCGACGCCGATGCCCGAAATCAGCGCGCCGACGATCATCGAGGCCATCGATGGAGAGAAACCGATGATCGCGGTTCCGAGCGTCGCCAGGAACAGCGACGCCGGAATGACCGGCGCCAGCGATCGGCGATCCGAGAGATGACCGAACAGCGGCTGCACCACCGACGACGACAGGTTCATCGCAAGCACGAGCATTGCCGAAGCCGTCAGGGAGAGGCCGCGATGGGCGATGAGCCACGGAATGATCGCCGGCAGAGCGCTTTGGTTCGCATCGTTAAAGACATGCGCCAGCGACAAAAGTCCGATCCCTCTACGGTCGAGCGTTTGAACGTCGGGCGATGCAACCGTTGCAGTGGCCATGGGCTTCGCAGCGTACTTCGCCGAAGAACCGTTGCATGACTTTTGCCGAGATCGAACACGCCGTCGTTCGATGCACGCGCTGCCCCGAGCTGCGCGCGTACACGGCTGCCGTGGCGCGCGAGAAGAAGCGCGCGCACCGCGGGTGCGAGTATTGGGGCAAGCCCGTACCCGCCTTCGGCCCCCCGAACGCGCGCCTCGTACTCGTCGGGCTAGCGCCGGGAGCGCATGGCAGCAATCGGACGGGACGTCCGTTTACCGGCGACGCGTCGGGCGATTTTCTTTATCCCGCGCTCTACCGCGCCGGATTCGCCTCGCAACCGAACGCCGTCGACCGGAGCGACGGCCTCACGCTGCGCGATTGCCTGATCACCGCGGCCGCCCGCTGCGCGCCGCCGGGAAACAAACCGACTCCCGGCGAGCTGCGAAACTGTTTTCCGTTTTTGCTAGAAGAGTTCGACGCGCTGCGCAAGCTTCGCGTCGCCGTCGGCCTCGGATCGATCGGCTTCGACGCGATTCTGCGGGTGCTGCGCGAACGCGGCTTCGTACTGGACGCGGCCAAACCGCGCTTCGCGCACGGAGCCGAAGCGATTGCCACTAAAGGCAAACGTTCGATCGTCGCGATCGCGTCGTACCATCCGAGCCGGCAAAACACGAATACCGGCGTGCTTACCGTGCCGATGTTCGACGCGATCTTCGCGCGCGCGAAAGAACTGCTGCGCTAAACGGTTAGTGCGGCGAGGGCGGCGCGACGGGACGCCCGCACGGATCGGTCAGCGTCGTCAAGCCCCACTTCGAGTTGCGCGTCATGACGCGTATGTCGCGTTTTACCGGACCGAACGCGTGAATCGCATCGTCGACCGCGCGCGAACGGACTTCGGCATTAGGTGCTTTGACGATCTCGACCGATGCCAACGTTCCGTCGACGTTGCTGGTAACGACGACTTCGGCGTTGTCGAAATCCATGATGCGCGACTCACACGATTGCAGCGGCTCGGGCGACGCGTTTGACGACCCGGCACGATGCGCCGACGTACATCCCGCAACGAGCAGCACGGCGATCGCGCAAAGTTTTTTCAATTAAATGAAAGCGTGCGTCCGCACGAATCGACCGCTTTGTCGGGAACTTGCATGCCGTTCTCGCCCGGCTTGAACGAGATGATCCGCAGCGCCGGAGCGTTGACGCCGGCGGGCCCATAGGTGCCTTCCAATGCCAAGCGTGCGTCGTTTACCAGCTCCGGGTTGTCCGCCTTCGCCGTGACGACGTACTGCTGCACCGCACCGTTGGCGGCAAAGAGAATTTGAAAGCCGACCCCGGTCGGCGACGTTACCGACTTCTCGCCGCACGAAGGTCCCAGCGAAATGCCGGCCGAGGCCGCCCCGGCGCACGACAACGCCAGCGCGAAGGCTACGGATGCGAAGCGAGCGCACACTCTCACGCTTCGATTATCGGCCGCCGCTTTGGGCGGGGGCCGTGCTGCGAAGGTAAAGTTCTCGCAAGTTCTGCTCGGGAACGTCGGCCGGCGCGTCCATCATCAGATCGCGGCCGACCTGGTTCTTCGGGAAGGCGATGACTTCACGAATGTTCTCCTCGCCGCACGCCAGCATCACGATGCGATCGATCCCCAGGGCCATACCCCCGTGCGGCGGCGCGCCGTACTCCAAGGCGCGAACGAAGAAGCCGAATCGCTCCTCCACGTCGTGCGGACTCAGGCCGAGCATCTCGAAAATCTTGCGCTGCTGCTCGGGCTTGTGGATGCGAATCGACCCGGAACCGAGCTCGTATCCGTTCATCACCATGTCGTAGTGCTGCGCGCGCATCTGCATCGGGTCGCTGTCGATGAGCTCCCATTGTCCCTCGGCGGGCGCCGTAAACGGGTGGTGCGCCGGAGCCGGCTTTCCGGTTTCCTCGTCGAGCTCGAGGTACGGAAATCCCAGAACCCAGCAGAAGGCAAACGTCCGTTCGTCGCGCAGACCGCAGCGATCGCCGATCTCGTTGCGCATCTTTCCGGCGACCGTGTACGCAATCGGCCGTTCGTCGGCGAAGAGCAACACGGCGTCGCCGGATTCCGCGCTCGCGGCCTTGCGAACCGCGGCGAGATTTGCATCGCTCAAAAATTTCGCAGCCGACGATTTGATGCCGTCCGCGCCGTAGGCGATCCAAACCATGCCCTTCGCACCGAACTGTTTGGCCGTTTCGGTCAACGCGTCGAAGTCGCGGCGGGAGAGCGACGCACCACCAGGGTAGCGCAGCGCGACGATCGCGCCGCCGGCGGCCAACGCCGACGAAAACACGACGAACTCGGTCGCGCGGAAAACGTCGCTTGCGTCGGCAAGTTCGAGCCCGAAACGTAAATCGGGTTTGTCGACGCCGTAGCGCGAGATCGCCTCGTCGTACGTCAAGCGCGGAAACGGCGGCAGATCCACGCTCAGCACCGTTTTCCACACGTAGCGAATGCACGATTCCATCGTTTCGAGCACGTCGTCTTGCGTGACGAACGACATCTCGACGTCGACCTGCGTAAACTCGGGCTGACGGTCCGCGCGCAAATCTTCATCGCGCATGCAGCGCGCAATCTGCATGTACCGTCCGAATCCGGCAACCATGAGGATTTGCTTGAGCATCTGCGGCGACTGCGGCAGCGCGTAAAACGATCCGGGGTGCAGGCGGCTTGGAACCAAATAGTCGCGCGCGCCTTCGGGCGTCGATTTCATCAGCATCGGCGTCTCGATTTCGACGAAGTCGCGCGAGTCGAAGAAGTCGCGAACCGCTTTGACGATGCGGTGACGAAGGCGCAGGTTGCGCTGCATGCGCGAACGGCGTAAATCGAGATAGCGGTATTCCATGCGCAGGTTCTCGTCGACCGGGTCGTCGGAGTTCACGGAGAATGGCGGCACTTGCGAACGGTTGAGAACTTCGAGCTCCTCGACGCCGACCTCGATCTCGCCCGTCGGCAGCTTCGGGTTCTCGGTGCCCGGCGGACGCTTGCGCACGATGCCGCGGACGCGAAGCACGTCTTCGTGGCGCAGATGCTCGGCGTCGTGAAAGCTGGGATGCTGCGGATCGAAAACGATCTGCGTGACGCCCGCGGTATCGCGCAGGTCGACGAAGATCAAACCGCCGTGATCGCGGCGGCGATTGACCCAGCCGGACAGCTCGGCCGAGGTTCCTTCGTCGGCGCTGCGCAAAGCGCCGCACGAGACTTTTCCTTTATCCATTACCTTCACGTGTTTCGAGTGCTTCCTTAATGCCGGAAACGTAATAATACTGCCAAATGAGATCGCGCGCGAATTTCGAGCGACTCGCCCGTTCGTCGAAATACCCCAGCACCGCCGGGGCGTGCGTCAAGAGCGAATGCAGCCCGAGGGAGACCGGCGTCATCCCGAGATTGAGTTTGACGCGAAAATCCGGGTGCTTGCGATAGAAGCGCACCGTCGAGCGCCCGGCGAGTTTCATCTTTTCCTTTTGATCCCCGACCGAGACGTCTTGGCAGTGATAGTTCACCGCCTCGGACTCGTACTCGATCTCGACGCCGCCCCGTTGCAGACGATATCCGAGCTCGAGATCCTCGTGCCCGTATCCGGTGAAGCTCTCGTCGAAACTACCGACGCGCACCAGATCCTCGCGCTCGACCGACGCGTTGCCGGTCAAAAAGTAGAGCCACGATAGACGCTTTCGCGCGGCGGGATGCAGGCTTCCGCGCGCGTCGGGGTGGTCGCGCTTGTACGCGTAGTCCTCGAGGTTCTTGACTTGCACTTCCAAGCCGACGACGGCGACGTGCGCGCGTTCCTCGTGGCGGCGCAGATGACGGATGAGCAGATCGGGCGACGCCAGAATGTCGGCGTCGTTGAAAAGCACGATGCGGCCGCGCGCTGCCGCGACGCCCGCGTTGCGCGCGGCCGCGCGTCCGCTGTAGGCATCCGGCAAGTGCCGAACGTTGCCGACGTCGGCCACGACGCGCGCGAGATACTCCGCGGTACCGTCGGTCGAGTTCGAGTCGCAAACGAGAATTTCGTAACGATCGCGCGCGACGTTTTGCGCGAGCAGCGTCGGAAGAACGTGCTGCAGCGTATCGAGGCGATTGTACGTTGGAATGACGACCGAGATATCAAGCATGCATTAATTGGATTACGCCGTTAACGATTTCGTCCCGAAATCGCGCGAGCGACTCGTTTTCCGCGACGGCGGGTTTGCGAACGAGGACGTGCGGCACGCCGTAAGGCGCCCACTCTTGCGAGTTCAGCCGGAAAAACCGATGTTCGAAAGCCACGACCAGGGGCCTCTGGACGGCGCTTGCGACATGAGTCGCACCCGTATCGACCGTGACGACGACACAGGCCCGTTCGAAGACCGCCGCCCATTGGTGGAACGGCAACCCTTGGAGGAAGCGCGCGACGTGGCGGTTGCCCTCGAAATAGGGCACGAACTCCTCGCACTCCGCGGCGCACGTGACGACCAGGGGCCGCAAGGCGGCAAGCCGTTCGACCAGCGCCAGCGCGCTCGCGAGCGTGCTTCCGCCCGAAAACCACCTCATCCCGAGATGCAGGACGATCGGATCGCGCGGGAGGTCTCGCGCGACCGCGCGATCTTCATCGACTAGGTCGAGCCGCAGCGTTTCGACGCGGTCGTGCGCGCCGGCCAAACCGACCAAATCGAGCAGCTGCACGACCTCGTGGCGTACGACGCGCTGCGGAAAACGATCGCTGAGCTCCGGATCGGCTTCGGAGACCATCAACCGGTTGACGTAGAACGGCGCGGTCAGACGGGCGAACCAACGGCGTTCGTACGTATAGCCCGCACGCAGCGGGGCGTGCGTCGCCCCCACCAGCTGTAGATCGACCGAGCGCGGCGCCAGCGCGATCGCGAGGTCGTAATTGCGCCGGCTCTCGCCGAACGTCCACGGCCGTACCTCGCGCGGCAGCACCGCCAGCTCGTCGACGTCGTCGTTGCGCTCCATCACGATGCTGTTGTACGGACTCGTCACCATCGTGACGTACGCGTCCGGAAACGATGCGCGCACCGTGGCGATCGCCGGGGTCGACAAAATCAAGTCGCCGATGCGATCGGTGCGCGAAAGGAGTATCCTCACCGCTGCGCCTTTAGTTCACCGCGCGCTCAGCGCGCGTTCGAGCTCCTCGAAGTATGCATCGTTGGCCAGCGCGCGCGCGACCCGCGCTTCGCGCTCGCTCAAGACGCGATCGCCACTCAGCTCACTCAGACGCTTGCGCAGCCGGCGCCCGGCGTTCAGTCGCCGCATCAGGTCGTGCGCGCGGCGCTGCGCCGGATTGATTCCCGTTGCGAGATACGCGCGCCAAGTCGGATGCAAGCCGACGAGCACCACTGCGGTGCGCGCCTGCGCTTGCGCCTGCCGGACCATCTTCTCGACGTCGGACGTTCGCGGACGCGGCTTATAGTGATAGGCCAATGCTTTCGGATTGAAAACGGCCTTCACGCCGCGCGCGCGCAAGCGCAGCCCAGCGTCGATGTCTTCCCATCCGTACTCCGAAAAGTTTTCGTTGAATCCGCCGATTCCACGAATCGTCGCCAACGGCACCGAGACGTTGGTCGTCCAGAAGTAGTTGCCGCTGTAGTTCTTGATCGTCCATACCGGCGGCGGCAGGTCGTCGAAACTCTCGACGTTAATTGCGCCGCCGCGCACGATGGCCTGCGGATACGACGCGTGCGAACGCAGATGTTCTTCGACAAAGTTCGGCAGCGGCAGCACGTCGTCGTCGATGAAGATGATGCGCTCGCCGCTCGCGCGCGCGATTCCGGCGTTGCGCCCTTTGGCCAATCCCGCGTTGGCTTGATCGACGACCACGAACCGGCAGTTCGCCCGTTTGCGGGCACGCTCGATCGCTGCGGGCGTATCGTCGGTCGACCCGTCGTTGACGAGAACGACTTCGTAGGATCGCTCGGGAATGGTCTGCTCGAAGCACGCGTCGAGCACGCGCTCGAGCAGCGCCGCGCGGTTGTAGGTGCAGAGCTGAATCGTCGCGCGCATCATAGTACGCTCTCCGCAGCGGCCAAGATACGCGTCTCGTCGAGGTGCGCGACGCACGCGTAATCGCGGCACTTCTCTTTCGTGTCGCCCTTATGGCACGGATACGAGGGCCGTACGATCGCCGTCCGCGCACCGAGCGGCGCCCAGCGATCGGGATAGTCGGTTTGGAACGGAAAGATGCCGACGGTCGGACAGCCGACCGACGCCGCAACGTGCATCGACCCCGTTGTGATGCCGACGAAAGCGCGCGCGCGTTGTGCCAGCGCTCCGAACGCACCGATTCCCAGCCTCCCTGCGATAGACGTAATGCTATCGCGGCGCACGGCGCTCACGATCGCGTCGGCGACCGGGGCGTCGGCGGGCGAACCGCTGACGAGCACGCGACCGCCGTAACGATCTTGCAACTGCAACGCAAGCTTCGCCCACCCGTCGACGGGCCAAATGCCGCGCTTCGACGCAACCGCATTACAGGGGTTGAGGATGATGAAGCTATCGTCGCCCGCAAGTCTCGCGGTCTCGCTTTCGTCTTCTGCAGTTGGAACGAAGCGGTAATCGCGATCTGAAGTGTCGCAGCCGATCGCGCGAGCGTAATCGAGCAGAATATCGCTCCAGTGCGACGTCACGTCCCCGGTCTCACTTCGGATCGGCACCTTTTTGGTGAAGCGAAACGAATAAATTCGCCGCGCCTGACCGACGCGCGTTGCGATGCCTGCGAGCTGCGGGACGCGAGCGGTGCGCGAGGTCGCCCAGGTGACGACGCACGCGTCGTACGAGCGCACGAACAGCGCGTCGGCCAGCACGCGCAGATCTTCGCCTTCATCGACGAGGACGTCGTCGAGGTCCGGTACTCGTTCGAGCGTGGCGCGATGCGCCGGCAGCGTGAGCGCGTCGACCACGTCGTACCTGCGGCGCAGCGCGCGACCCACCACGGAGGCCACGAGCGAATCGCCGATTCCGCCGCCGGCACAGTACAATAGTGCGCGCATTCGTTAGCTCGCATTGACGTCGCGGATCGAGCGTACCAGCTCGCGAGTGTACACGGCGTCGAGAAACTGCGTCCGCGCGAACGCGCGAAGCCAGCGCGGAGCGTTGCCGGCGGTCGCAACGCCCGCGTAGAGCGCGAGCAGCGCTTCGGGCGTCAGGAAACGTCCGCGCAGCACGTTTGCCGCGTGCGCGCCCGTCGCCAAGCGTGCGCGCCGCGAGGGATGCTTCGAGAGGAACCGCCCGGCCATGCGCGCCTTTTCGTACGCTTTGCGAGCCTCCACTTCAATCGTGTTCTCGTTGGGCGGCTTGATGTGCCAAATGTAGGCATCCCAGGCGAATCTCCAGACCAAGCCGGCCTCGCGCAGACGAACGCCGAGCTCGGTGTCTTCCCAACCGTAGAGGTTGAAGGTCTCGTCGAACGCACCGGTTGCGGCGAGGGCGCGACGCGGCACCGACGCGTTGCACGTGCACAAGAACGCGCGCGAGTAATTGGTAAACCGAGGCTTCGGACGATCTTCGTACGAGGTCACGTTGAGAATCGGACCGTTCACGACGGCTCCTTCGCCCTCTGCGTGCGAGCTCGCGTGCGCCGCAATCCAGTGCGGCGGCGCTTGCACGTCGTCGTCGCAGAAGACAACGATGTCGCCGTTTGCAACCGCAATCGCACGATTGCGCGCTTTGCCGCGATTCGGTTCGGGCTCGCGCTCGTACCGCACCGAGATTCCCGACGTTTCGTTCGCGCGCTCGACGACGTGTCGCGTGTTGTCGCTCGATCCGTTATCGACGACGACGACTTCGAACGGCGGCGCGTCTTGCTGACGCGCGAGCGAATCGAGCGCGCGCTCCAGATAGCGCGCGCGATCCTTAGTCGCGATAACGACGGACACGTCGGGCGTCATGCGGCCATCGCGAGCAGCTCGCCCGCCATGCGCTCGGCGGCGCCGGCGTGCTGCCGGTAGAGTGCGGAAAGGCGGTTTCCCGTCGCGGCGATCCAAGCGGTGTCGTCGTAGCGATCCAGCGCGATGCGCGCTATGCGGCCGGGCGTGATGGTGCCGTGCACCTCGTGAACGAGCATTTCGCCCGCGTCGATGTTCGGCTGCGTGTGATATTTGAACCGGTTCGAGACGCCGACCGCGACGGCGCGCTTGAGCGGAATGCCGACGAGCGGAATGCGATCGAGGTACGTCAGCGGCCCGTTGAACGTGATGATTTCCGGCGCGTTGAGCGGCGTGATCGTAATCGCCGGTTTTCCGAGAACCGCGAGTTCGATCGTCTTCGTGCCGGGAATCGTGAGCACCAGACGGGCGCGGCTCGCCGCCGCGAGCGTGTTGTGCACCACCGGGATGCGCACGTCGCCTTCGAGCGACTCGACGAACGTCTGGCCGTGCGCGCCGGTCAAGCGGCCGCGCCGCGAAAAGACGCGCGGATCGCCGCCCTGCTCGATCGCCGCGCGCAACTTGTCGCGCGGCGTGAACGGCGAGATTCCAAATGCGATCGGCACGTCGGGGCGCTCGCGCAAGATGCGCAACGCGGCCGTGAAGTAAAACGGAACGAGATTGGACACCTCGTACGGACGCGATCCCGGCATGATCAAGATTCCGTCTTCGGGCGTTCCGGGCTCGACCGCCGCGCTCGCTTCGAGCAGCGCACCGTCGATGGCCAGGTTTCCAACGCGTACGATGCGATCGCTCGGCGTTCCCCAGCCGGCGAGCTGCTCGACGTTCTTCTCGTCGACTGCAAACGCACGCTCGAAGAGATTGCGATAGCGCGGCCGCGAGAACTTATACGTCGCGGCTTTGCCTTTCAACCGCGAGTGCAGACGCGCGGCGTGAAGCAAATCGCCGCCGATATAGAGCACGACGTCGACTTCTGTCGGAACGCCGTCGACGTGGCGACCGAGTGCGAAGCGCACGTACGATTTCGGATCGTAGACGTGCGCCTGCGGAAAGAGCGCCCGCACCGTCTGCGCTTCGAAACCGGTCGCGTACTCGTCGGGAACCAAAAAGACGTGCGCGTCAGTTTCCGGGGCGCGACCGTAAAGTGCCCGCAACAGCGGACGAAGCCAGCCGGCGACCTCGCCCGGCCCGTTAGCGGTGACGGCTATACGCATTGATTATCGACGCGATGACGTCGGTCGTGCTGCGCCCGGCGACGTGCGGCGCCAGCGCGATTCGTCCGCCGTGCGCGAGAACGACGGTACGCTCCGGAAGCTCGTCGGCGCGGTACTGGTCGCTCTTGACGTGAACGTCGGGACGGATCCGTTCGAGCAACGCTTCGGGCGTCGACTCGCCGAAGCCGACGACGGCGTCGACGCTGCGCAGCGCCAATAGCGTTTTTGCGCGATCGGCAAAGGGAACGATAGGCCGCGCGTCGCCTTTGAGTTTTCGAACCGATTCGTCTTCGTTTAAACCGACGATCAGCGCGTCACCTTGGTCGCGCGCCCACGCAAGATATTCGACGTGACCGGCGTGCAGCACGTCGAAGCAGCCGTTGGTAAACACCACGGTTTTGCCTTCCCCGCGCAGCTCTTCGCGAAACGCGGCGGCTTCGTCCAACGGCAAGAGCTGGCCGAAGAACTTAGCGTTCATGCCGTACCAGCGCGAGAATTTCGCGCGGCGATGCGGTTGCAGTTCCCAACTTCTCGACGACGGCGCCGGCGGCAAAGTTCGCAAGCGTCATCGACGCCTTGATCGTCGCACCGGTCGCCAACGCAACGCCCAGCGTCGCGATAACCGTATCGCCGGCGCCGCTCACGTCGAACACGGTGTGCGCGACAGAAGGAACGGAGAGGCGTTCGCCGTTGCGGCCGAACAGCGACATGCCGTGTTCGCCGCGCGTGATCACGACGTAGCGGCATTTCAAGCGCCGAAGCAGCCGCAAGCCGGCGGCTTCCAACGATTTTTCGTCGGCGATCTCGATGCCGGTTGCGATTTCCGCTTCGTGAACGTTCGGCGCGACGCACGTAACGCCGGAAAACATTTCGAGGTTCTGCGGTTTCGGATCGGCCAGTACGAGCGGCGCTTCGAGCGCGGCTTCGACGACCTCGCGCGAGAGCAACCCCTTCGCATAGTCGCTGAAAATTACGGCGTCGCTTTCGGCGGCGCGCTCGCGCACGAACGCGGCAAACTCTTTCCGCTTGACGCCGTTGAGCGGTGCGACGCTCTCCCAGTCGGCGCGCACGACTTGCTGATTGTGCGCGACGACGCGCGTCTTACGCGTCGTCGGCCGGCCCTGCAGCGTGAAAACCCCGCTCTCATCGACGTGCTGTTCGCGCAGCAAATCGCGGATTTGACGGCCGTAATCGTCGTCGCCCACCGTACCGGCGAACGTGACGTGCGCGTTGAGTGCGCGCAGATTGTTGGCGACGTTGCCGGCGCCGCCGAGTGTGAACGAATGATCGTTGACGGCGACGACGGGAACCGGTGCTTCCGGCGAAATGCGCGTGACCGATCCCCAAATCCATTCGTCGATCATGAGGTCGCCCACGACCAGCACGCGCCGCCCACGCGCCCGTCTGAAGACGGTCTGCGCCTGGGCGAGAAAGCCGCTCACGCCAGCCCGTCCTCGAATATCAGCTTTTGCTCGACGAGGTCGCAAACGATGTGCGCCATCACTTGATGCACTTCTTGTACGATCGCCGCGTAGCCGTTTGGCCCGACGAGCGACAGATCGGCGACCTTCGCGACCGTGCCGCCGCCGTTTCCCGTGAACGCGATCGTCACGGCTCCGCGTTCGCGTGCGGCTTCCAGCGCGAGCACGACATTACGCGATTCGCCGCTGGTCGTCATGCCGATCACGACGTCGCCGGGCCGAACGAACGCTTCGACTTGTCGCGCGAAAACGCGATCGTACCCGTAATCGTTGCCGATGCACGTCAGCGTCGACGAGTTGACGGAAAGCGCTTCGCTGTAGAGTCCCGGCCGTTCGCGCAAGAATCGTCCGGACAACTCGGCGGCCATGTGCTGCGCTTCGGCCGCGCTGCCGCCGTTGCCGCACCACAACACTTTCTTCCCCGCGCGCAAAGCGGTTGCGACGGCATCGGCAATTGCACCGGCCTGTTTGCGGTAGTGTGGAGCGTCGAGCAGTCCGCGACGATCGGCAAGCAGCTCGTCAAAGCCGCGGCGCCCCTTGTAATCTATGGCTCTATCCAAAACAAATCTTCGCCTTGCGAAACGAGCTCGCCGTTGCCCGGAACGATCCGTGCGATGGTTCCCGTGTAGTCGCTTTGAATTTCGTTGAACAGCTTCATCGCTTCGAGGATGCAGATGACGTCGCCGGTTTCGACGCGATCGCCGACGCTAACGTACGCTTCGGCATCGGGCGACGAGGACCGGTAAAAGACGCCGGTCAGCGGAGCGACGACCTTCTTGACGTTCGGGGGGGCGGCGGCGGCAGGCTCCGCGGCGGCCGCGGGCGACGTTGCGGGCTGCACGGCGGGCGCGGGCGCCGCCGTGGCAGCGGGTTCGCGGCGCACGATTTCGTAGACGGCATCGCCGGCTTTGACTTTCAAACGATCGAGATCGTGCTCGTGCATGAGCGCGAGAAGTTTGTTGAGCGTCTCCGTGTCCCGATCTGACCTATCCATCACTCCATCGCTTCTACAATGGCCGCGACAACGTCTTTTCCACCGCCGAGCAGCAAACGCCGGTCGGTGCGATTTTCTAAATCCCGCAGCAGCAGCTCTCCCGCCGCGAGCTCGTCGCTGCCCGCGATCAGCGCGTAGCGCGCCCGGTTGCGGTCGGCAAGCTTCAGGTGCGCGAGGAGCTTACGATCCTGATAGTCCGCGAAGGTCGGAACGTCGAGCACGCGGCGCAGCTCGGCTACGATCGGTACGAGCGTCGCCCGGGACTGCGCGCCCAGTGCGACCGCTTGGATGCCGCGCCGCGGCCCCTCGGCGCCGCCGCCAAGCGCTTCGAGCATCATGAGAAACCGCTCCAAGCCCAGTGCAAATCCGACTCCGGGGACGTCGGGGCCGCCCAACGATCGCACCAGGCCGTCGTAGCGGCCCCCACCGCACACCGTGCTCTGCGATCCCAGCACCGAAGACGTGATTTCGAAGACGGTGCGGTTGTAATAATCGAGGCCGCGAACGATGCGCGGATTGATTTTAAACGGAATGCCCGCGAGATCGAGGTACGCTTTGAGCGCGTCGAAGTGCTCGCGGCACGCGCCGCAGAGCATCGATTCGAACGTCGGCGCCGACTGCACGAAGCTTTCGTCGGCGGGATCTTTGCTGTCGAGCAATCGCAACGGATTGCGTTCCAAACGACGGCGCGAATCTTCGCTTAGCTTTTCCAGATTCGGACGAAAGTGTTCCAGTAACGCAGCGCGGTATTGCGGGCGGCATTCGTCATCACCGATCGAGTTCAGATTCAGCGTCGCGTCGGTAATGCCATAGCCTCTAATCAACTCCCACGCCAGCGAAATGACTTCGAGATCGGCCTCGGCGCCGGGGAATCCGAAACATTCGACGCCGAACTGATGCGATTGGCGATAGCGTCCTTTCTGCGGCCGCTCGTAGCGAAAGATCGGTCCGACGTAATACAGCCGCAGCGGCCCTTGCGCGAACAAGTTGTGCTCGAGCGCCGCGCGCACGACAGGCGCGGTCCATTCCGGACGAAGCGTCATGCTGCGATCGCCGCGATCGACGAACGTGTACATCTCCTTTTCGACGATGTCGGTCGTGTCGCCGACGCCGCGCACGAAGAGCTCCGTCGCTTCGAACGTCGGCGTCCGAATCTCGCCGTATCCGAAGCGCTCGGCTAGCGTGTGAATGCGGGCTTCGAGCGCGATCCAGCGCGCCGACTCGGGAGGAATGAAGTCTTGCGTGCCCCGGGGCGCGCCTAGGTACGATGGCATGAGGCCCGTGCTTCGCGTACAATACTAGCGAAGCCTCATGGACCAGGCGGTTGCGGGAAGGATCCTTTCCGGAAAAGGACGTCTCGTCGTCCTGAGCTTTCTCATGCTCTTCGTGGAGCTTGCGCTCATCCGCTGGACCGGCTCGAACGTCGTTTATCTTTCTTACTTCTCAAACTTCGTTCTGCTGGGCAGTTTCTTGGGAATCGGGATCGGGTTTCTGCGAGCGCAATCCAAACCCGATCTCTTTCCATGGGCCGCGGTGCTTCTTAGCTGCTTCGTTCTGTTCGTTCTCCGGTTCCCGGTAACGATCGACCGATCGGGCAGCGCCGACGTCATTTTCTTCGGCGCCATCGGGACGCGGGGACTACCCATCTGGTTCGCTCTGCCCGTCGTCTTTCTCTCGGTAGCCGCGATCATGTCGGCAATAGCGCAGGGCGTCGCGCAAACGTTCGTGCAGTTCGAACCGCTCGAAGCCTACCGGCTCGACATCGCCGGAAGCCTTGCCGGCATATGCGCGTTCTCACTGCTTTCGCTTTCGGGCGCTCCGCCGGTTGCCTGGGGCGTGATCGTCGCGATAGCGTTTCTTACACTATATGCTCGTTCGTCGACCCCGCTCCAAGTCGTTGCGACGCTCGTGCTGATCGCAGCGCTAGGCACCGAATCGCTCGTATCGTACTACAGCTGGTCTCCGTATTATAAGATTGGGATTTTTCCGTACCGGCACGGCGTCTTCGCAATCGTCGTCAACGGCATTCCTCACCAGCTCATCCAGTCGGTATCGAGCGACGGCCCCGACAGCGCCTTCTATTTCGATCCGTATAGGATGACGTCGGCGAAGCACGTGG
>DASRSM010000181.1:0-5110 GCA_035656415.1 Vulcanimicrobiaceae bacterium | reverse complement strand
CGGCGATCGCAGGCGGAGTTCGCGTGCGTACGATGCGGACACGTCGATCATGCCGACGTCAACGCGGCCAAGAATATCGCGTATCGGGCAGCCGTCAACCTGCCTCTAGTCTCGATGCTGGTTCTCATGCGGGAGCTGGCGTCAGGGACAAGCTTCGCCCTTCAGGGCGGAGTAGCTTGACCGAAGGCTGGAAGCCGCTTGGTATGGATGTTGAGCGCAAATGCCGTCGTGATGGTTGTGCGCGCGCCATCAAGCGCAACGCCTCACGTTATTGTTCGCTAGGGTGCCAGTTCGATCACCAGCACAAGCGATACATTACCGTCGTTGCACAGTCGACGCTATCGTCATTTTCGAGGCGAATGCGTCGATGTTCGTTCCTCCGGTTCCGCGCGATCCCAAGTGGAACTATCGTCGCGAACCGACCGTGCGTATCGTCGACGCCGTGACTAGATTGCTGGTGACGGCGTCGTCGACGCCAGCGGCGTAGGAGTCGGCATCGGCGTAATCGTCGGCAATGCCGAAACCGTCGGCAGCGGCGCAGGCGTCGGAATAGGCGTCAACGCGGGCATCGGCGTGATAATGGGGTTGGGGCTTGCTTGCGCTACCGGAACGCTTTGCGAGCGAGCGATTCCAAACGTCGTACCTAGTGCGAGCAGTGCAAGAAGAACCGTCTTCATACGACCAGTTTACCCGGATGGTACGCTGAGTACGCCTCGTCAGCTAAAAGCCCGCGAATCGTTACGATTCGCGGGCTTCGTAGGTTAATGAGCGCCGAGAGTTAGTGCGAAGAAGGCGCGACCCACAGTGTCGAGTCTTTCCACTTCACCTTGATGGGTACGCACGATTGGACTTCTTTACCAGCGTACGTCACGTCGTTGAAGAGGTCGAAGTGATGGTTGATCTGAACGCCCGGCGAAAACGTTCCGTAATCGGTGACGGTACGTAAAAAGTGCTGTGCGGCGTTACGATAGGCGACCGCGAAGGTTATTTGCGATGCCGCCTTTTTCCCGTAAATGATGTAATCGATTTGCGTTCCGCTGGCATTCTTGCTCAGCGGCTTGGGCGACGTGATGAAACAGTTCTTGACCAGTACGGGAGCGGCGGCGGTAGCGGGCGCGAGGCACGCGCCGGCGAGAATCGCGGCCAACAGGGTACCGGCAGAAAGACGACCGAGAAGGCTCATTGAGATAGTAGCTCCTTTCAGGCAGTCAAGTTTTATGCGCGCTTATTACCGGCCACCTGCTTTGAAGGCTACTTGGCGACTCCGGCGACCTGCGCTGCGGTGACGGCTGACGCTTTATTGCCCCAGGAAGTGCGAACGTACGTCAGGGTCGCGGCGATATCGGCGTTGGAGAGCTGCGTTCCCCACGCCGGCATCATCCCATTGAACGCTTTTCCGTCGACGGTGATCGCTCCCGACAAACCGTACTTCACAATATGAATGAGTTTCGCAGGTTCTCCGGTGACGACCGGATTGTTGACGAGCGGCGGGAACGCGCCGGGCGTACCCTCGCCGTTGACTTGGTGGCAGCTCGAACAGTTCGTTTGATAGACCTTAGCACCGTTTCCGGCGGGTGCCCCGGCCGCCATCATGTTCGAGGCCGACGTCGGCGCGCTCGTTGCCGGCGGAGACTCTGCCGGAGCGGCCGACTCGGCGGCCGCCGACGATTGCGTCGTCGTGCTGGAGCTACTGCTTTGCGAGCACGCCGCGATCGCGAGTATCGCGATCGCACCGGCACCTAGGATCTTGAAGAACGGTTGCACGGTCATCCTCCTGTCGGCCTCCTATTCGGGAACGAATCGTAGTGCGAGTCCGTCGATGCAGTAGCGCAGATACGTCGGTTTCGGGCCGTCGTCGAAGATGTGTCCGAGGTGTCCACCGCATTGGCGGCAATGCACTTCGGTGCGTTCTTCGATTAACTCGTGGTCGGCCTTCTTTGCGATTGCGTCGGGAAGCACATCCCAAAACGACGGCCAGCCGTCGCCGCTGTCGTACTTCGTTTTCGAGGTGAACAGCGCGAGATCGCAGCCGGCGCAGCGATAGACGCCGGCGCGCTTCTCGGCAATCAAGGGACTCGAATTCGGCGGCTCCGTGCCCCCTTCGCGCAAAATGTAATAGCGATCCGCGCCGAGGATCTGACGCCATTGCGCGTCGGTGTGCGTCACGGCGTACGTGCCGGCTGGTGCGCCCCGCGCGCGCCCGCCCAGCGCAACGAGCGCGACCGCGCCGCCGCCCAGCGCTACAACGAAAGCGGAGCGCTTCATTTGCGCGCGATCGACGGAGTGATGTGACATGCAGCGCCGCCGTTCTTTTCAAAGTACCGCTGATGGTATTCTTCCGCGCGCCAGAAGTGCGGGGCCGGTTGAATCTGCGTCACGATCGGCCTCTGATAACGGCCTTGCTCGCGATCGCGCGATGCCGTCGCCTCGGCGAGTTGCTCGGGCGAATACGTAAAGATTGCCGAGCGATACTGATCGCCGACGTCGGGCCCTTGGCGATTGAGCTGCGTCGGGTCGTGAATCTCCCAAAACGCGTCGAGCAGTTGATCGTAACTTACCCGTTGCGGATCGAAGGTTACTTCGACGGCTTCGGCGTGGCCGGTCGTGTGGTTGCAGACGTCGCGGTACGTTGGGTTCTCGGTGCGTCCGCCAACGTAGCCCGAAACGGCGTCGATAACGCCGGGTACTTGGCGGAAGGCTGCTTCAACGCCCCAGAAGCAGCCGGCGGCAAAAGTCGCGGTTTGAGTGCTCATATACTCATGAACGCCGGACGCCCCGGGTCCGGATGCGTTCAGCCATCGTCGTTGCGCAGCACGTCGTCGACCGCCTCGCGCCGTACCCACCGGCGATGCGCGCCGGCCTGCACGGCGGCGACGGCCGGGCGCGGCAGCCGGTTGTAATTGCCTGCCATGCTGAAAGTGTACGCCCCGGTGGTCTGCATTGCCAACAGCGCCCCCGGTTGCAGGTCGCCGGGCAGCATAGCCGTCGCGAGCTCGTCGTTTTCGCACGTTCGCCCGCATACCGTCATCGTCTCCGCTGCCGCCGTCGACGGCTCTACTGCAACGACGCGATAGCGCGCCCCGTAGAGCGCCGGACGCGGATTTTCAAAGATACCGCCGTCGACCACCACGAAGGTTCGATGGCTTTGACGCTTCACCGCGAGAACGCGATAGATGGTCGTGCCCGCCGAAGCGACGATCGCTCGTCCCGGCTCGATGCCTAGACGCGGAGGCGCCAGACCGAGATCGCCGGCGCAGTCGCGCACGCAGCGCGCAATGTCGGCGATGGTCGCGCCGATGTCGAGCGGATCATCTTCGTCGTCGGGATGCGTCGGCGTTCCGAATCCGCCTCCGACGATGATGCGCTCGGCGCGCAATCCGTGCGCCGCGAAGCGCGCTGCAGCTTCGATCAGTGCGTGGGAGTTGGCGACGTAGGGAGCGCTATCGTAAATTTGCGAGCCGATGTGCGCGTGTACGCCTATGAAACGAAGTTGCGGGTTGGCGAGCAAGATCTCCGCGGCGGCCGGTTCGTCGTGAACGGCGAGTCCGAACTTCGTGTCGCTGCCGCCGGTACGCAAGAATGCGTGCGTCTGTGCGTCGATACCGGTGTTCAAGCGCAGCATCACGTTGGCCGGCCGTCCGAACGATGCCAACTGCGCGAGCTCGTCGACCGCGTCGACGACGATTCGGCCCACGCGCCCCTCTACCGCCGCGCGTACCTCGGGCTCGCTCTTTCCCGCACCGTGCAGCGTAATTCGCGCAACCGGAAAACCGGCACGTTCGGCGACCGTTAACTCGCCGAGCGAGCACACGTCGACGCCTAATCCTGGATGCGCGCCGAGATGCCGCGCGAACTCGACGCAGAAGAAGGCTTTCGCGGCGTAGGCGATTTCGACGCCGTAGCGGTCGCACGCGACGTGCAACGTCGCAATCGACGCGTCGACGGAATCGACGTTGATCGCGACGAGCGGCGTCCCATAGCTGTGCGCTAAGTCGCGGACGTCGACGCCGCTGATCAGCAAGTCAGAACTGCTCCATAAAGCGGTCGATCGTAGCTTGATCGACTCCCGCCGCTAGCATGCGTACTGGAAGCAGCTCGCGGTTTTCCGGCGGCGTTACGAGCATGAACGGCGAGCTATCGCCGGGGGCTCGAACCGTGCACCACTGCGCTGCAGCGGGAGCGAGTACGGTTTGATACGGCGCGAGCGTCACGGTGACGTCGTTGCACGTAACTTCCAGTCGTGCGTCGAGCGACATGACGATCAGCGGACGCCCGTTGGTCGCCATCGACGCAGGTTCGGACCCCGCGACGGCGCGTTCGACGACGAAACGCGCGTCGGCGATGAGCGCGGTGCGCTCGATATTCTCAAACGCGTACGGAACCTGAATCAGCGGCCCGGCCGTGCCCTGGCGATAGTCCAGAACGTCGGCCGCCTTTTGCACGTGCAGCTCGCGCGGCTTTCCGTCGGCGCCGACTCGGTTCCAGTCGAACATGCGATAGGTCAAATCGCTGGCTTGCTGCGTTTCGAAGAGCACGATCCCCGCGCCGATCGCGTGAACCATGCCGGCGGGAATGTAGATCGTATCGCCCGCTTTGACCGGGATGCGCCGGAGAATCTCGCCGAGCGTTCCGTCGGCGACGCGCTCTTCGTACTCTTTACGCGAGGTGTCGCGCTTCCATCCAAGGACCAACTCCGCGCCGGGCTCCGTCGAAAAGACGTACCAGCATTCGGTCTTACCGTTGGGCTGGCGCTCGACGCGCTGGGCGTACGCATCGTCGGGATGTACCTGGACCGAAAGCCAATCGTGCGCCGTAATGATCTTCGTGAGCACCGGAAAGATGCGGGCTGGATCCAGGTCTCCCAAAAATTGCGAACCTAGCGATGCGCGCAGATCGGCGACCGTTTTCTTGGCAAACGCTCCGTCGGTCACTGGGTTGGTGTCCCAGCACTCCCACGATTCGCCGATTTTGGCGTTGGGGTCGCCGTGCTTTCCGAACTCGGTCACGAGTTCGTTTCCGCCCCAAATCGCCGGAGCGAGTTTCGGATCGAGCACGTAAGGATACAGAGTACCGTCCATCACAGGGCCTATTCTCCGCTTATACCGAAACT
>DASRSM010000180.1:0-18470 GCA_035656415.1 Vulcanimicrobiaceae bacterium | reverse complement strand
GACGTTCCGGTTCGCGACATCGGCGCGCAAGCTCCGTTTGCAAGTTCGCGCGGCATCGTCCTCAACGACGTCGATCCCGGCGTCGAAGCGACGATTCGCTGGCACGACGTCGTACATAACGGTTTGCCCGCCGGCGAAGCGATCGTGCGTGCCGCGCACGTTCGTTACGACGGCGAGCGCGACGACGAGGTCTTCAGCGGCGAGCTCAAGGTTCGCGCTACGCCGGTGTTCGCGAACGCCATACCGGGGTTGCCGTTCGGTCTCGACGGAATGGTCGGTCCGGCGTTCGGCGGCGGCCAACGGGCGATTACCGAGGAGCGCTTCCTGGAGCTGCCGCCGGCGACGCCGGTGGGCGAGCCCAACGGCCACACGCGCGTGCTCGCCTCGTATCCCCTCGCCGCGCTCGAGCAGGGCGAAGACCCAGCGGCCGCCGCTCAAAGCGCCATCGTCGAGGGCACGCTCATGGCGAATCGGGCGGGGTCGTCGGCCGCCTTTACCGGCGAGCGGCTCGCGCGCGCGCTGCGCTTATTAGAAGAAGCGCGATTCGG
Source organism: Vulcanimicrobiaceae bacterium (assembly GCA_035656415.1). Taxonomy (GTDB): domain Bacteria; phylum Vulcanimicrobiota; class Vulcanimicrobiia; order Vulcanimicrobiales; family Vulcanimicrobiaceae; genus JAFAHZ01. The sequence continues at coordinate 17,922 of DASRSM010000180.1, read as the reverse complement.
CGGAATGGTGACCCACCTGTTCGCATTGCGGGCGCTCCTGCCTGATGCGATCGGCGACGCGCACGGCGGTTCGTTGCCGGCGCTGCGCGATCTGCTTCGCGAAGAGTTCGACCGTCTGTTCATCAAGCTGCGGCTGCCGAGCTACGTCATCGCGACGCGCGACCTGGAAACGCCGTCCGTCCGGACGACCATCGAGCGCGTGCTCGAAGACGCCGCAAACGCTCGCGGCGTGCCGGCCGAACCGCCGGCCGCGTCTCTGGTTCTACGCGGCAGTTTCGATCCGTCGGATCTTCGGGATTTGGCGGATCGCCTCGAAGAGGCGCCGCTCGCGTCGGCGCTACCGTGGGCCGCGCTCGCGCGTTTACTGCCCGACGGTACGCAGCAGCTCGCGCACTACCGCGGGCTGCTGATCGACCGCCTCGACACGCTCGCGCAAGCCGACGCGACCGAGTTCATCGACGCACTGCAGCGTAAGCGCGACGCCGTGCTCGACGGAGCGCTCGACGTCGTCCGCACCTCGCTTCACGCCGGCGTCTAGCGAGCGATGAGCGCAACAACGATTGTCCTGATTGCGGCGCTGGTCATCGGGGCGGTTATCGGTATCTACGCGTTGCTCGCGCCGCGGCGTCGAGCGAAAGAACGCGAAAGCGTTGAGGCGGCGACTCCGCGCGAGGATCTCCGCGTCGACACGGCTTGGAACGAAAGGACCGAGGCCGACTTCGGCTCGCTGCCGGAGGCCGCGCGCTGCGACATGATCTTCGCCGTCTCGGCGCTCGACGACGATCGCTCCGCGCAACTGCTCGAGCACGCTTTGGCCGACCCGTCCGAGACGGTCGCGCTGGCCGCAGCCCGCGCCCTTAAGGAACGCGGCCGCTCCGACGCGGTCGACGAGTATCTCGCTCGGAACCCTGGCGAACGCACCGAGCGAATCGCTCACACGCTCTCGCTTTTGGCGCCGCCGTAGGTCGCCGTGCCGGGCAGCGTGAAAGAGCGTCACTAGTGTCCTCAGCATCGTTGACCGGCATCTTTGCTCCGGGCTCTCCAGCATTGGTCGAGAGTCTGCGCACGCTCGCGCTGGAGCCCAAGCGCACGGTGCTCCCTGGTGAAACGATTCGCGCCGAGTTCGGCTTCTCGAACTTCGGCGGCGCGAGCGCTACCGGCGTGCGGGTGCGGTTCTCACATCCGCAGGGCGTAACGCACGTAGCCGAAGACGATCTCGTCGACGATCGTCCGATTGCCGGCGAGGCTCATCTCGTCGACGCGAACGGCACGTCGATCGGCGATCTCGAACCCAACACGCAGCGCAAAGTTTCGTGTTCCTTCCGCGTCAACGATCCGATCGAAGACGGAACGGAGCTCGTTTTTCAAGCGGCGCTCGTCAGCGACCAAACCGCGCTGCTCGCATCGAATATCGAGCGCATCGTCGTGCGCAGCCGCCCGATCCTGCAAAACACGTCGACCTTGGTGACGCTGAGCGGCCCCGACAAGCCGCGTCCCGGCGACACGATTTCCGTACGCGCAACGATCGCAAATAGCGGATCGGCAAGCGCGCACGACGTCGTCGCGCTGCTGCCCGCACCCGAGCATACGACTTACGTGCCGCGCAGCGCGCGCATCGACGGCCGCGTCGTGTTGGGAATCGAAGGCGAACCGTTCGATTACGACAGCGCCACCGTCGTTTCGGAACGCCTCGCGCCCGGTCAATCGGTAACGATCGAGTATCAAACCATCATCGATTCGCCATTGCCCGACAGCACGCGCATCAAAGCGATCGGCGGCGTCGGCTCGCGCGAATGTAACGAATTTCAGATTGCGTCGGCGGAAATTTACGTCGCTTCGCCGGTCGATTTCAGCGGCGAAGAAACGGCGCTGACCGTGCTGAGCGACGACGCCGTACAACCCGGTATGCGCGTACCGCTCGCACTGCGCGCGGTCAACGCCGGCACAGGTGCCGCCGAATTCGTTGCGATTTCGTTCGCGCTGCCGCCGGGACTGGTGTACGCACCCGGCTCCGCCAGCGTCGACGGACAACCCGTAAGCGACGAATCGATTCAAGGACTGACGTTCTCGATCGGAACGCTCGCTGCCAATCGCGTCGTGGAAGTCGGTCTCGCCGCGACGGTGGCCGTGCCGGCTCCCGGCGCCGACTTGGCGCTTCCAATCGAAGCCGCCCTGCGCTGGAAAGGCGGCGAACGCGATTTCGCGCGGCGCCTTACCGTACGCGTTTCGCCGCGCTTCAACCGCGCGCGCAACTACGTCGAAGCCGATCACGGCGTCGCGCACGCGCGCGACGATGTTCGCTTTCTCGCCCACGTGTACAACGACGGCACGGCGCCCGAACGCAACGTCCGGCTGCGCGTCATCCCCGGCGTACACCTCGACGACGTGCGCGTTGCCGAATCGACCGACGAGCCGCTGCCGTATCGGGAGCCGCTCGATCTCGGCATCGTTCCTCCGCATCACGAACGCGTTTTCATTATCTCGGCGCGCGTTGCGTCGAAGGTGCCCGATCGTTCGAACGTGACGCTGGGCGTCGTGCTCGAACACGACGGCGGCGCGATCGATCTCGGTACGTCGACCGTCGTCGTGCGCTCGCGACCGCAAGTGTTCCGCGAGTCGGTGGCGTGGGAGCTCGCTTCCACCGAACCGCTTCGGCCTCACCGGTTCGTCGACGTGCTCGTGCGCTTCACCAACGCCGGTTCGGACGTTTTGCGCGACGCGCGGCTAACGCTCACGCTGCCCCCCGAGCTCGCGCTCGAGCGCGCGATCGACGCACGCCGCGATCGCGAAGGGCTCGTGTTCGGCGACGTTGCGGCGGAGCGCACGCACGAAGCGCGGTTGACGCTGCGATTGCTGCGTCCGGTACCGCACGATCGGCCGTTGACGCTCGAAGGCTGGCTGCGCGGAAAAGGCATCAGTCCCGTACAGTTTCCGCCGCTGGAAGTACCGACGCACGCGCAACCGGATTTCAGCAGCGCCCAGCTCTTGGCCGCGCCCTCGGACAACGTCAACGCCGGCGAGCACGTGTATTACGAGATTCGCTTGCGCAACGAAGGCGACGGTCCCGCCGATCGTTTGCTCGTGCGCGTCATTCCGACGAATCTTGCGGTATACGTGCCGTCGAGCACCACGGTCAACGGTCTCGCGCTTGCCGACGAAGCGGGCGCCTCGATCTTATGGTCGAATCGCGGTTTGATGCTTGCCGACGTCAATCCCAACGTCGAGCTGCGCATTCGCTGGGAAGTCAGCACGATCGCACCGCTTGCAGCGGGTACGACGCTCGAAACGCGCGCGATTCTCGAATGGGGTGACGGACAAAACGTCGCGATCGCCGCGCCGGCATTGCGCGTGCAAGCGCAACCGACGCTCGGCGAATCGACGATCGGCGTACCGCTCTCGGTCGCACGAATCTTCCCCGCCGAATCGGCGGCCGCGTACGAACCGCCGCCGTTACCGCCGCAGGTGTCCGAGCCGGAACCCGTCGCAATGCCGGCGCTCGAAGAAGCTCCGCCGCGAGCGATCGCCGAGGTCATCGCTCAACAGGCCGAGCGGCTCGAAACGCCCGCAGCGTTTCCGGCGCCGATCGCAGCGACCGGCGGACCGATGCTCTACATCGATTTTGCCGCCGACCGGCTCGCGCACACGCTCAAGCTGCTCGAGCGCAGTGAAGCGGGCGGTTTGGTGCAGCATCTCTTTGCGCTGCGCATGCTCTTCCCCGAAAACGCCGTCGCGGCGACGCCCGCGTTGTCGTCGGCGTTTATCAACGCAAGCCGCGCGGTCCGCGCGCCGCTCGAACGCTTCTTCGTGCGTTTGCGCATGCCGCGCTTAACCATTACCGGCAAAGATTTAGAAGACCGTGACAGCCGCGCCGCACTACGCGTGCTGCTCGACGAGCTCGTCGTTTCGCCGCCGCAAGACGCGCTCGAGCCGCCGACCGGCATCGTGCGCATCGAAGGCTCGGTCGACGTCGATAAGGTTCGCGCGCTCATGCCCGAGCTCGATACGGCGCCGCTCGGCGCGGTCAATCCATGGATTATCAACGCGCAGCTGCTCGGCACGGGCGTGCTGCACGACGGCACGCGTTCCGTCACGCTCGCTGCGTACCGCGAAGAAATCTTGCGAGTTTTCACCGTACTTTCCGAACTTCCGATCGACGAGTTCCATCGGGTGCTGACGACGAGCGTCAACCGCGGACTCGACGACTCGCTCGCCGGCGTCTTAGACGCACTTCGCGGCGCTGCACACTTGGCCGTCGATTAACTACGCGATCCCGGCTATCGTCTTTGCCGGTGCCGCGCTTGCCTTTGCCGTCGGCTCGATTTGGGCGCGCGCGCGTTCGGTCGAGCCGCAAGACGACAGCGCGAGCGTGGCTTGGCTCGAAGCTGCCGGAGTCGATGAAGGCGAAACGTGCGATGCTGCGATGCGCGTCGATCTCGTCGAGCGTCTAGCGCTCATCGGTCAACCGTGGTGCATCGACGCGCTGCGCGCCGCATCGCGCGACGAACGCACACCCACCGTGCGCAAAGCGATTAAAGCCGCGCTTAATATCCCGGGCCCGGATCTTTGATGTTGAAATACTTGATTAGGACTTGGCGCGCAATCGGCGCCGCGACGCTCGCGCCGTAACCGCCGCTGCGATCGACGAAGACGGCCATCGCTAGTTTCGGATGATTGGTGGGCGCCCAGGCGATGAACCACGTCGTGTTCGGTCCGCTGCCGCCGGCCGTTTCGACTGTTCCCGTTTTACCGGAGTAGGGCAGGCCGGCGATTTTTTCGCCGTAGGCCGTGCCGCCCGGATCGGTGACTTTGCCCATGCCTTCGCGCACCGCGGCGAGCGCCTCTCGCGTGACGGGAACGTGGCGAATGATTCGCGACGAAAACGTCTTTACCAGCGTTCCGTTCGGCTTGCGAACTTCGCGCGCGATGTAGGGCCGCCACAGCGTGCCGCCGTTGATCACCGCCGACGCAATGTTCGCCATTTGCAGCGGCGTCGCTTGCATTGCGCCTTGCCCGATGCCGAGGAAGCACGAATCGCTGGGCTCCATCGGCACGCCGAAGTTGCGCATCGACCACGCGTTGGTGGGCCAGTTGCCTTCGTTTTCACCCGGGAGGTCGATGCCGCTTTTGGCGTTCAGTCCGAACGCGAGAGCATATTTGCGCAGCCGTTCGTTACCCAGCCACCAGGCTAACCGAAAGAAGTATCCGTCGCTCGACGCGGCCAGTGCCGGCACGAACGTCGTGTTGCCGAGTCCGCCGGCCGCGATGTCGCGGGCGTAGAAGCCGCCGCAGTTCCAACCGCCGGTATCGTAGACTACCTGGTTCACCTTGACGACGCCCTCGGTCAGCGCGGCCGATCCCGTGACCATCTTGAACGTCGATCCGGTCGGCGTCGCCGCGGCGATCGCGCGGTTAAAGAGCGGCTGCGTGGGGTCGGTCAGGTCGAAGGCGATCTTTCGCTGGTTGTCCGCGGCGAAGTCGTCGGGGTCGAAGTTCGGATAGCTCGCCAGCGCCAGGATCCCGCCGGTCCACGGATCTTCCACCACGACTCCGCCGGACAGCTTCCGCCCGTGCCCCCAGCTCTTGATGCCGTCGGACAAGGCCTCCTCGACGATCTGCTGGAGCCGCCAATCGATATTGGTTACCAAGGTGTCGCCGGAGATCGGTGCCTGGGCCGAGGTCGTCGAGACCACCGACCCGGTCGCGTCGACCACGACCCGCTGGCCGCCGGGCACGCCGCGCAAATACGAATCGTACGTGGATTCCAATCCATCTTTGCCGACAACGTCGTTGAGTGCGTATCCTTGCGCTTTGAGCCGCTGATACTCACTCTCCGTGATTTGACCCACGTATCCGAACAAATGCGATCCTTCGCCGCGATACGGATAGTCGCGAATCGCTTGCACTTCCAAATCGATTCCCGGAAGATCGGTCAGCACTTCGGAAAGCCTCGCGACGCGCGACACCGGAACGTCTTCGGCGAGAAGCACGGGACCGTAGGGCTCGTACGTCGCCACTTCGTCGAAGTTGCGATAGTTCACGCCGTGGTGGTGAAGGAGTCTTTCCCATAGTTTGTCTTCGCCGATGCCGAGCGTCTGCGAGATGGCGCGCAGCTCGCTCTTTACGTCGGTAACTTGCGACGGAATCATACCGACGACGAACGAGGGCCGGCTGCGCACCATGGCGACACCGTGCCGGTCGCGGATGATCCCGCGCGGTGCGGCAACGGGAATCAAGCGCACTTGATTGGCCATCGCGGACTCACGGTAGTGCTCGCCGTCGGCAATTTGAATTTGTATCAGTCGAACGACGAGCGCGATCAACAGCAACGCAACGAACCCGACGAATCCGACGATACGCCAAATCGGGCGCTCCCAGCGCGGCTTCTTGCGCCGCTCGTAGGTGTAGCTCACGACCGGTTGGTTTCGAAACGCCGCACGATCAGCATCGCAGCAACCATGACCACCACGTCGAGGAGCGCCTGCCACAGCGCTCGATGGAAATGCGCGCCGGCCAAGCCGCCGGGATACCCCTCGAGCGACATCACCGTCCAGAAGATGAGCGCGCGAACGAGCGTCGCAATCGCGGTGGCCGCAGCAACGATCGGAATCGAATCGGCGAAAAATCCGCGCGAAAGAACGCTCGCGAGCATCGCGGTGATCGTCGTCGAAATCGTCCACGCGCCGCCCGTTCCGGCGGCGAGCACGTCCTCACAAATTCCCGCAAAAAGCCCATAAATTGCGGCTCTCCGCACGTCCACGCGGATGGCGAACCACACGACCGCAACCAACACGAGGCTTGGAATTGCGCCGCGAATTGCGACGAAATGCAAGAGCGTCGCCTGCGCGACGATGGCACCCAATAAAACGAGCGCCACGATATGCCACTGCGGCCCGGCGTACGAGGCGAAGCGGCGTTTGGGGGAGCTCGGAACTCTACTGCGGGACAACGACAACGCGATCGAGAGCACCCAACGCTGCGGCTGGTTTTACCACCGCGGTTTGATACAGCGTCGTGTCGCCGCGTTCGATCGCAACGACGCTCCCAATGGGAACGCCGGCGTGGAACGACCGCCCTTCACCCGTGACGATGATGTCGCCGGGGCGCAGCGGCGCGTCTTCCGGAATGTATTCCATACGCACGCTCGTGAGATTTCCGCGTGCAATCCCCCACCAGCGTCCGAGCCGTGCGACCGCAGGAATGCGGCTCGTATAATCGGTGATCAAGACGACCGTGCTCGAGAACGGTCCGACCGACGCGATGCGTCCGACCACGCCGTTGGAGTCGAGCACGCCGTCATCGCGCTTCACGCCGGCAAGGGATCCCTTATCGATCGTGACCGCTTGCGATTCGTTCTCGGGCGGGAATCCGACGACGCGCGCCTCGACGCCGTGGTACAGATCGACGATAGGACGGATCGTCGTTTCGGATGCATAAACGGAAGCGAGCTCGTGCAGTCGCGCGTTCTCTTGACGCAGCTTACGATTCTCGTCGCGCAGCTGTCCGTTCTCGCGAACGAGCGTCGGAAGCGAAATGATACCGGTTCCCGCCGACCGCACGACCTCGACGCCGGTCGCAATCACAACTTCGGTGACGCCGAGAAGCGACGTCGCCGCGGTTGCAATCGGACTTTCTTCACCCGCGCGCTCGGCATTGATTTGCACGAGCGCGACAATCGCCGCAATGATGATAACGGTGATCAGCGCGAAGAGTTTTCGTTCGTCCCGATACGTGAAAATGGGGAGGCCCCTCTTTTAAACGCCCTACGTTATTTGAGTCTTCGGCAGGGGCAACGTAAATCCCAACCGCCGCAACGCGCGAATGAAGCGCCCCAACGGAAAGCCCATGACCGTGTAAAAGTCGCCGGTTATCGACTCCACCAACGCGGCAGCGAGCCCTTGTATGCCGTATGCCCCCGCTTTATCGAGCGGCTCCCCGGTTGACACGTAGTCCGCGATTTCTTCCGGCGACAACCGGAAAAAGCGAACGACGGTCGTCGACCGTTCGGCGACGATTTCGCCTCCCGGTACGGCCAACGCGAAAGCGGTGTGCACGAGATGCTCCCGGCCCGAGAGCATTTGCAGCATGCGGACCGCGTCTTCGCGGTCGGCCGGCTTGTTCAATGCGAGACCGTCGACGTCGACAACCGTGTCGGCCGCGACGACGGGTAGCGGCGAATCGCCGATTCTGGCCATCGCGGCCCCGAGTTTTTCGCGCGCATGCCCGGTCGCGAGCTCGGCCGGGGAGAGATGCGGCGCGTCGGGCTCGTGGTAGCCGCTGGGCGCGACCTCGACGTCCAAGCCGAGCGAGCGCAGCAGCTCCAAACGGCGCGGCGACGCGCTCGCTAAGACAATTCTCGTGAGGGGACAGGGCTCGCTCATTGCAGTATCAGGGCGGGGTGCGTGTTCGCGTGGATCAACGCCTTCTTCGCTGCGCCCTCCTCGGCACGGCCCTGCTGCTGTCGATCGCGGCGTGTTCGGGTGCGCCCGGCAACGTGGTCGCGGTCAGCGGCCGCATCGAAGGTGACGACTCCGCGGTCGCGTCCAAACTTCCGGGCCGCGTCCTTGCGGTCCACGTTCGCGAAGGCGATACGGTCGCCGCCGGGGAGGTGATCGCTACGTTGGACGACGCGCAAGCCCGTGCCGCCGTCGACGATGCCGCAGCGCGCGTCTCGATGGCCGAGCGGCAGGTGCCGGTGTTGCAGGCACAGCTGCGTCAGGCGCAGATCGGAACGCAGCAAGCCGGCGTCGGAGCGTCGGGCGACGTCAGCGCGGCCCAGTCGCAAGTCGCGGCCGCGAACTCGCAGCTCTCGCAAGCTCAGGCCGCGTACAATCTCGCGGCGTACAACGAAAAAATCAGCAAGAGCTTATACGGCACCGGCGACGTTTCGGAACTCCAGCGCAATCGCGCCGAGTCCGAGGCGCAGCAAGCGGCGAGCGCGCTGGCCGCCGCCAGGCAGCGGGCGCAGGCCGCGCAGGGTGAGCTCACCGCCTCAACCGCGAACTTGAGCAACGCACCGATGCGCGAACAGCAAGCCGCCGCCGTATCGGGACAGATCAATCAACAAGGGTCGGCGGTTTCCGCCGCGCAGGCCAATCTGGATCAAGCGCGCGCGAACTTACGCGACCTCACGATTCGCGCACCGTTTGCCGGCACGGTGCTGACGCGAACCGCGGAACCCGGTGAAGTTCTCGCCGCGGGCACGCCGGTCGTCACGCTGCTCAACTTACAGAAAGTGTATTTGCGCGGGTTCATCCCCGAGGGTGAGATCGCCAAGGTAAAGCTCGGCCAATCCGCGCGCGTCTTCCTCGATGACGACCCCTCACACAAGAATCCGATCGACGCCTACGTCATGCGCATCGATCCCGACGCGATGTTCACACCGGAGAACACGTACTTCCAGAGCGATCGCGTGCAGCAGGTTTTCGGCGTTAAGTTAGGGCTTCGCGGCGGCTTCGGCAATGCGAAGCCGGGAATGCCTGCCGACGGTCAGATTCTCGTCGGCGGATCGTGGCAGAAGTAGCGGTCGCTCTTCGCGACCTGCGCAAAAATTACGGCACCCTCGAAGCGGTGCGCGGCGTTACGTTCGACGTTGCCAAAGGCGAGATCTTTGGATTCATCGGTCCCGACGGAGCCGGTAAGACGACGACGTTCGAGATTCTCGCCGGCGTGATGAATCCGACGTCGGGCGACGTCGACGTCTTCGGTCAAAGCGCGCGCGACGCACGCTTGAAAACCGGCTATTTAACGCAAGGCTTCACGCTCTATCACGATCTCACCGTGATGGAAAACATCCGTTACATCGGCGATCTGCGCTTGGCGCCGCCCGACACGGTAATCGCGCGCGGCCGTCATTACCTCGGCCTGTTCGGCATGGCGCAGTTCGAGGATCGCCTCGCCGGCAATCTCAGCGGCGGCATGCAAAAGAAGTTGGCGCTGGCGTGCGCGCTCGTGCCGCAGCCGAACGTGCTGCTGCTCGACGAACCGACGACGGGCGTCGATCCCGTTTCGCGCCGCGAGTTCTGGGATTCGCTCGCGCGTTTAGCGACCGAAGGTTTGACGATCCTGGTAGCGACGCCGTACTTGGACGAAGCGGAACGCTGCAATCGCGTAGCGTTCATGCATCTCGGCGAAATCCGAGAGCTCGACACGCCCGATCGTTTACGCAAGAGCCTGCACGCGCAGCGGCTCGAAGTCTACCTAAGCGATTTGCGGCAAGTCGGCGCCGCGGTGCGTGCGATCGAAGCGCGGCCCGGCGTCGTGGACGTGCAGCGCTTCGGCGATCATCTCGACGTCTTGGCCGCCGACACGCAGGTGCAACAAGTGCGCAACGACGTGACGTCGGTGCTAACGAGCCAAGCCATCGCGGTGGGCGACGTTCGCACCGACGAACCGACGCTCGAAAACGTTTTCGTCGCATCGATACGAGCGACGGATCCTCCGCCGGACTGCGGTCCGTTCCCGATGCAGCGCGCGCCGGTCGACCGGCCCAACGACGTAGCGATCGGCGCCGATTCGCTCGTGAAACGCTTCGGCAACTTTACCGCGGTCGATCGATTGAGTCTCGAAGTGGGATTCGGCGAAGTGTACGGTTTACTCGGTGCCAACGGTGCCGGTAAGACGACGACGATCCGCATGTTGTGCGGCTTGCTGGTGCCGACGTCGGGAACGACGACGCTCGCGGGCGTGAAGGGGAACGTTCGTTCGCGCGAGGTGCGCCGCCGCGTCGGCTACATGTCGCAGAAGTTTTCGCTCTACGACGATCTCACGATCGCCGAGAACCTCGAGTTCTTTGCGGGCGTCTACGGCGTTCCAAAAAACGAGCGCGCCGAAAAGATCGCGTGGGTGCTCGACTTTGCCGGACTGCGCGGCAAGGAAGAGGATATTACCGGAAGCTTGCCCGGCGGCTGGAAGCAGCGCGTCGCGTTCGGTTCGGCCATCATGCACGAGCCGACGGTGCTGTTCTTGGACGAACCGACCTCGGGCGTCGATCCGATCGCGCGGCGGAGCTTCTGGAGCATGATCGACCAACTCGCCGAAGCCGGCACCGCCGTGCTCGTCACGACGCACTATTTAGAAGAAGCCGAGCAGTGTAACCGGCTCGGTTTCATGGCCGCCGGAAGGCTGATCGCGCAGGGCACGCCGACCGAGGTCAAGTCGCGCCAGCGAGGATCGCTGATCGAGATTCGCGTCGACGACGCGCAAAAAGCCGTCGCGGCGCTGCACGCTGCGGCCGAACGTTGGCACGTGTCGCTGTTCGGCGACCGTCTGCACGTGGTGGTCGACGGGGATGCGGATACGGCGATCCGGACGCTCGAGCAGCAACTGCAAAGCGCCGGCGTCTCGGTGATCGCAGCGCGGCGAGCGCAGTTCTCGCTGGAAGACGTCTTTATCGGCGCCGTCGAGGCCGCCGCCTAATGCGCCGCATCTTCGCACAGGTACGCAAAGAACTTACGCAGCTCGTTCGCGACCGGCTGGCACTCGCGCTCGCGCTGCTGTTGCCGGCGTTCTTGCTGCTGCTCATGGGCACGGCAATCTCGCTGACCGTCGACGACATGCCGCTGGTCGTTCAGGATCTCGACAACACGCCGTCATCGATCGCGCTGGTCGACGCCTTCCGGGCGTCGCTGACCTTTCGCGTCGTCACGTGGCCGGTGCAAGAAAATCCGATCCGCGCGCTCGCCGGCAATCACGTGCGCGGCGTGCTGGTCATTCCGGAACACTTCGAGCACGATCTCGCGCGCCATCAAGGCGTACCGGTGCAGTTGCTCGTCGACGGCACCGACGCGAACACCGCCAAACTCGTCGCCGGTTACGCTCAGTCGGTCATTGCCGCGTACAACGTGCGGGTCGCCGCGCGGCCGCAGGAAGGCATTCGGGCCGTCATCCGATTGTGGTTCAATCCCGGCCTCGACTCGAAAAAGTTTTACGGGCCCGGCATTTTTGTTTTGGTCCTGACGCTCTTTCCGACGCTGCTTGCGGCGCTCTCGGTCGCGCGTGAGGGCGAAGAGAAAACCATCCTGCAGATTTACGTCTCGAACATCTCGGCGCACGAGTACCTGCTCGGGAAGATCTTGGCCATTATGGTCGTCTTCGCCATGGAAGCGGTACTGCTGACCATCTTGCTGTTCACCTATTTCGGCGTGAGCCTGGTCGTCGATCCGACGCCGCTGATCGTGGGGTCGATCCTCTACGCGTTCTGCGTCGCTGCCTTCGGCGTCATGGTCGGCGTGGCGATCCCCAATCAGCTCGGCGCGATCTCGGTGGTGGCGCTGGGCGGCTTCTTGCTCGTTTTCATCATGTCCGGACTGCTCTTTCCGATCGAGAACATTCCGGTCCAGCTGCGCTGGATCTGCAATTTCGTCTGGGGACGTTACTACATCGAGATCGTTCGCGACGCGTTTCTGCAAGGCGCGGGCTGGTCGGCGACGTGGTGGAAGACTCTCGTTATCGCCGCGATTGGGTCGGTCTTTTACGCCAATGCGTGGCGCAGCACGCGCACGATGCAGCTGAAGTACTGATGTTCGGTTCCCGCTTTCGCGCGCTGCTGTTCAAAGAGTTCCGGCAAATGCGACACGACCGGCGCATCGCGTTCGTCGCGATCTTGGCACCCTTCATTCAGCTCTGCATCTTCGGCTTCGTGCTCAGCGCCAACGTGACGAATCTTCCGCTGGGAATCCTCGACGAATCGCAGACGCCGGAAAGCCGCGAGTTGATTTCGGCGCTGACGCAAAGCCAAGCGTTCAAGCTGCAAGGCTTCTATCCGTCGACGCAGGCTCTGGGACGCGCGATCACCGTCGGCGCGCTCGACGCCGCCGTCGTCATTCCGTACGACTACGCCCGCGCTCTCTACCGCCATGAAGTCGCCCAGGTCCAGTTTCTGCTCAACGGGACCAATGCCAACACGGCGGAGATCGCGCAAGGCTACGCTTCGGAAATCATCTCGATCGATAACCTGCGAACGCTGCACGTGATCGGCGCGGGCGGTCCGGTCCAACTCATGCCGGCGTTTCTCAATAATCCCGGCCTGGTGGGCTCGTGGTTCATGGTCTGCGGCGTCCTCGGCATGCTCATGATTCTCAACGGCTCGATGATCTGCTCGACCATGATGATCAAGGAGCGCTCGGCGGGCACGATCGATCAGTTGCTGATGTCGCCGGCGACGACGTCGGAGATCATCCTCGCGAAGATCATTCCGCTCTTTCTGCTGCTCGGCACGATGACGACCGTCTCGATCGCCGCGATCCGCTTTATCTTCGGCGTGCCGTTCCACGGCGGGTTGGGACTCGTGATTCTCGGCGCCGCGCTTTGCGTACTTTCCGGAATCGCGCTCGGTATATTCGTCGCGACACTCGCCAAAAACGCACTCCAGGCGCAACTGGCCGTCTTTTTTCTCAACCCGCCGCTGGCCGCGCTGTCGGGCGCGTTCACGCCGATCGAAGCGATGCCGAAATGGCTGCAGCCGTTTACGATTCCCAATCCCGTCGCGAACTGGGCCATCATCGCGCGCGGCGCGCTCATCAAGGGCAGCCCGTTCGACGTGCTTTGGCAGAATTTTCTGTGGCTGTTCCTGTTCGCGCTGATCCTACTGACGTTCAGCGTCATCCGCTACCGCAAACAACTGGCGTAAGGACGACAGTAGCGAGCTACTCGTACGTCTTGCCGCCGATTTCAATAAATCCGGCTTCGTGGTGAAAGCGCGGGTCGTGGTGGGTCCAGTGAATCACGCCGCCGCGCGAATAGTATTCGTACTCGCCTTTGACGGTGACCGGATCGCCTTTCGAAACCGGAAACGTACCGGCGAGATCGGTGTTGACCTCGACGCGTACGATCGCGTTGCATCCGGAGTTGAGCCGCATGAGAAAGCCCTCGTGCGGGCTCACGCGGCCGTTTTGAATGCCCAGCACGCGCGTAACGCGGCCGTCGGCAACGACCTCGACGTGCGAACGTCCGGCGTTGTAAGCATCGCAAACGGCGGCATCGTTCGCCGACGTTTGCGCGGCGCAGCCGGCAAGCGCGAACAGCGCGACGGCGACCGCCTTAAACGGCGGCGGGAACTCCATAAAGTTTTTGCGAGGCGATATATTGCCAGACCGGCTCGGGAACCAAGTAGCGCACGCTGCGGCCTTGATTGAGCAACGTGCGGACCGTCGTCGACGAGCTCGGAATTTCGGGCATGTTGAGCGTCGTAACGCGCTCGCGCAACGTATTGGGAACCGCCTCGATCACGCGCTGCAACGCATCGGTGCGTACGCTCGGACGGGGCGCGATCGCAAATTTCTCCAGCGCTTGCAGCACTTCGTCGAAGCGGACCCAGTTGGAGTTCACCAGCGAGTCGGCGCCGATAATAAACGTAAAGCTTGCGCCGGGATGCTTACCTTGCAGCTTGGGCAACAGATCGGCGGTATAGCCGGTCGAATCGGGCCTCAAGTCCGTGTCGTCGAGCTCGAACGCGCGATTGCTCGCGATCGCGCCCAAGATCATCGCGCAGCGATGTTCGGCCGTCACTTCGGGCTTGTCGCGATAGTGCTGGTTACTGGCCGGCACGAACAGCACTTTATCGAGCCCCTCGAGCAAGCGAGCGGATTCGGCGACGAAGAGATGACCGTTATGAATGGGATCAAATGTCCCACCGAAAATTCCAAGCCTCATTTACGAATACGTAAACTCATACTGCCCGATGCGCACGGTATCCCCTTCAACGGCGCCAAGTTCGCGCAATTTCTTCTCTACTCCCATCTTTCCCAGCGCGCGCTCGAAACGCGCCAACGCTTCGTCCGATTCGAAATTCGTCATCGAGGCGAGCCGTTCGATGCGCTCGCCGAAAACCTCGAATGCCCCATCTTTGGCACGCTCGATGCGGAACGCGTCGCGCGGCACCAGTTCGATGTGCGCCGGCTGCGGCGTGACGATCTCGGGCATCGGCGCATGCTCGATGATCTGCCAAACGGCGTAAATCAAGTCGCGCACGCCTTCGTTGGTCGCCGCGCTGATGCCGCGAATCTCCGGGAACTGCGCGCGCAGTTGTTCGAACCGTTCTCGCGCGTCGGGGAGATCGAGTTTGTTAAGGACGATCATCGCCGGCTTTTCCAGCAGCTTGGGATTCCACGCACCCAGTTCGCGCTCGATCGTTTCTTTGTCGTGCAGGATTTCGTCGAGCGTTTTCGCGCCGTCGAGCAAATGCACGAGCACGCGCGTGCGCTCGACGTGCTTCAAAAATAAATCGCCCAAACCGGCGCCTTCGTGCGCGCCTTCGATGAGACCGGGCACGTCGACCATGACGAACGAGTTCTCGTCCGACACGCGCACGACGCCGAGTTGCGGTTCGATCGTCGTAAACGGGTAGTCGGCGATCTTCGGGCGCGCGGCGGAAACCACCGAAAGCAGCGTCGACTTTCCGGCGTTCGGTACGCCGACGATGCCGCAGTCGGCGAGCAGCTTCAGCTCGAGCCGCACCGCGCACCGCTCCCCCGGCTCGCCCTTCTCGGCAAATCGCGGCGCCTGGCGCGTGCTGGTGGCAAAGTGCTGGTTGCCGAGGCCGCCGCGACCGCCTTTGGCGACGACGACGCGCTCGCCGGCGTGCGCGAGGTCCGCGACGAACGCCTCGGACTTGCCTTCGAACGTCCGGTACACGAGCGTTCCGACCGGAACCGTCACGACGAGATCTTCACCGCTGCGTCCGGACTTATTCGACGTACCGCCGTGCTTGCCGGAATCGGCCGCGAAGCTATGGCGAAAGCGGAATTCGACCAGGGTTGAGAGCTCGGTCGCGGCTTCGAGATAGACGCTGCCGCCGTGGCCGCCGTCGCCGCCGGCCGGCCCGCCCTTGGGAATAAACTTCTCTCGGCGCCACGCAATAATGCCGTCGCCGCCGTTGCCGGCGGCTACCGCGATCTTGGCTTCGTCGATAAACTGCACGGTCGGCTCAGCTTCGCTGAAAAATCAAAGGGGGCCTCATGGCCCCCCGGCAATCCTTAACGTTCGCGGCTTCTATGCAGCCGGGATGACGTCGATGTGCTTGCGGTTGCGGCGCAGCGCGAAGGTTACCGTCCCGTTGACCAAGGCGAACAGGGTATGGTCCTTGCCGATCCCGACGTTATGGCCGGGGTGGAAGCGGGTGCCGCGCTGGCGCACGATGATATTGCCGGCGATCACCTGCTCGCCGCCGAAGCGTTTGACGCCGAGGCGCTGAGCGTTGGAGTCGCGCCCGTTACGCGTGGAGCCGGCGCCCTTTTTAGAGGCGAACAGCTGAAGGTCGAACTGGAACATAGCCGTCGGAGTATACCAGGGGCATGGGCTCGATGGCAAGGGCAAGTTCCGCTGGAGACGACGGAAGGGCGTCCCGAGCCCTAAGTCTTTCCACATATGTGGACAACCCTGTGGAAAACCATCGCGGCAACCCCTCAGAGTTCTATCAGAAAGCCTTACGGCGCCGCTGTTTTGATGCCTGTCAACCCCCTAAGGGTAGCCGGTTCATAGTTTCGAAAAATCGCGGTAAAACCGTTAGAAGCGACCTGTGGATAAGTGTATAAAGTCGTGCATAGAACCCGCAGGACCGCACCTTGATTAAGCCAACGACTGGGCCCCTCAGGGGCTTGGGCGGGTGGCCCAGTTCACACCGAAAACGGGGTCGCACTAGGATGGCGCTTGCGGTTGGATCACCCGACACCTCTAACGAGTTGTGGCGGTCGGCGCTTGAAACGCTCGAACGCAATTTTTCGAAGCCCGTATTCGAAATGTGGATCAAACCGATGCGTTTCGTCTCGTACCACGCGGACGAACTCCACCTCGCCGTCCACAGTAAGTTCGCTCGGGAATGGGTCGGCAGCAAGCTGCAAGCCCAAATTCTCGACGTTTTACGCGAGGTTTTCGGCGCTGAGCTGGAGCTGCGCTTATCGGTAGCGGAGCCGGGCGGAGAGTCCGGCCCGGCGACCTCAACCAGCGCGCCCGCCGCGCGTCCGCCCGAAGAGCTGCGCACGGCAAACCTTAACGTCCGTTATACTTTTGAGGAATTCGTCATCGGAAATTCCAACCGGTTCGCGCACGCAGCCTCGCAAGCGGTCGCAAGCGCTCCGGCACGAGCCTATAATCCGCTCTTCCTCTACGGCGGCGTGGGATTAGGCAAGACGCATTTGATGCACGCGATCGGACATCGCGTATTGCAAGACAACGGCGGCTCCAACGTCGTCTACCTGACCTGCGAGAAGTTCACCAACGAGTTCATCATCGCGCTGCAAAACAACCGCACGCCGGAGTTTCGCAACCGTTACCGCCAAGTCGACGTATTGCTGATCGACGACATTCAGTTCTTGGCCGGCAAAGAAACGACGCAAGAAGAGTTCTTCCACACGTTTAACGCCCTGCACGAATCGGGACGCCAGCTCATCATTTCGTCGGACCGCCCTCCCAAAGAGATTCAGACGCTGGAGTCGCGCTTACGTTCGCGATTCGAGTGGGGATTGCTCACCGACATTCAGGCGCCCGATCTCGAAACGCGCGAAGCTATCCTGCGTAAGAAGGCCGAGAGCGAAAAGATTCCGGTGCCCGACGAAGTGACGTCGTTCATCGCCAAAGTTATTCCGTCGAACATCCGCGAACTCGAAGGCGCGCTCATTCGCGTCGTCGCGTACGCGTCGCTGACGAAATCGCCGATTACGATCGATCTCGCTGCCGAAGTGCTCAAGAGCGCCGTCGCTCAAGTACCGCTGCAGCGCATAACGATTCCGAAGATTAAAGAAACCGTCGCCGGCGCGCACGGCCTCACCGTTAAGGAAATGGATAACGGCCGCCGCGATCAGCGCTTGGCCGCGCCCCGTCAGATCGCCATGTACATCGCCACCGAACTCACGCAATATTCGCTGCCGCAGATCGCTCGCGAGTTCGGGAAGAAAGACCACACGACGGTCATGTACGCGCGCGACAAGA
>DASRSM010000179.1:0-26202 GCA_035656415.1 Vulcanimicrobiaceae bacterium | reverse complement strand
GCTAGCGTATACGACGTGTTCGCGGCGAGGAGCACGGCCGCCAGGAGGGCGGTGGCCGGGACTTTCCATCGTTTCCACGTCGACGGGTCGTTCGACCGCAGGTGACCTGCGGTAAGCGTCAACAGCCACGCTACGCAAACGTAGAACAGCGAACAGAAAGGCAGAACGTAACGCACCACGAGTAAGCCCGTGGACGCAACGGCAAGAATGGCGCAGATCGAAACGGCGCCCAAGGCAAAACCATCGGACTGCCACCCACGGTTACGAAGCGCGAGGAGCGCGCCCGGCGCCAGCATCGAGGTAAACAGAGCGACGGCGACCGGCGCGGGTGGAACCGGAACGAGTTGTGCCAATGCCAACGCGACGGCCTGAGCGGATCGAGAAAACGGCGCGGGAGACTGATAGGGCAGTCCAACGTGATGCTGATGCCAGAACACGGGAAGCCAGAACGCGAACGGCAGCGCGCCGAGCAGGATCGCGCACGCCAAGAGCGCGCCATGCTTCCAGCCGCGCGGTGAGAACAGCGCCCAAACGATCAAAAGCGCTGCGATGATCAGGCCGGTATAGTGCGAGTAGACGGCGAGCAGCGACGTACCGAATACGGCCGCGTACTGCAGCGCGGAATGGGGTTTCCGGCGTGCCGTCGTTACGGCGAGCGCGAGTAATCCGTCCGCGAGTATTGCCAACGGATAGAGGTACATCGTCGAGTAACTTACGGTCAGAGGCGCGACGGCGAAAAACGTCGCCGCCACGAATCCGGTCGATTCAGAATCGGCCGCTCGTCCGAGCCGGTAAACGACCGGAACGGTCGCCACGCTAAAAGCGAACGGCAGCGCCTTTAGGCTAACCTCGCTCAGGCCCGCGAGCTTTACCCAACCATAAGCCAAAACAAAGTACAGCGGCGGATGAAAGTCGATCGCCGCCACGCGATGAAGAAAATCGCCGAACGTCGCTGCGCCCAGCTCTACGTAGACGTTTGCTTCGTCCCGCCATATTCCGTCGTGTAATAGCGACGGAATCCGCATCGCCGCCGCAACGAGCACGATTGCGACGAGACCGCGCGACCACTTCACTCGGCGCGGCGTACGCGGTCATAGAGAACTTTCCTGCGGTATAGCAAACGCTCTCGCGCTCGCCCAGCGCGCTTCGAGGCGATCGCGCACCGCAGTAACGATCTGCGCGTCGGACGTGCACGCGCCCCAATCGGGCATATCGAACTTTGCGTGCGCTACGGTTGCATTGGCACTGCCGAGCCACGCGCGACCTCCGGCGACCGCGAACTTTGCCGAATCGGCGCATACGCGAACGCGCACGCCGTCGGCGGAAAGCTTCTGCAGCGCCGCGAGCTCGCGTGCGTTGTGGCGCAAATCTCTGGCACTCACCAGCAGCCTCGGCGACTTTCCGTCGCGTGCGAGTCGATCGAGCGCGGCCGACACCGGGTTGAAGCGTCCGAACGTTTCGGTCTCGACGATCGCGTCGGCATCCGCGTCGCATAGCAGCGCGCCTTCTTGCTCGAGTGCGTTGCTTTTTGTCGTTGCGACGGACGAGTCGCCGGGATCGTCGTCGCGCACCACGATGTCGGCTTCGCCGTCCCAGTTCTTTTCGTCGAGATACAGCGTGCCGTCGACGTCGATTGCTTTGGAGTGCAGCGGATGATCGAGCCCCGCGTCGATTCCGGCGGCGCGCATCTCGCCGACCAATCGACGGTTCTCTCCGGCAAGGTGGTCCTTTTCGTCGGCAAAAGGTGCCTCATCGAGACGAACCTCGACGTGAGCGCCGCGACGGGCGGCGCTTTCGAGTGCCTTGAGGACGCTGCCGTGGATGGTGTACGCGCGGACTGCGACGTTTCGGGCATGCTGGATTGCCGCGATGAGGGCCGAGGTAGAGCTGAGGTGTAGCATCGCGCCCCAATCCCGACAAAGAACGCCCGTAGCAAGGGTCGAAGGTCGGGACATGACCACGCTGCCCGCGGGCGGAAAGGGAGCGTTCGTCCGGGACATGTTCGGACGAATCGCTCCGCGCTACGATTTGGCGAACCGCGTTTTAACCGCGGGCTTCGACGAGCGTTGGCGCAAGAAAGCCATCGCGCTCTTGGCACCTCCGGCAGGCGGCCGCGTCGTCGATCTCTGCTGCGGCACCGGAGACTTGGTCTTTCATCTCTCGCGCGTCGATCCGAGCCTCGACATTACGGGCGTCGATTTTTGCGAACCGATGCTCGCGCGAGCTCGCGAGCGCGCGGGCTCGCAGCAGACGAAATCTGCCTTCCTCGAAGCCGACGTCATGCAGCTGCCGTTCGAGAACGATTCGTTCGACGGCGCGACGATGGGGTTTTCGCTGCGTAACGTCGTCGACGTCGACGCCGTTCTCAAAGAAGCGCTGCGCGTGATCCGGCCCGGAGCGCGTTTCGTCAATCTGGACGTGAGCAAAGCGCCCAACCGCGTGTGGAAGCGATTCTTCGATGCGTACTTCTACGGCGTCGTTCCGCTGGTCGGCGGCATCGTCGGCGGTTCGCGCGAAGCGTACGCGTACTTGCCGAACTCGCTCACGCATCATCCCAACGCCATCGAGCTGCGTCAGCGGTTCGAGCGCGCCGGTTTTGCCGATGCCGGTTATCTTCCGCTGATGGGCGGATCGATCGCGATCAACTACGGGACGAAGCCGTGATCGCAAAATCGCGCGCCGAGACCGAACGCGACCTGCACGACCTCGTCGAGACCTTTTTCCGCTCGACGTTCTCGACCGACAATCCCATCATCACCGAAGCCGTAAAGCGCATGCTGGCGGCGGGCGGAAAGCGCTTGCGCCCGCGTATTACGCTGCTGTCGTCGGCGGCGTGCGGCGGCAATCCGGTCGATCATTTGCATCTCGCCGCGTACATGGAGCTCATCCACGTTGCGACGCTCATTCACGACGACGTCGTCGACAACGCGCAAACGCGCCGCGGCGTCAATGCGACGGCCGTCGACTACGGCAACCGCGTGAGCGTACTGGCCGGCGACTATCTCTTCGCGTGGATCTTCAAGAACGTCACCGCGACGTACCGCCCGCCGGTTCCGCACATACTGTCTGCGACTTTAGCCGACATTTGCGACGGCGAAGTGCTGCAGCTGCGCGCGATGGGTCAGCTGGATTTGAACCGCGAAGCGTACGTCGAAATCGCGCGGAAGAAAACCGCGTCGCTCTTTGCGGCGTCGGCCGAATGCGGCGCGATCGTCGGCGACGGATCGCCCGCAAGCGTCGCAGCGCTGCGCGAGTACGGCGAACACTTCGGCGTCGCATTTCAAATGAAGGACGATCTGCTCGACATGACCGCCGACGAACGGTCGCTCGGCAAGCCGGTCGGGAACGATCTCACCGAACGCAAGGTCACGATTCCGCTCATCGAGGCGCTCGCCGGCGGCGACGGCAACTTTCGCACCGAGGTAGGCCGTTTCTACGACGGAACCGCCAACGACGCGATCGGATCCATCGTGGCCGGCATCGATACTAACGGCGGCCTGCGCGGCACGCGCACGCGGATTGCCGAGTTCGTACACCGGGCGAAGC
The DNA here is from genome assembly GCA_035656415.1 of Vulcanimicrobiaceae bacterium. Classification (GTDB taxonomy): domain Bacteria; phylum Vulcanimicrobiota; class Vulcanimicrobiia; order Vulcanimicrobiales; family Vulcanimicrobiaceae; genus JAFAHZ01. The sequence continues at coordinate 22,656 of DASRSM010000179.1, read as the reverse complement.
AGGCGTTGGAGCCTCTTCCCAAGGGTACGGCGAAGAACGAACTACTCGACCTCGCCGACGCGTTACTCGCAGAGTAGGCCGAGAAACAGGAGAACGTTAATGCTCATTCACCCCCTTCTCGCGTTCATCGACATGCCGATCGTCATCGGCATTCTCGTAGTAGGAGCGCTGCTCTTCGGCGCCGAGAAGCTGCCCAAACTCGCTCGCAGTGCGGGTCAGGCGAAAAAAGAGTTCATGATGGGCCAGATCGAGGCCGACCAAGCGAGCGCCAAGGCGCGCGAGGAAGCGCGTTTGCGCGAGGAACGTAAGAACGCCGACGTCATGGACAACGTCGAAGTCGGACAAATGACGAGCGAATCGGTGCCGCCGCCAACGCCCGACAAAGGAACCCCGAGCGCATAGACCTGCAAGAACGGGTCCCCGAAGAGCCGTGGGACCAAAAGGAGATGCCGTTTACGGAGCACCTGCGGGAGCTCCGTACGCGTCTATTGATCTCGATCGCGACCGTCGGAGCTATCGCACTACTGCTCTTCTGGCCGTCGCAGTTCGTCATCCGCTGGATGATGAACGAGTATTTCAAGGGCATTCCGCTGCACGCGTTCGGACCGGCCGACGTCATCTTCACCGAGTTCAAGTTTTCGATCTTCGGCGGCATCGTGGTGGGATTGCCGATTCTGCTGCAGCAGCTGTGGCTGTTCGTCGTGCCGGCGATTCATCCGAAAACGCGGCGTATGGTCTACGCTTTCATCGTGCCGTCGATGCTGCTGGCGCTTGCCGGTCTGGCGTTCGCGCACTTCGTCGTAATCCCACGCGTCGTCGCGGCGCTGATCAGCATTACCGACGCCGTGGCTGAGCCGACCTTCGGCATCGCGACGACCTTGAGCTTCGTCATCATCCTCTTCGCACTGTTTGCAATTATCTTTCAGACGCCGATCGTGCTGGTCGGCCTGGCGCGCATCGGTATCGTGAACGCACGGATGCTGATGCACTACCGGCGCCACGCTATTTTCGGCATGTTCGTCGCCGGCGGCATAGCGGCGCCCGACGGCAATCCGCTGACGATGGCGCTGCTGGCCCTGCCGATGTACGTACTCTACGAAATCTCGATTTGGGTGATCGTCGCTCTGGAGAAAACGTGGCGGTCCGCGTAACCTCGCTCTACGGCGACTTCGTGCGCACGTTCGGCAACGTGCTTTTTGCCGTCTCGCTCTTCGTGGTATGGGGCCTGCTCACGCTGGTCGGCGTCGTCGTCGACCAGGGCAAGGACGCACAAACGTATTTTGCTGCGTACGCCGCACCGATCGCTCGAGCGATCTTGCGGCTGCAGTTCGACAACATCTATCACTCGCCGTGGTACGTGGCGATCATCGGCTTGATTCTGCTTTCGCTCACCGTGTGCACGTTCAAGCGAGTAATTCCCGCGCGGCTCCCGCCGCTGCACGCGGTGAAAGTCGACAAGATTCCGCTGCACGCGCAGTTCGAAGCCGAGGGCGATGCCGACGCGGTTCGCAAGAAAATCGCCGCCTCGTTCGCACAGCGCGGCTGGCAAGTGCGCGACAAGCTCTTCAACGGCATCGAGTGGACGTTTGCCGACAAACACAACTGGGCCCGGCGCGGCGTCCTAATTGCGCATTTGGGATTCGTCATCATCGCGGCCGGTACGACGCTCTACTGGGCGCGGGGATTCTCCGGCGAAACGGCCGTGCTCACCGGCCAAACTATCGAAATTCCCGAAACGCACGCGCTGGTACGGCTCGACGATTTCGGCTACAAGATTCAACCGATCCTGACCAAGAGCGGCATGGTCTATCAGCCGATCGACTACGTCTCGCGCCTTACGGTTACCGGTAAAGATGCGACGCCGCGGCAGTACACGGTGCGCGTCAACCATCCGATCGATATCGACGGCACGCTGTACTACCAGTCGAGCTACGGCTTCGCGATGCACTTTGCCCTCACGCACCGCGGCAAGCCGGTTTCCAACGTTCCCGGTCACGCGCTGTTTGAGGGCGACTCGTTTACGGTTCCGGGAACGCAGCGCAGCGTCGTGTACGAACGGTTCGTGCCGACCGTCGACAAGCAATCGGGAATGCCGTCGGCCGATCCGCGCGTGAACGCGCCGGGCGTCGTACTCGGCGTAACGCAAAACGGCAGCTCGCTCGGTGATGCGTTGCTGCCGCTGCATTCTTGGGTCGACCTCGGAGACGGCTGGCGGCTGGTTCCCGACCGCTACGTGCTCTTTTCCGGCCTCCAGTACCGTTACGACCCGGGCATCCCGCTGGTCGGCGTCGGTGCCTTCGTGCTGCTCAGCGGCCTCATCATCTCGTTCTATTTTCTGCCCGCCCGGCTCTACGTGCGAGTCGACGAAGCCGGCCACGGCAAGAGTACCGTGGGCGTGGCCGCTACCACGGTCAAAGGCTACGACGTTTTCGAGAACGAGTTCTCACGGCTGGTGGTACGCTTGCGGGAGGCAACCGCATGAAGATGTCGCTGGACGAAGTTTTGATGGTGACGGCGCTGGGGTCGTACATTCTCGCCGCCCTGGCCTTGCTCGCCTATTTCTTTACGCGCGAGGATTGGCTGCGTCTGTTCGGCGCGCCGCTTGCGATCCTGGGGTGCGTCGCACAGTTCGCGCAGCTCATCGCGCGCTTCGAACTGACCGGCGTCTGGCCGCTGCTCAACTTGTACGGGTCGCTTTCGCTCTTTGCGGCGATGGCGGTTGCCATCTACATCGGATTTGCGTTTCGGTATAAAACCTGGTGGGCCGGCGGATTCGTCGTCGGTTTGGCGGCGATCTTTCTGGCTTACGGTGTAACGTGGAACGAAGGCACGATGCCGCCGGTTCCGTCGCTGCAGTCGTACTGGGCGAAGATTCACGTCCCGATAGTCGTTTCGTCGTACGCAGCGTTCATGGTGTCGTTCGTGTTCTCGTGCGTGTACCTACTGAAGTACTACGTCCAGCAAAGTTTTGCGACTACCGCCGAGGCGTACGCAACCGAAGGAGGGGCGACCGTCGGCGCTGCCGGCTCGGGAAATCCGTTTGCGCAGTGGATGGATACGCTGCCGACGCTTCCGCAGCTCGATGCGATCGTGTACCGCGCGGTTGCGATCGGTTTGCCGCTGATCTCGATCGGCATCATCACCGGTGCGATGTGGGCGAAAGAATCGTGGGGCGCGTACTGGCAGTGGGACCCGAAAGAGACGGCGGCGCTGTTCTCGTGGATCATCTATCTCGCATACATGCATTTGCACACGCGACATGCCTGGCGCGGCTTACGAACGAACTGGGTAAGCGTTCTGGGATTTATTTCGATCCTGTTCTGCTACTTCGGCGTCAATATTTGGATCTCGGGACTCCACAGCTACAAAATGTAGCTACGGTTGGGTTGTAATCGTCGAGAATACGCGCGAGGCGGGTTGACCGGAGTCGCTCAGATGCGGCGATGCTACGGCGGGTTCGCGGACGACAACCCGGGTGACCGCGGACTTTCGCTTCAGGACAGCGTGCAAGCGCGCGAGCGCGGCGTCGCGTTCGGCCCGCGCCCGTGCGAGTTGCGCCCGCAGGGAGCGGATCTGCGGATCGACCGCCGGCGAGGCGTTCGCAGCGGGCTGCTTTTGCACCCCGCTGCCGCAGCCGGCGAGCAAAAGGACCGCGCCGAGCATGATCGTTACGCTCCTCATACCTTAGTTATCGCCCCGGCGACAGGGCAGGCTTATTATGCTTGTGAAGTGGGACCGCAACCGGGGACCGTACCTTTCGGAGAGAGCGACCTTGTCGAAACATAATATTTTGACGGCTTATGACGTGCCCGAGACACCGGAAGACGTCTCGCGACGCACGTTCATGGCCAACGCAACCCTGACCATCGGCGGCGTCATCGGCCTCGTGCTGGCCGTCCCGATCGTCAGCTCGCTGATCCCCACGGGGCAGGGAACGAAGGGCACGTGGTCGCCGCTCACGACCGAAGAGTGGAACGACCTGCAAAAGGCTACCGAGAAACCCGTGAAGCTCGAGTTCTCGATGAAAACCAAAGACTCGTATCTCCCCGAGCAGACGTTCGAGGACTACGTTTGGGGCATCAAAGTCGATCCCGCGAAGTTCAAAGCGATCCGCACGGACCTGCCGCCGACGCTGCCGTTTTCCGACGGTCACTACGACGTCGTTAACATGAGCTTCGTGATCCTCAGCCCGATTTGTCCGCATCTGGGATGCCGCCCGATCTGGAGTGCCGACGCGAAACGCTTCCAGTGTCCGTGCCACGGTTCGCAGTTCGATTTCGACGGTGCGCATCTCGCGGGGCCGGCGCCGCGCGGAATGGATCCGCTGCCGCTGCGCGAGCAAAGCGGAGTCGCCGACGTGATGTGGATTCGGTATCAATCGTCGGTTCCCGATCGCGTCATCCTCTCGTATCAGTCGTAAAGAAGGGTATCGCAGCGCATGTTGTCTGGCGTGTTGAACTGGGTCGAAAAACGCACCGGCTTCGTTTCGATGGCGCAGGAGTTCCTCACCGAGGACGTTCCAGGCGGCGCAAGCTACTGGTACGTCTTCGGAAGCGCGACGCTCTTCGCGGTGATCGTACAGATCGTGACCGGCATTTTCCTAACGTTCTTCTACGCGCCGTCGGCCGCGACGGCGTGGGAATCGACTCGCGCCATCTATCTCAATCCGTGGACGCACTTCATTCTGTCGGTGCATTATTGGGGCGCCTCCGCGATGATCGCGCTGGTCTTCCTGCACTTGCTTCAAGTGCTGATCTTCGGAGCGTACAAGTCGCCGCGCGAAATCCAATGGATCGTCGGCGTGCTGTTGCTGATTGTAACGCTGGTGCTCGGGCTCACCGGTTATCTGCTGCCGTGGGATATGGACGCGTACTTCGCGTCACAAGTCTCGCTGAACATCACGGGCCTACCGCCCGGCGGCGCGATCTTGCAGAACATCGCGCAAGGCGGCACCGTCATGGGCACCAACACGATCAACCGTTTCTTCGGCCTGCACGTGTGGCTGATGCCGGCGGCGCTGCTGGCGCTCGTCGGCGCGCACCTCGCGATCTTCCGTCACAACGGTCCGGCCGGGCCGGTGACCGACGATCCGCGTACGCTCAAGCCGGGACGCTTCTGGCCGGATCAAATGTTCATGGACGGCGCGTTCTCGTTCATCGTCTTCGTGGTCATCGTCTTCCTGGCGCTCGTGTTCCCGCCGTATCTCGACGCGAAAGCCGATCCGACCAACGGCGCGTTCGTACCGTATCCGGCTTGGTATTTTCTCTCGCTCTTCGGGCTGCTCAATCTCGTCCCGATCTTAATGGGCAACGGGCCGTTCCCAGAACTGCTCGCCGCAATCATCGTGCCGACGATCGGGTTGATCGTCGTGCTCGTGCTGCCGTGGCTCGATAGGAGCACGACCCGATCGTTCGCATCGCGCGGCGCGATCCTGTGGCCTGCGGTTATTATCATCTTTGCGATCGTCGGTCTCTCGATTTACGCCCAGGCCGGCATCATGACGAAGCAAGCCGCAGGACCGCCGTCGCCACCGGAAGCGCAGGTACTCGCGGCCCCGGCCGCAGCAGCCGAAACGTCGGAAGCCTCGGGCGGCGCGACGTCGGGTGTCGGTCAGAGCGGCACCGCCAGTGCTGCCGGCGCGAAGGTGTTCTCGACGAACTGCGCATCGTGTCACGGCGCCAACGGTCAGGGCTCTCCTGGCGCGTTCCCGCCGCTGGCGAACAATCCGGTCGTTACCGGCGATCCGCACAAGGTCATCGGCATCGTGCTCGACGGCTTGCACGGATCGATCACAGTCGCGGGTCAGACGTACAACGGGATGATGCCGCCGTGGAAAGGCAACCTGTCGAACGGCGAGATCGCCAGCGTCATCACGTACATTCGCGGATCGCTCGGCACCAACAAGGCGTCCGCGGTGAACGAAGCGCAAGTGGCGGGGTATAAGCAATAGTGTAGTGCGGTGATCTTCGCCGTCTACTACGTCGCCGCACTCGTTCTGGCCGTCGCGGAAGCGCGCGGCCTCCTGCGTTCGCACCGGCCGCAAACGCCGCACTGGCCCGGTTTCGCTTGGATCGTTACGCTGGTCGCTACGTATGCTGCGCAAATCGTAATCTGCGAAGCGATCGCCGCACGCGGTGCGTGGCCGATGCCGGTCGTGCGCTGGCAGCCCGGCGCGGCACCGGTTATCGCCGCGCTGCTCGCACTCGCGCTCGCGCAATCGTATGCGCTCTTGGGACTCTATCGCAGCGGTGCGAAGATCGCATTAGTCGTCGCTGGCGCCGCATTGATGGCGCTATGTTCGTTCGCACCGGTCTTGACCAACGCGGATCTGTACGCGTACGTCGGTAACGGCTTGCTCGGCCGCGCCGCATACGCACCGCCCGCGCTGGGGTTTCCGGGCGAGCTCTCCGCCATCAATGCGTTTTGGCACGTTCCGGTTCCGGCAGCCACGTACGGACCGCTTTGGATTGCAATTGCGCGCAGCCTCATCGCACTCGGTTCCACGCTCGCGCTAAAAATGACGGCGTTCCGCGTGCTCGGCGTGGCGCTGCTTGCCGCGCTGTTGGCGCTGTTACGCGCTTATGGCATTCCGCCCCGCGTTCTCGCCATCGTCGCACTCAATCCCGCGCTGTACTTCGAGTTCGTGCTCAACGCGCACAACGACCTTATCGCCGTCGTCATCGTCACGATCGCGGCGTTGATGGCACCGGCGTGGCCGCTGGTCGCGTCGCTGCTGATCGCCGCTTCCGCGTTGGTGAAAATTCCGTTCGTTCTGCTCGGGCTTCCGGTGCTTGCCGTCGTGCGCGACCGCGCATTGCGTACCGTTGCCGTCGTCCTCGCGATACTCGTTGCGGGAATCGTTTCGTGGTTTGCCAGCGGTCCCGTATATTTCCGGACGTTGCTGACGTATGCGTCCGGCTCGCATCTCGAAGGCGCCGTTCACGCCGTCGCGGCCCTCGCCGGCCTCGCGGCCCTCGCATTCGCCGTCGCCGGTCGGCCGCGATTGAGGGCGGCCGTGTGGCTGCTGCCGATGTTCGGCGCCTATACCGCGCCGTGGTACGCACTATGGAGCCTGCCGTACGCACTCGGTGCGCGACGCATACTCGTTTATCTCGCCGTGTGGTTGCCGTTCGTAACGTTTCTCGCCGAACCGTCGCTGACGCGCGTGTGGACGCTCGCCGGCGTTCTTCCAGCGGTCGTTATTCTTTCGCTCGCGTTACCGCGAACGCGTCAATCGTTGCAGGGCGGACCGTCGTAGAGATAGAGCGCCGCTTTCGCGTCGGTCGCAACCATGGTACGATGCCGACCGTACGGCGGATCGTCGGGCGGCCGCTCGCGCGGCGCGACGATCCACACGCGAGCCGAGCCGCAAATCTCCGCGTGCGGATCGACGATGCCGGCGCGCGTATCGTGCTCGCCGGCCTTCGCAAGCACGTCGACGACGGGATGCGTGTAGAAAATTAACGCGTTGCCGCCCGCCATGTTTTGAATCGCCACCGCGTCGCCCGGACGCCGCTCGCGATCGATGATCGCCGCGAGCTTCGGAACCGGCTTGAACGCGTCGCCTTGCGGCAGTACGACGACCGTAATCGCGTCGAACGCGATGAGCGTAGCGATCGCGAGCCCGTACGGCGCCCACCGCACCGCGCCGCCGCGCGCGACGGCGATTGCGGTAACGAGCGAACCGACGAAAATCACGATGCCCGGAATCGTCAACGCCGAAAGCGCGACGGCCCCTTCGGCACCCAAACGATTGTTGTGCGCGAAGGCGGTAATGGCGACGGCGAGCATGCCGATCGTCAACGGAACGAACCCGGCCGAAATCCACGCCGAGCGCGTTCCGCCTTTTCGAACCACCGAGTCGAAATAGCGCGCCGTAAGTGCGGCCAGCGCCGGCAGCTCGAGCGCAACGTAGTTGGGCAGCTTCGTTCCCGCCAGACTGAAAAAGGCGAACGGAACGGCACACCATACGAACGACAAGCGGATCAGTGCGGCATCGCCGTCGGGCTGCGTACGAAGGTTGCGCACGGCGTACGCCACCGCCATCGGAAAGAACGCTATCCACGGAAAGAATCCCAGGATGATGACCGGCAAATAGTACCAAATCGGCCCCGATTGATTTTCGATCACACCCGTGTAACGGCCGATGGTATAGACGCCGACGAGCTGATTGACGGGATTCCACCCGTAGCGCGAAACGAGAAGGGCCGGCCACGGCAACGCGATGGCTGCAAAGCACAGCAAGCCGAGAATCCACGCGCGCAGCGCCGGCGCGTGCGTCTGCTCGTGACGGCGATTCCAAAAGAAATACGGAACGACGACCATCAACGCAACGACGGGTGCGACCAAGCCTTTGGCGAGAAAGCCGGCGCCGGCGGCAACCCAGCCCCAAGCAAAGTAGCTGTCGCGCCCCGTCTGCAACGCGCGGAACCAACAGAAAATCGTCACGGCGACGAAGAGATCGAGCAGCGCGTCCATGATTGCCAGGCGTCCGATCACCGCTTGCATCAAGCAGCTCGACAGAATCATGCTGGCGTAGATGCCGACGCGAGTTCCCGCCTGGCGCGCGACCGCGTACCCCGTCGCGGCGCCCAGCGCGATCGTCGCGAGCGCCGACGGAAAACGTAGCGCGAACGACGTCGCACCCCATACCATAGCGCTGAGCGCTCCGAGCCAAAAGTAGAGCGGAGGCTGGATGAAGTACGGTGCGAGATTGAAATGCATGACCGCCCAGTCGTGGGTGAGCAAGATCTCCCGAGCGACCTCGCCGTAGGCGGTCTCGCTGTTGTCCCAGAGCGTGCCCGAACCCAGACCGGGTAGGGTGAACAGCGCCGCCACGATAGCGCCGACAAAAGCCGCACGCGCTGGCTTTTCGGCCGGTTTCATGCGATTAGCGGTTTTTCACAAATCGGTGCGGAAGTCTTTTGAAACCTCCATGTTGCCCATTTCCTTGCGCCCGGACGGGCGCCGTGCCGTCATCGTCGGCGGTGGCAGCGTCGCCTCGCGCAAAGCCGAATCGCTAGCAGCCGCGGGTTTTCCGATTTTTGTCGTGGCTCCCCGGATCGACGCACGCACGCGCGAGCTGATCGCGCGCAACGGTGGCGATGCGGCCGAGCGCGCGTACGATTCCTCCGACGTCGCCGGCGCCGCGCTGATCGTCGCGGCGACGAACCGCGATGAGATCAACGCTCGCGTCGTCGGCGACGCGCGCGCCGCCGGCGTCTTGGTGTGCGACGCGAGCGACGGCGAACGCGGCGATTTTATCATGCCGGCCGTCGCACGCGCCGGCAGCGTTACCATCGCGATCGCTACGGGCGGCACCGCGCCGGCGTTCTCGAAACGCATCGCAGCCGAAGTCGCGCAGCGTTTTGGTCCGGAATACAGCCGCGCCGCTGAAACGCTCGCGCACATGCGCGTCTACGCGAAGACCGTGCTCGCGGCGGACGAACGGCGTGCGGTACTGCAAGCGCTCGCCGAACTTCCGATCGCCGAACTCGCATCGATGAATCCGGTACGAGCCGAACACGAAGTCGAAGCTATGGTCGAACGATTGCGCGCAACGCCGGCATCGGTCACCACGACCGTCACGTGCGCGACGCGTGGAAGCGCGCTCGCGATGACGCAGACGCGCGCGGTGGCTGCACGGCTCGCGGAACGCGGCATCGCGACGACGATTCTTACGGTGACGACGACGGGAGATCGGGATCGCTCGCAGCCGATCGAGCGTTTGGGCGTCAACGTTTTCGTGAAGGAGCTCGAGGTTGCGCTGCGCGAGGGCCGTGCCGATTACGCGGTCCATTCGTGCAAGGATTTGCCCAGCGAACTGCCGTCCGACATGGCAATCGCCGCCGTCTCCTCGCGCGAAGACGCGCGCGATGCATTTTGCAGCGAGCGTTTCGAACGTTTCGCGGCGCTGCCCGCCGGCGCAATCGTCGGCACGTCGAGCCCGCGGCGGCGTTGCGCGCTGGCGGCGTTGCGTCCCGATCTCGAGTACCGCGAGATGCGCGGCAACGTCGACACGCGGTTGCGCAAGCTGCGCGACGGCGAATACGACGCGATCGTTTTGGCGATGGCGGGATTGCGACGCTTGAACGCTCGCGCGCGCTACACGGTTCCGTTTTCGGTCGAAGAGTTGATACCGGCCGTCGGACAAGGCGCGCTGGCAATCGAAACGCGCGCCGCCGACGAACGAATTGCCGGCGAGCTCCGCGCGGCGGTGAACGACCCAATCACGGAGTTATGCGTCGCGTGCGAACGCGCGGCGCTGCGCGCGATGCGCGCGGGGTGCAGCGCACCGGTCGGCGTTTACGCCACGCTCGCCGAGGGCGTCATGAACGTTGCCGGTTTCTTCGCGGACGGCGATTCCCGGGTACGCCGCGCACGCACCGAGGCGCCGGTCGCGACGCTCGCGCAAGCCGAAGCGCTGGGAGCCGCGGTTGCCGCCCGGTTGGCCCGGCCGCTCGCCGGCCGGATGATCGTGCTGCCGCGGACTAAAAGCCGCCCCAGCCGGATCGCCGGAGCGCTTCGCGAGATGGGCGCCGAGGTCGTGGAGCTGCGCGCGGGGGATGCCGGACCTGACCCCGCCGAACGCATTCCCGATATGCTCCTCTTTCCGTCGACCGGCGCGGTAGCTGCGGCAGGGCCCTATCTCGAGCGGCTTCGGTCGGGCGTCGCGCGTCCGCTCGTCGCGGCGATGGGGCCAGCCTCGGGCGCCGCGGCCCGCGAGGCCGGCTTCGAGCCCGACGCGGTCGCCGACGAAGCTTCCATCGAGGCGGTCGTCGCGCTCGCGCACGCTCGCCTGGAGGCGCGCTCGTGATCGCCATTCGTCCGCGGCGGCTGCGCCGCACCGACGTCGTTCGCTCGCTCGTACGCGAGCATCGCGTTCACGTCGATCAGTTGGTCGCGCCACTTTTCGTCGCCGAACGCGGTGAAGACGCCGGACCGATCGCCTCGATGCCGGGCGTCGAACGGCTCACGCTCGACGGCGCGGTGCGCGAAGCGCGCGACCTGTTCGGCTTGGGCATCAAGTGCGTGCTGCTGTTCGGTATTCCGGCGCGCAAAGACGCGCGAGCGTCGTCGAACTACGATCCGCAGGGAATCGTACCCAACGCGATTCGCGCGATCAAAGCGGCGGTTCCGGAAATGGTCGTCGTCGCCGATCTCTGCAACTGCGAATACACCGACCACGGACATTGCGGCGTTCTCGACCCGCGCGGTGACGTCGACAACGACGCGACGGTCGCGCTGCTCGCGCGAACGGCTGCGGTTTATGCCGAAGCGGGCGTCGACGTCGTCGCTCCGTCCGACATGATGGACGGACGCGTCGGTGCGATTCGATCGGCACTCGACGCGCGCGAGTTCACCGGCGTCGCTATCATGGCGTACAGTGCAAAGTACGCGTCGGCGTTTTACGGCCCGTTTCGCGAAGCCGCCGGCGCGACGCCGCAGTTCGGCGATCGCCGGAGCTATCAAATGGATCCGCCCAACGCGCGTGAAGCGATGCGCGAGATCGCGCTCGACATCGAAGAAGGCGCCGACATCGTGATGGTCAAGCCCGGCTTGCCGTACCTCGACGTGGTGCGCGCGGCGCGCGACAACTTCGACGTTCCGATCGCCGTCTACAACGTCAGCGGCGAGTACGCGATGCTCAAAGCCGCCATCGCGAACGGATGGCTCGACGGCGATCGCGCGGTCGACGAAGTGCTTACGTCGTTCGTGCGCGCCGGCGCCGATATCGTCATCACCTACTTCGCCAAGGAGTTCGCGCTTCGACATAACTCAGGACCGGCGCAACGCCATGTCTGACGCGTCGATTGCGATTCTCGTGCTAGCCGGCGGCCGCGCCTCGCGCTTTCCGGGCAAGCTGGAAGCGCTCGTCGACGGCGAGCCGCTCGTGCTGCGCGCGTTTCGAACGGCACGCGCGACCGGCTGGCCCGTTTACGTCAGCGCGCAAGGTCCGTTTCCCGCGCAGATCGACGGCCGCCTCGATTGCCCGGTGCTGATCGACCGGCAACCCCTGGGCGGACCGCTGCGCGCCCTGCATTCGGCCTGTGAAACGATCGCGCAGGAGCGCATCTTCGTACTGGCGGCCGATCTTCCGCGCGTCGACACACCGCTGCTCGAGCGCGTCGCCGCCGCGTGGCTGCCCGGCGACGATGCGGTCGTTCCGCGCCACGAGGGGCGCCTCGAGCCGCTCGTAGCGCTCTACGCGCGCGCGGCGATCCTTCAGGAATCGTTCACGTTGTTCGGCGAGCCTAGATCTTCAATGCACGACTTGATCGAGCGAATCGGCGCACGCTTTTTGGACGTCGAGGCCGAGCACTTCGCGAACGTGAACACGCCCGCGGATCTAGCCGCACTGTCGAGGCCGCGTTGAGCCTCGAACGTTCGATCGCCGCATTCGGTCGCGCGAAGAATAGTATCGCGGGAGGCGTGAACTCGCCGGTGCGCGCGTTTCGCGCCGTTGGCTTGTCCCCGGTGTTCATGAAGAGCGGCGCCGGTGCGACGCTCGTCGACGTCGACGGAAACGAGTACGTCGACTACGTGATGTCGTGGGGACCGCTCATTCTCGGTCACGCGCACCCGGCGGTCGTCAAAGCGATCGCGGCTGCGGCCGCGCGCGGTACGTCGTTCGGAACGCCGACCGAATCCGAAACCGAGCTGGGCGAGCTGATCGCGTCGTTGATGCCGTCGATCGAGCGGATTCGCTTCGTTTCGAGCGGCACCGAAGCGACGATGAGCGCGATCCGATTGGCGCGCGGATTCACGCGCCGTCCGAAGATCGTCAAGTTTGCCGGCTGTTACCACGGTCACGCCGACGCGTTTTTGATTTCGGCGGGATCCGGCGCGCTCACCAACGGCGTGCCGAACTCACCCGGCGTTACCGAAGGCGTCGCACGCGATACGATCGTGCTGCCGTTCAACGACGCGATCGCCGTCGCCGCGGCGTTCGTCGAAAATCCCGATACGATCGCGGCGGTCGTCATCGAGCCGTATCCGGGCAACATGGGGTTGATCGAACCGCAGCCCGGCTATTTGCAGCGCTTGCGCGAGCTATGCACGCAGTATCGCGCGCTGTTGATCTTCGACGAAGTCATGACCGGATTTCGCGTTGCGCGCGGCGGTGCGCAAGCGCGCGAAAGCGTGACCCCCGACTTGACTACGCTCGGCAAGGTCATCGGCGGCGGCCTGCCGGTCGGCGCCTTCGGCGGCCGTGCCGACGTCATGGCCTATCTCTCGCCCGACGGGCCGGTCTACCAAGCGGGCACGCTCTCGGGGAATCCTTTAGCCATGGCTGCGGGCCTGTCTACGCTGCGCGCGATTCGCGACGACGCAACCCTGTACGAACGGCTGGAAGTCCTGACGCGATTGCTGACCGACGGTCTGCACGAAGTGCTCAACAAGCACGACGTGGCCCACTACGCCACTGCCGCCGGATCGATGTTCGGCGTGTTCTTTACGGAAGGACCCGTGACAGATCTCGAGAGCGCGAAAAAGTCGGACACGGCCTTCTTCGCGAAGTACTTTGCCGGTATGTTGGACCGCGGCATCTATCTCGCGCCATCGCAGTTCGAAGCGGGCTTCGTCTCGAGCGCGCACACGACGCGCCACATCGAGCAAACGCTGGCCGCGGCCGACGCGGCGGTTACGGATGCCGTCGAAGCGCGCGCAAAAGCCGGGAAATCGTAATGCCGATCGTCTGCGTCGGTCTGTCGCATAAAACCGCACCGGTCGAGGTGCGCGAACGCCACGCGTTTCCGGCGTCGCGCATGAGCGAAGCGCTCGTCGCGCTGCGCGATTACGACGTCGTAATCGAAGCCGCGATGCTGCAGACGTGCGGCCGCCTGGAAATATACGCCGAGGTCGACGACTTCGAATCGGGCGTCGGCGCGATCAAAACGTTCCTCAGCAACTTCCGGCACGGCGCGACCGGATACGACATCGACTCGTTCCTCTACACGCATCTCGGCCAACGCGCCGTCGAGCATCTCTTCCGCGTTGCGACGGGTCTAGACTCGATGCTCATCGGCGAAGCGGAGATTCTCGGCCAAGTCAAAGAGGCATACGTCGCCGCGCAGCACGCCAAGGCGCTAGGCAAAACGCTGCATCACCTTTTCCGCGAAGCGCTCAACGCCGGAAAGACCGCGCGTTCGCAAACGCCGATCGGCCGCGACTCGGTGTCGGTCGCGACGGCCGCAATCGACGCGGCGCGCGCGCGCTTGGGATCGCTCGAGGGAAAGTCTGTCGTGGTCGTCGGCGCCGGCAAGATGGGCCGCATCGCAGCGCGCCGTCTGCGCGACGAAGGCGCCTCGCACCTCATCGTGACCAACCGAACGATGTCGCGTGCGCGCGAAGTGATCGCCGAAGCCGGATTCGGGGAAGCCATAGAGCTGCCGGGCTTGGTCGAAGCGCTCGCGTCGGCCGACTTGGTCGTCGCGTCGACCGGCGCATCGCACTTCGTTCTCAGCGTCGAGCGCGTCGGCGAAGCGATGTCGCGCCGTCCGCAGCGGCCGATGTTCGTGGTCGACATCGCCGTACCGCGCGACGCCGATCCCGCGATTGCCGAGATTCCCAACGTCTCGCTCGTCGACATCGACGGCCTCAAATCGATCGTGGAAGAGACGCTGGACGCACGCCGCCAAGCGATTCCCGCGGTCGAAGAAATTATCGCCGAGTACGTGCAGCGTTTCGCGCAGTGGTACCACGCGCGCGTCGCCGTTCCGGTTATCGCAACGTTGACGCAGAAAGCCGATGCGATTCGCGCGGCAGAGCTCGAACGGCTCTTCGCGCGTTGTCCGGAGCTGACCGAGCGCGAACGCATGCTCATCACCGGCGCGACGCTGACGATCGTTTCGAAGATGCTCCATTCGGTGATCTTGAAGATGCGCGAGAAGGCCACGCTCGACCGCGCCGAAGCGCTTTCGCACGCGCGCGTCCTCGACGAGCTGTTCGAACTCAATATCGCCGAAGAGATCGCCAACCTTTTGCCGCATGCCGGAGCGTAAGGCCGGCAAAGTTTCTTTGGTCGGTGCAGGCCCGGGCGACCCGGGCCTGCTGACGTTACGCGCGGCTTTTGTGCTGCGCGAAGCGGACGTACTGCTCTACGACGCGCTCGTGTCGGACGCCATCGTCGAACTCGCGCCGGCGTCGTGCGAACGCATCTTCGTCGGCAAGCGCGGCGGCCATCACGCGATGCCGCAAGACGAAATCGAAGCGCTCGCCGTCGAACGCGCGCGCAGCGGACAGCGCGTGGTGCGTCTCAAGGGCGGCGACCCGTTCGTTTTCGGCCGCGGCGGCGAAGAAGCCGAAGCCCTCGCCGCAGCCGGAATTCCCTTCGAAATCGTGCCGGGGATTAGCTCGGCACTGGCAGCGCCCGCGTACGCCGGCATTCCCGTGACGCATCGCGAGCACAATCCGGCGTTTACCGTCGCTACCGGACACGAGGATCCGACGAAAAGCGAATCGACGCTGGACTGGAGCAAGCTCGCCGATCCGCATCGCACGCTCGTATTCTTGATGGCCAGCGGAACGCTCCGCGAGATCGCGAGTCGCCTCGTCGCCGCGGGACTCGACGCGTCGACGCCTGCTGCGGTCGTGCAAGACGGTACGCGCCCGACCCAGCGCACTGCGGTGGGAACGCTCGCAACGATCGCCGACGACATGGCCAGCACCGGCATCGGCCCGCCGGCCGTCGTGATCGTCGGCAGCGTCGTACGCTTGCGCGAGCGCATCGCGTGGTTCGATCGGGAGCCGCTCTTCGGCAAACGCATCTTGGTCACGCGTCCGATCGCGCAAGCGCTCGACGTGGCGGCAGCGTTGCGCGCTCGCGGCGCCGAGCCGGTCGTCGCGCCGACGATTGCGATCGTTCCGCCCGACGACTTGCGCCCCGCGCATCGCGCCATCGACGAGCTCGCGCAGTATAAATGGGTGGTCTTCACGTCGCGCAACGGCGTCGAAGCGTTTTTCTCGCGACTGTCGTCGCTCGACGCCGACACGCGGTACCTCGGCGCGACCAAGGTTGCGGCGATCGGTTCGAAAACGGCGCAGGCGCTGCAACGTTTCGGCGTGCGACCCGACTTGATACCAGCCGAGTTCGTCGGCGAAGAGATCGCGCGAGCGCTCATCGAGGCCGCGCGGCTCGGCGATCGCGTGCTGATCTATCGCGCACAAGAAGCTCGCGACGTCCTGCCGCAAATGCTGGCTGATGCCGGACTAAAGACGACGGTCGTCGCTGCATACAAGACGATCTTTGCCGACGATCCCGAGTTTACGTCGAAGGTGGGCGGTTGCCACGCCATCACCTTCAGCAGTCCGAGCACGATTGCGGGATACTCGGCACTGCTCGGCGGCGTCGCCCACGCACTGAAAGCCAGCCGCGGAAAAACGATCGTGTGCATCGGCCCAATTACGGCGCAAGCGGCGCGCGACGCCGGTCTCCACGTCGACGCCGTCGCTCGCGAGTATACGGCCGAAGGCGTGATCGCAGCGCTCGAATCGCACTTCGCACCGTCGTGAGCGCGTTCGTCTACGGCGCGATCTTGGCCGCAGTGGTCGCCGCGCTCGCGTGGCGCGCCCGCTCGCTCTCGCCGAGCGGCGCCGTCGCAGCCTTTGCCGTTGGTACGATCGTCTTTGGATGGAAAGGCTGGCCGGGCGCGGCCGTGTTGTTCGCGTTTTTTATTCCTTCCGCGATGCTTTCGCGCGTCGGCAAGACGCGAAAGCGCGCGATGCTCGACGTCGGCAAACAAGGCGCACGCGACGCGTGGCAAGTGCTGGCCAACGGCGGCGTCGCGGCGGCGTGCGCGCTGCCCTACGGCGATACCTACGCATCGTTGTTTGCGGCGGCGTTTGCCGGCGCGTTCGCGGCGGCCGCGGCCGACACGTGGGGTACGGAAATCGGCACGCTCGTGCGCTCCGCGCCGCGTTCGATTCTCACGCTGCGTCCGATTGCGACCGGAATGTCCGGCGGCATAACGGCGGGCGGCACTGCTGCAACCGTTGCGGGAGCGGCCTTCGTTGGCGCGGTCGCTGCTGCAACACACGTCGCCGCATTCGTGCCCGTCGTGGTGGGCGGCGTCGCCGGCGCGCTGCTGGACTCGGTTTTGGGCGCGAGCCTTCAGGCGTTACGCTGGTGTCCGTCGTGCGCGGTGACGTGCGAAACGAATCCGCATCGCTGCGGAACGCCAACCTCGGTACGGCGCGGGCTAGGATGGCTCGAGAACGACGCCGTCAACCTCGCGGCCACGCTGGCAGGCGCCGTCGTTGCGGGAGTGCTCGCGCGCTGAAACGTACTTCCCCCTTAATGATTGCGCGGGAATTATCCCCAAAGAACTTGGAGCATCGGCGGCGTCTCGCGAAACGCTCCATTGCTGCCGTGCACTCCACACTTCCGCCGCTGCCGGCCGGACCGTACGATATCGTCTACGCCGATCCGCCATGGTATTACTACGGTAGCCAACTCAAAGACGCGGCGGCGGCCAAGCACTATCCGCTGATGTCACAACAAGAGCTCGCTACGCTCCCGGTGCGCGACATCATGAGCAAACGCGCCGCTTTGTTTTTGTGGGCGACCTGTCCGCGATTGAACTTCGCGATCGAGCTGATCGAACGCTGGGGATTGCACTATCGCGGCGTGGCGTACGTGTGGATCAAAACCAACGCGAAGGGCGCGATCATTTCGGGTCAGGGCGTCCCGCCAACGTTTACCAAACCTACAACCGAACTCGTATTGGCCGCAACGACGACGCCGTCGGGACGGCCGTTTCCGCTCCAAGATCTCGCGCAGGGCCAAGTCGTGCTCGCGCGGCGCGCGGAACACAGCCGAAAACCGCCTGTCTTTCGCGAGCGCATCGAAACGCTGTGCGGCAACCGCCCGCGCATCGAGTTGTTCGCGCGCGAGCGCGCGCACGGCTGGGACTCATGGGGCGTCGAGGCCGATAAGTTCCTCGACGAGGGCGCCATCGAGCCGAGCTAACGGCGTCGGTTCGCGCGGCGCTTCGCCGTCGTTGCCGAGATCGCGTTGCCACCACTGGGTGTCGTGCCACGAACCCAGCTTATAGCCGATATCGCGAAAGATGCCGATCGGCTCGAAGCCGCAGGCGCTGTGCAGCGCGGCGCTCGCGTCGTTCGGCAGCGCGATTCCCGCAAAGGCGCGATGGAATCCCTGCGCGCGAAGGATGCGGAAGAGTGCCGAATAGAGCGAGGTTGCGATGCCGCCCCCGCGTGCGTCTTCCCGAACGTACGCCGAGACTTCGACCGACCAGCGATACGCGGGGCGCGCCCGATGCGTCGTCGCGTAGGCGTATCCGCCGATCGTGCCGGTATCCCAGACCAGCCACGGGTACGTCTCCAGCGTTTTCAGAATCCGGCCGCGCATTTCGTCGGCACTCGGAACGTCCTCTTCGAAGCTGACCGGCGTCGTCGCGACGATCGGCGCGTAGATCTCGGCGACGGCGACGGCATCGTGCGCCGTCGCAACCCTAATCACGCACTTTTGCCGTATTTCTTTTCGGCGTACTCGATAATTGCATCATCGTCGTCGGCGATCTTCACGTCCCCGTCGGTAATCGACGGTACGCCGGTTAGCCCGAAGAGATCGCGCAACTGCGTTCGCTGCGCGTGCTCGTCCGGCACGTTGACGATCTGGTAACTGAGCTGCAGGTCGTCGAGCGTATCGCGCACGCGACTGCAATACGGGCACCAGTCGGTCTGGTACAGGACGATCTCGGTATCCCTCATATCCCTCCAGATTCGGTCACGGAGCAAGGCGGTTGCGCGTTCGAAGGTCGAAGGGTAGGACCGGCATGGCGGCAATCACGGAATCCCGCATCATGGGCAGCTCGGTCGCTTCGCTGGCTCTGCACGTTTGCGCGGCGCTGCTTATTCCGGCTTTGGCCTGGATGCCCTCGAGCGCACCGCCGGTCGAAACCATCAGCTTCGCCCACGTCACGCGCATCGTGATCCTGCCCAAGCCCAAAGCCGTGCCGGAGCCGCGTGCCCAGGCGCCGCACCAAGCCAAAGTCGTCGCGCGCAGCGTCGCGACCCAACTCGAACTGGCTCACGTCCAGTCCCACAAAAAGGCCTCGCCGCCGCCGCTGATCGCGCGCGAGGTCTCGGCTGCTCCTACGGTCGGGCAGAGTCAAGTTGGAAACGGCACCGCGGCGCGCGTTGCCGAGACGGAACCGCAAGCGTCGGCCACCCCGGCCACGCGGGCCGTCGCAAGCGTCGGCGGCCACGACGCCGGCGGATATCTGCCGTTCGGTGCGGAGCAGCCCGATCCGGTGCTCGACCCCAACGTTCTCAAGCAGCTTGGAGCGCTGGGCATTCACGTGACGCTCGTCGTTACCGTTAATGAAAACGGAAAGACCGAGACCGTTTCGTTCGAACCGCCGGTCGATCCGAAGACCGAAAAGCAAATTGAATCGGTGCTCGCCGATGCGGCGTGGGACCCCGCGGTCTGCGGCGGCGGCGTTTCCTGCGAAGGTCACGCCACGATCAAGCTGTAGCCCGCGCGACGGCGAGCGAACCTAAACCGGGCTCGTTGTCGCTATACCGGTCGAGCTCGACGTGAAAGCCGCGCCCCCAAATAGCCAGATCCGGCGAGGGTGCGACGCTCCTCAAACCGAGGTCGCCGAATCCGGCACGTGACGAACCCGGATCGGCGATAAACAGCAAAACGTTGCCCTTCGCGTTGCGAACCGCCGTACGCGCGAAACGAAGATCGCGCACCGCCGTGCGATCGCCGGCAAACTGCGTCGCGAACACGTGCAGACGGGCGTCGTCGCCGGCGTCGATGCGCAGCAAACCGCGGCGATCGAACGGCAGCAGCGCCGACGTCGGCAGGTATCGATCGTGCACCGCGTGCGCGATCAATCGGCGCTTCCACAGCAACGCTTGTCCACCGCGATACGCCCACTCGCGATCGAAGCGCGTCGCCGTTGCAAGCGCGTCGCCGGCGTCGACTTCGCTCAACGCGGCGATATCCGGATCGGCCGAATCGAACAGCGCCGCAAGCGCCAGCGCCGCTCCCGGCCGCGTAAGTTTTTCAGCCCGAACGAAGGCGAGCGTTAAAGGGCTTAAAGGATCGACTTTCCGAGTCCCGAGCAGATCAAGCCCACTGCGAGCGCCGCGGTTTGATTGCGATGATCGAGAATGGGATTGATCTCGACCATTTCGATCGAGCCGAGTTGACCGCTGTCGTAGAGCATCTCCATAACGAGGTGTGCTTCGCGATAGCTCAGTCCGCCTTTGACGGGCGTGCCCGTTCCGGGCGCTTCGCTCGGATCGATGCCGTCCATATCGAAGGAGACGTGAATGGAACGCCCGTTGGAACCCGAGATCGAAAGCGCTTCTTCCATCACGCGATTCATGCCGAGCTTGTCGACGTCGCTCATGGTAAACGCGCGCACGCCCATTTCGCGCAACATTCTTTTCTCGCCCCGGTCGACGTCGCGCAGTCCGATCTGCACGGTCTGCCCCGCCATTGCGTAGCCGTTCTTGAGCGCAAACCATAACGGCATGCCGTGAACGTTACCCGACGACGAACTTTCCGGACTGTTGATGTCGGCGTGGGCGTCGATCCAGACGAGCCCCGGAGCCGCGCCGCGCGCTTTGGTCAGGCCGGCCAGCGTACCCATCGCGATCGAATGATCGCCGCCGAGGACGATCGGCATCCCACCCTCGCGCACGGCCGTTTCCACGACACCGGCGAGACGGTCGCACACGTCTTGAATGACGTTGAAATACTTTGCCGACGCGTCGTCGAGCGCGGCCGACTCGCGAATCGGCACCTGAAGGTTGCCGTGATCGACGATCGATCCGACGCCGAGCGCCGCAAGCTTGTCGTGCAGCCGCGCGTAGCGCACGGCCGACGGTCCCATGTCGACGCCGCGCCGGCTCGCGCCCAAATCCATGGGTACGCCGACGACGTCGACTCTGCGTACGGCAGCTGCTGTTTCGTTCACGGTTGCGGCTCGTTCGCTTCGCGCGGACGAAACACCCGCAGGGCGATGACGCGCAGAACGCCGGTAACGGGAATTGCCACGAGCGCTCCGATAATGCCGGCCAGCTCGGCGCCGATCAGCACGGCGATCAGCACGACGAAGGGACTGAGCTTCACGGTTTTACTGACGATGTTCGGAGCGATGAGATGTCCCTCGGCTTCGTAAATCGCGATGAAGGCAACGGTTACGAAGACGGAGTTGAGCGCCCCGTTATTGATGAGCGCCGAGAGCGCCGCGGGAAGATACGCAACGACCGCGCCGACATACGGCACGAGGTCGCCGATTGCAGCGATTAGACCCAGCAAGAACGGATACGGAACGTGCAATAGCCACATCGCCAGCGTGACGAGCACGCCCACCGTAAGTGCTACTAAAAGCTGTCCGCGAATAAAGCCGCCGATAACGGCGTCGAACTCTGCGAGCAACCGCGTCGTGGCGCGCCATCTATCTTCCGGCACCACCGACGACACCGCGAGCTTCAGATTGTCGAGATCGAGCAACAGGTACGCCGTGATGAGCGGTATGACGATGAACGTTGCGACGACGACGGCGACGCCGGCGAGTACGGTCAGGACGCGACTCAACGTCGCTACGCCGTGCTCCTTGAACCATGCGACGAGCTGCGACGGAACGCGCGCGAGCTCTTCACGGACGAAGCCCGGCAAGTGCGACGTGATCGGATCGTTTGGATTGTTGATGAGATCTTGCGAGCGCGCGACGATCTCCGGATAGCGTTGCGCGAGCATCTGCGCTTCTTCGGCGATGCGCGGTACGATGAACCAGCCGGCAATGAAAATGCACCCGAGGATAGCGATATAGACGAGGACGATCGCGAGAACGAGCGGCATGCGCCGCCGTAGCCACTGGACGATCGGATAGATCAAGTACGCAAAGAACACGGCGCCGATCAACACGTAAACGACGCCGCGAATTCGCTCGATCGCGCCGACCACGAACTCGCCGGTGTAGATGGCTAGCACGACGACCATCAGGATCTTGAGCGCGAACGTTACGCGCTCTTCGGTAAAACCTCGCCAGGGATTCATTTACGCGGCCAGAGCCGTTTCGCCGTGCGGGCGATGCGATTTGCCAAATAGTTGATGGAGGGTCGAAGCCATCCTGAGTCGCGGTACCCGTCGTCGGCATCGACCAACCAAAAGAAGAGCCGATGCTCTCTGGGCAGGTGCGCGCTCCACTCGCGGGCTCGGTCGAAGGCGCCGGCGTCGCGTTCGCCGAGCTCGCGCACCACGGCGTCGTCGTCGCCGGCGGCGGCAACCAGTTCTGCAAAACTGCGATGCGATAGGCCAAGCCGGCGCAGCAGGCCGTGATCCATTGGGCTTTGACCGTATAGATAGTCGCCCAGACAGCCGGTGTTCGACGCCCGCGCCTTGTCGATCAGGCGCGCGAGCCAGTACACTCCGCCTACTTGCTCGCTCCAGCGCCGCGGCGGCCCGGCGCGTAAATCGCGAACGTTCATGCGAGAGCGCGTTCGCCGCCTTCCTTGGGCAGCCTAGCAGGAACGGTTCGGGATACGAACCGAACGCGTAGCTATGCTGCGCTGCATCGCGACCTTCGTTGCGATTGCCATCTTTCTAGTGGCGTGTTTTCCGCGCGTCGTTCGCGCGGAAGTTCCCGCTCCGCTAAGCCCACTACAACG
>DASRSM010000178.1:0-11538 GCA_035656415.1 Vulcanimicrobiaceae bacterium | reverse complement strand
CGGCGTCGTACAAGTTCCCACCGGCGTAGCGGTGATTGCTTCGAACACATGGGCCGCTTTTCAAGGCAAGAATGCGCTCGTCGTGGAGTGGGACGAAGGACCAAACGCGCAGCTGAACTCCGAAGACATGTTCGCCGAGTGTCAGCGCCTTGCTCGCGACCCGTCGAAGGGCGTCGCCGCGCTGCAGCGCGGAAACGTCAACAGCGTGAGCGGGAAAGCGGTGGAAGGGATCTATTTAGGGCCGTTTCTCGCGCACGCTGCAATGGAACCCGAAAACGCAACCGCCGACGTACGAGCGGATTCGGTCGAGGTTTGGGCGCCGACGCAAGCGCAAACTCGCGCCTTGCTCCGAACGATGCAAATCACCGGCCTCCCCGCCGAAAAAATCGCCATTCACACGACGATGCTCGGCGGTGGGTTCGGACGCCGTCTGCAATCGGACTACATCGAAGAAGCCGTCGAGGTCTCAAAAGCGGTCGGTGCGCCGGTGAAAGTGCAGTGGACGCGGGAGGACGATACGCAGCACGATTTCTATCGCCCGATGAGCATCAACGCCATCGCCGCGGTACTCGATAACAAAGGCCATATCACCGCGATGACGCATCGGATCGTGGCCGAGGCCACGGGGCGCGAGTATCGGCCGAAACAATTCGGACAAGCGCACGGAATCGACGGCAGCGCGTTGCGCGGAATCACCGACGCCCCCTACGACATGCCGAACTACGCGGTGACCTACATCGAGAAAGAATATGGGGTGCCGGTCGGCTCGTGGCGCGCGCCGGATGCCAACTGGAACACCTTCGTCGTCGAGTCGTTCATGGACGAGTTGGCGCATGCGGCGGGCAAGGATCCGATCGAATTTCGCCTCGCGAATCTACAACCGGACTCGCCGGCCGCGCTGACGTTGAGAAGCGTAACCCAGCACGCGAAGTGGGGAGAGCGCCGGAGCGGCATCTACCAAGGCGCGGCGATTATGGTATGGAACGGCAGCACCGGCGCGCTGGTCGCCGACGTTTCCATGAACGGAAAGACGCCGAAAGTGCACCACGTGACGGCGGTCGTGGACATCGGCACGGTGGTAAATCCGGAGGTCGTCGTCGCCCAAGTGCGCAGCGCGATAAACTACGGTCTCTCAGCCGCGCTGACGGGGAAGATCACGCTCAAGAACGGGCGCGTACAGCAGGCAAATTTCGACACCTACACCGTGCTGCACATGGCCGACGCTCCGCAGATCGACGTGTACCCGATGCCCAGCCACGAGCACCCGACGGGGATCGGGGAGCTCGGCTTACCCGGCATCGCGCCGGCGATGGGCAACGCGATCTTCGCCGCAACCGGAACGCGTGTCCGCCGGCTCCCATTTAGCGATTCGCTAGCGTAGACCGCCGCGCTCAAAGAGGGGCGTTCGGCGGCCGAACGTCGGGATCGAGCGGAGGAACTTCGTTACTATACTTTGGGCAGTTGCAGAGCTCGTGGACGCACTTTCCGTCGTCCGGGTGTTCCGTTCGATCGTGACCGCACCCGACGCAAAACTCGCCCTTCTGTTTCGCTATGCCCCACGTCATCGATTCATTGCCCCTCCTTATGGCGAATAGTACTTTCCATTGACTTCTTGACCGATAGCTGCGAACGTCGCATGCGAGGTCTCGAGCGGATCCGACTTCCACGAAAAACCTAGAGCCGGAACGTCGACGGTTGCCTCAAGCTGTGCCGAGGCCTTAAAGCCCGTAAACCGGTACTGCTGTTTGTCGTTTTCGTACGTCACCGGCTCGCTTCGTGAAGGCGAGCGTGAACGTTAAGCGAGCGGGATACGTCGGCGTGTCGTACGCCGGCCAGCGGGGCTGATCGATGATGGGAACGTTGCGCATACTTAGCGTGGTTTTCCGGCCGTCGGCGCTCGCGCTAAACGCTCCGCTCGGAACTTCAACGATCCAGTAGAGACCAGCGGGCGTGATCGGCGGATGATTGTCGTGAATCTGATTTGCGGGAACCGCCGGCCCCCGAAAGAGGGTCAGTCAAATATGTACGAACGATCCCTGCTGCGGTTTGCGCGCAGCCCAATATACTCCGGTCATCCAGCCGAAGTCGGTTGTCGGGGAACCGAACGGGATTCGGTTGCCCTTGTTATCGGTACCCATGCCGACAAAACCACTACACCGAGCAACGCTGCCGCTGAAGTGGTAGATGTGCGAGAGCTCGGTATTGGGTCCGGCCGGTTGATTGTGACTGCCGTTCTTGTCGAGCCATGGAATCGGATAGGGGTCCGTACTTCCGTTATACGCCTGCGTTCGTAAGCCTGACTCTTCCTGTTCTAACGGCGACAGTGAGGCGGCACTCGGATACGCAAGCGCGCCGCACATTGCGCCGCAGCTCTTGAGGAGTCCGCTGCGTGTGAGTAGCTCGTTGTGGTGCTTCATCAGTGACGCCGCGCGATTTCTTCGATTTGGCCTAGCGTAATCCCCGACACGTTTGCGTCTTCTGCAGCGACGACGCGATCCGCAATGTCTTTGTGCTTGTGTTTGAGATAGCCGAGGAAGTAGCGCAGCGCGCTGCTTTTCCCAGTCGCTTCGCCGACGAGTACGATCGACGACGCGCTCCTGAGCTTCTGCGCCACGCGCTCGTAGAACTCGTCGGCCTCGGGAACGCGTTGACCGTGATAGTCTGCTTCCTTGCGGTGCTGTAAGTGACGGTGGAACCCGTGTGGATCGTCCGGTTTGAGATGCTCGCGTTCCGCAAGAGCGCCTCCTGGGGCTGTCTCGAAGAAGCGGGCGCCATGATGATCGATGATCAGCACCGTCATTGGAGGAACGTTCCGCGGCAGGCTCGGGGAACCCCTCGGAAGCAACGGAAGCGGGTGATTCAACTAATAGTCAGCCAGCTGGCGTCGGCTTTGCGTCGACGCTGCTGCGTTTCGACGGATACGGGTTGCGCCTTAATAAACGGGGATAAGCGTGTGTATGGACGCGACCGAAATCTTTCCGGGAAAGCCCTTTGGTCTCGGCGGCGTGCCGTTCGGGAACGAGTTTGCGTACGTTACCGATGAGGTCGCCTACGCTACAATCGAAGCCGCATGGAACGCCGGCGTACGTTACTACGACACGTCGCCATGGTACGGTCTGGGGCTCGCGGAGCGGCGTCTGGGAACTTTTTTGCACAAGCAGACCCGCAGCGAGTACGTGTTGTCCTCGAAGGTCGGGAAGTTACTTACCGCATCGCGGGACAACAATGCAAAAGAGTATTTTGCGTTTACCACCTCTCCGAACAATCTCCGTTACGACTACACTGCCGATGGCGTCAAGCGCTCGATCGAAGACAGCCTGCAGCGGCTCGGTGTCGATGCCCTCGACGTCGTGTTCGTTCCGATCTGTCACCGGATAATCCGTGGTTGCCGGGCTCGTGGGAAGAGCAGTTTGAGATCGCGCGCAGTGGCGCGTTCCCGGCGTTAAGCAAGATGCGCGACCAAGGCGTCATCAGCGCCTGGGGACTTGGCGTCAACTCGCCCGAGCCGATTCTGCGGCTGATGGACGTCGCCGACGCAAACGTCTGTCTTCTGGCGCGTCAATACTCGCTGATCGATCACGAACGTGCCCTGCACGAAGTCTTCCCAAAGGCACGCGAGCGCGGAATGTCCTTCGTCGTCGGTTCATCTCTCAACGCCGGCTTCATTAGCGGTAGCGCACGCTACAACTATGGCAGGGAGAATTATAAGATTCCGGCAGAGGCGCTCGAGAAGCGCGCTCGGCTGCGTACGGTTGCCGAACGGTACGGCGTCGATCTTCGTACGGCCGCGCTGCAGTTTTCGATTTCACCGGATGTCGCGGCTGCGCTCGTCGTCGGCTGCGCGAACCGGCAGCAAGTGCTCGCGGACTACACCTCGCTCGAGACGAGCATTCCGCGGGTGTTCTGGTCGGATCTTCGATCTGAAGGCTTGATCGAACGCGACGCCGCCGTGCCGCACGAACGTTAATTAACATCCGCAGCCCAAGCGTACAAGCGCCGCTTACTTTGTTTGCGAAGCCGTAGCGGTAGAATGGCGTTGGAAGTAAAGCAGAGTGATTTCGCTAACCGTAAACGGTCAGACCCGCGACGTCGACGTTGTCGGATTAACGGGGACAACGTTTGGTTGCGGCGTGGCGCTGTGCGGATGTTGCACGATGCATATCGACGGTCAGCCGATGCGCACGAGCATCCTTCCGGCCTCTTACGCGAGTGGAAAGAAGATCACGACGATCGAGAACGCCCGTTCTTAATCAAAGGATACCCAGCGCAAACTCTGAGCGAGATACATCATGCCCACAATCAACGCCGGCGACGGCACTGCAACAAGCAACCGGAGGTTAGTAGCCATGCCTTCAAAAAAAGCGCACGCCGAATTAAAAGTCGGCGATAAGGTGACCATTCCAGGCGAGGGATTGAGGGGAGTCGTTTCCGCCGTCCATCCGCACGAAGCGGTCGTCAAACTCGAATCGGGAGAGCATCGCCGGTTCGCGCTCGAGTCGGTGCACCGCGAGCCGACCCTGAACGAAATCTCGAAATTCGTCGATCACTGACCGCGCTGCAGGCTGCGCGCTTTGCGGGACCACTCGGTCAGAGTACTTGGAAGCATGCTGACGGCTGACGATAGACTAGCTGATTCGCTGTAGGCTTGCTTCTTCACTCGGTCTATCCGCGGGATGTATAACGTACGCGTAAGCATCTTCAGTCAAGTATAAGGAGGCGCCGCGACGACAATGAACACCACATGGGAACCACATGAAATGCATGGCCGACGCGCAGCACGTTCGCAATGCCGTAGCTCGCTTCGATCAAGTAACGGGCGTCTCTGGTGACGATCGCGCTCTTGCCTTCGCCAACATCAAGAAGGCGGCAGAGCATTATGACGTCGTCGTCTCGGAAACCTCATGGCAGGAGCTCGGCGTTCACCCGCAACATCGCTAAGAAGCCGCGCGCAAAGGGGAGAGTGTAACTATGGACACAGTCACGGAGCACATTCGCACGTTCGACGACCTCGATTTTCACGTTTTCTCGGATCAGGCGTGGAGGGAGCTTTCGAAGAGCCATGCGGAAGACATCATAGTCCATTGGCCCGACGGGCATTCGGTGACTGGGATCAAACAGCACATCGACGACTTGAAAGCGATGTTCGTCTACGCGCCCGACACCCGTATCAAACAGCATCCGGTAAAGTTTGGCTCGGGCGAGTGGACGTGCGTTATCGGCGTGATGGAAGGTACGTTTACCAAACCAATGCCCGCCGGCAACGGCAAGACGATCCCGCCGACCGGCAAGTCTTTTAAACTTCCAATGTGCACGGTTGGACGCTGGAACGATGACGGCGTGATGACCGAAGAATACCTCTTCTGGGACAACGCGACGTATATGAAACAGCTCGGCGTTCAATGAAATAGGCTTGGTGCTCACGGCGTTATACTAGTTTGATGGGAACCGTTCTCCTCGATTCGCTGGTTCCGATCTTCGCCGTGATGGGACTCGGGTATCTCGCCGGCTGGGTTCGGGACATCGACAACAAGAATGTCACCGAGCTCAACGCACTCGTGGTTGATTTCGCGCTGCCGGCCTTCCTCTTCGTCACGACCGCAACGACGCCGCGCATCCTGATCACGCAGCTGTGGCCGATGTTGCTGGTGCTCGGCATCGTGATGCTCGCGTTCTATGCAATTTCGTTTTGGATGCAGCGCCGGTTGTTTGGGCTTGATTCCCGCGCTGCGTCGGTTCAGGCAATAACGATCGCCCAGCCCAACTACGCCGCGACCGGATTGCCGCTTATTGCTGCCGTGTTTCATCACACGCATGCTGTCTACGTCGCACTCGCGCTCGTCGTCGGCTCCGTCCTTACATCGCCGCTGACACTGGCTATTTTGGACGGAGGTCCTCCACTGCGGGCCGTTGGGCGTTCTCTGCTCAAGCCAATAGTGCTCGCGCCGATCTTAGGCATTGGCTTTGCGTTGCTGGCTGTTCCGTTGCCGGACTTTATTGCCGAATCGTTGACGCTGATCGGACAAGGTGCCGGCGGCGTCGCGGCGTTCGTAACCGGCTTGATTCTCTCGGCACAACCCGTATCTCTCAACGCCAACATCGTCAGCGGTACGCTCCTGAAGAACGTTGGGCAGCCGTTGCTCGCGGCGGGGCTGATTGCGTTGTTGCCCGCTGGGCCGCAGGAGGCCCACGCGACGATTCTCTTGGCCGCCCTGCCGGCCGGCTTCTTCGGCGTGCTCTTCGGACTACGCTACGGCGTCGAAACGCATCTAGCCGGGTCGACCCTCATCGCCAGCTCGCTATTCAGCGCGGTTACGCTCGCGATCGGGTTGGCGCTACTCGGCGGCTAGCTGCTCATTGGCACTTTGCTTATGCCGGCTGCTTGCAGAATGAGCGTCGTGACCGCCGGCGCATGGCTTACCAGAGACAGGTGACCAGCATCAAGCTCGATCGTTGTCGCCTTCATGCGCGCCGCCATAAAGCGCTCCAAGTCCGGATTGATCGTCCGATCTTGCTTCGAGACAGCGTACCACGATGGTTTCGAACGCCAGGCTGCCACCGTGGTCTTCGCAGTCTTTGTGAGTGTTGCGGCGTATGGCTGTTGAACCGCGTACAGCTCGCGCGCTTTCGCCGGCTCGACCCCGTTGGCGAAATCGGCTAGGAACGCGCGTTCGGTTAGCTGTGCAAAGCCGTCCGATGTGACGATGCCGGCACTTGCCGGAGGGCTCGGATACTTAGCAGCGAGCGCGCTATAGTCTTCACCTGCGTCCGGAGCGCGTGCGGCCACGAACACGAGTGCTGAAACCTTCGGGTCAGTTCCGGCTTCGCACGCGATCATCCCGGAGTAAGAATGAGCCACAAGCACGGTTGGTCCGTCTTGTGCCTTCAGTGCCCGCCGTGCCGTCGCCACATCGTCCTCGAACGAACGCAACGGATTTTGCACCGCCGTAACACGAAGGCCCAGTGGCTGCAAGCGGCCGATCACCTCAGACCAGCACGATCCGTCGGCGAAAAGGCCATGAAGAAGCACGATATGGCGAGCGCTCGCGGCGGCTTGAGCCTGGTTGGAAACGCCGAGCAACGAGCCGGCGACTCCGGCAGCAAGGCTCATCGAAAACGTACCTCGATCCATACGGTACTCCTTAGCTCAAAGCCGGCTGCGGCGATTGCGTCGTTGCGAGCCCCGGCAGCGGCGAGGGCACGATTTCCTCTTACCCTGCTGGGAAAGGAGCCGTCCTGCGATTTCGGGCACGTCGGGCAACAATTCGCGAAGCTGGTGAATGGTAGGCTCGCTGCCTTTCGCTTTCACCTTGACAGTCGAAAGTACGATCGGGAGCTGGAGGAGCTTCGCGACCCGCGTGAGAGCCGTGATATTGATGACGAAGTCGCGCCGGTCCATCGACACTACCGACGAAACCGGAACGGCTGACTAGTGGGAGTTGCAAACCTGTACGACGGCCATGATTGCAATGCCGGCGCTATCTTCGAGCTGGCCGATCTGCGTCTGCGTTGACTGAAGAATAGCGGCCGGACCCTCCACTCGCCCCCGGTTTGCACCGGTGGCAGGCGCTGTCGGGTCGTTTGGAGTTTGAACCTCCGCACCAGTTCCATGGGCGCTGTCGTACGGGAGTACCTCGACCGCGTTTGCGCCGCGTCCGCCGGGGAACGAGTCGCGGGCTCGGCCCATGTCTTGGGTTTGCACGTATCCTTCGATGAGGTTGAGCGCATCATTCTGCGCAGACGCAACTGCCTCGAGGCGCCCTTTCATGAGCTGCTCTTGCTCGTTCACCGTTGAGTTCGCGTCGGGCGCAAAGCCCTTACCTAGCAGCTTCGCTATCGTGTTAAGGTTTGCGGTCAGATCGCCAATAACGTTACGCACGACGAGGGCGTCGGATGTCGCGAAGGCTCGATTCGCGTTTTCCAGTAGGCTGTCGTCGTTCATCAGTTTGGTCAGCGCGGGCTGTGCGGAATTGCGTAACGTTTGACACAGCACCGACATGCGGGCGTCGGGGCTCGGTTGCACGCCTCCCATAGCTGCGCAGGGCAAACTCCCGAGCAAACCGGCAAGAGCAAAAACGGCCGTTTCCCGATAACGCCTCACGTGGGTCGAACGCTCCGAGGACCGGGTTCGTGACGCTTGCGATCAGGAGGCTTACATTACCGTCGACCGATGGCAGACTTCCCAACGATTCCCGTCGGGGTCGCAAAAGAATGAGGCATAATAGTCGGAGGCATATTCCGGGCAGAGGCGAGGCGCTTCATATTCGCCGGCACCCACCTCAGCCAGAGCCTTTGCGATCCGGTCGACGTCGTCGCGCGTCTTTGCGCGTATGGCTATGCGGCAGCGGTTCGGTAAAAACTCGGAGTCGCTCGTGACGCCGATAAACGGGCCCGTTGAATCCTCACATCCGTAGAGCACCCAATCGCCGCTAACCGCGGCCTTCGTTAGGCCGATCGCGTTGCAAAGCGCGTCGTAAAACCGGCGCGCAGCCGGTAGATTGCCGACGCGCACGTCGATATGATCGAAGGTCATGCGATGCGCGGGCTACGGTCCGCTAATCGGGATCATGGCGTGTGCGTACGGGGTGTCCGCCCACATAACATATGGCTTGGTGGGATCGGCGTCTGCAGTCGTCGGATATGCCATGGTTTTTGCAGACGGCCCGACGATCATCACGTGAGATCCGGTTTTTATCCAGTGGTTGTTCGCCGTTTGGCCGGTAGCGTAGGGATCGGTGTTACTGGCCCCGGTGTCACCCGCCAACATGTACACGAATCCAACGCTGGCCGGGGGAGCCGTGTGCGTGACGTAGGCGTGCAACCACTGCATCGCATTCGTGTCAGCACACATTGGATCGCCCGGGGGGACAAACATGCAGGTAAATCCGTTATTTCCGGATTGAACCGTACGCATGGTTCCGTCTTTCCGCATTTCGACGATAGTCGCGCCTTTCACAATGGCCGGCGGCGCAGCCTGCGTTACCTTTGCAATGTAGGCGGCGTCAGCATTCGTGCCTGTCATTTGGGCCTGAGTCCCCATCGGAACGCTCGCGGCCAGAAAAGCGACGATGGTCGCTAAGAAGGTAAATCGCATGGATGGACCCTCCTTCAGGCTAATTAAGTAAGGCGTTAGCTGCCAGAATCCTCGCCCGCTTAACAGCGAGCAGGAGCCTGCCTATTTAGGGTGCGGCGGCTAGATTCTAACTCAAGCACGCGACGATTGCTTCGATTACGCGCTTGGTCTCATCGGGATCGCGTACCTCGATGCTTTCCGTGCCGGCCTCGAACGCGGGATAATCGTTGCCTCCCGGAAAGATCGCGTCGCCGACAAACAGCATTTGAACGATCGGCACGCCGAGAACGTCGCGCAACTTATGAATGCCGTACGCTTTATCGACGCCTGGGCGCGTAACGTCGATCGACGTCGTGCCGCCGAGCCGAACGGAAAACTCGGGCAACGTCTTGCCGAGGATGGCTTGGATCTGCTTGCGTTTAGCGAAGTCGGGATCCCACTTGGATTTTTCCTCGAGCGGTGCTTGCTGACCGAGTGCCGAGTAGGTGATCTGCGTTCCGCGGTCCTCGACGCGTTCTCCCCACTGTTGGGCCGGCTGGAAGCCGGATTGCGCAACCGCGCCTTCGAGCGCATTCTCTATTTTCATCTTGTCGCCGTCACTCAAGTCGTCCGAATACAATTTCTGCCAACCGTTTTGATACTGAAAGAACTTCGTTCCCGACGTGGGCAAGATCGACAACTTGCTCAGATCGCTGCCGACCGGAAGGTGGTCGATCACTTGCGTTTGGAACTGCGGGAAATCTCCACCTGAGATAATCGCAACCTTAACGACACCGAGCAGCCGCTCGAGCAGTTTTCCCATCTCGTCGTCGAGGGGAGCTTTGCTCTTGGCCAAGGTTCCGTCCAAGTCGAATACGATCAGGCTCTTCATGCTATGTCACTTTATCGCCGGGCGATCGAAATCGATCGTGACGGTGGTCGGGAAGGGCTTCGTACAGCTCGCGACGTCGGACGAGGCGTTTGAAGTTTTCCACGATGCTTCGGCGCAGAGGAGTTGCGACGCCGTGAAGTTCGCGGTGAGCTTTACGATGCCGCGGTTATTGGACTTTCCCTTTGCGAGTAAGACTCTGGGCGCGGAGCCCCCGGCACAGAATGCCCACTCGTTGGTTTTGCACCGCCAGAGCTTAACCAGGATATTTGCGAGGTTCTTGCTTCCGACGACGGTGTGTACGGTGACCGTGATTGCCTTCGGAGACACCGCCGGTGTGAAACCCATCGCGGATTGCCCGGGCGTCGCCCCGTTCCCGGAACATGCAACGAGCGCGCAAGCGGCGGCGACCAATAGCAAACGACAGATACTACCGAAAGACGTGCGCATTGACGCTCCTTTCACTGCGAACGACCGTGAGTTCCTCGGCTGATCCGAAAGTGCCGGCGACAGCTAAAGACTCGGGACGTGAGGGTGCCCCATGGCGAACGTTTGATGCACCTCGTACAGATATCCGATCGTAGCTAGTGCGGCACCGCCGGCGATGGCCGTTGACGAAGAAAAGACGCGTTCGACCGTTGTGGCTTTCATCCGGCTTGCGATCGCGAGCAGCGCGATCGTAATGAAAAAACCAACCACCAAACCGCTATCGTAGAGACCGGGAAACCATAGCGTCGCCAGATTGATGACAAACTGCCACGGGGAAACCGCCGGGAGAAATAGCGGATGGTACACCAGCACGCACTCAGCAACGTATCCGTACGGATTGCTCGTTCCCCCGCATGTGTACGTGAACGCGCCGAATCCCGCGCCTGCCGAATAACAAAAGGTCCAGAGTAACGACGTAGCCCAGACGACAAACGACGTCA
Organism: Vulcanimicrobiaceae bacterium; assembly: GCA_035656415.1. Classification (GTDB taxonomy): domain Bacteria; phylum Vulcanimicrobiota; class Vulcanimicrobiia; order Vulcanimicrobiales; family Vulcanimicrobiaceae; genus JAFAHZ01. The sequence goes on along the minus strand of DASRSM010000178.1, from coordinate 671 downwards.
GGGCTCGAGAGCCAAGCTTCGGGGCGATGTCGATCGCTTTTCCCAACCTTGTGCTTGTTTAGGGATGGTGCGAGGGGTTCCTTGATCCACGCGCTGAGATCCTACTCTTCGCCGTCAAAATAATCCCAGATGCGCCTCGCTTGGTGCGAAGATGAACGCGTCGCCGGCCCGCAGCTCCTCGACGCCGCTCTGCGTTCTTATGCGCCCGGCTTTGAAGCCACCTCCCGCGTGTGCACGTTGTAGAACGTCTGCACCCACGTTTTGCCGCCGTTTTGGGACACGGCTTCCTTGTCGGTCGCACCATTCGGCCCTGCATCGAAAAACTCAAACCGGTCCCACACGGTCACGCCGTTGATGATCTCCTGATCGTAGAACGCGCCGTGACCGCCGCTGAACGTTCCGTACATCGGCGCGCTGAGCTGCCCTTCGCCGCTGTTGGCAAATGCAAGCGTCCACTGGTGCGATTTCGGTAAATAGAGGCGCAGCGCGGCGATCTCGAGCGAACCCGTTTTTCCGGCGACGTCGATTTCGGCGACGTTGGCGCGGCCGTTCCACAGTTTCATGACGTTCACCGTTCCGTCGAGGTCGGTCCACGCCGCTTGGCTCGTCAGCGCGTGCATCAATCGGCGCATGTGGATCTTCCACAAACCGAACTGCCAGTCGAAGCCGTG
>DASRSM010000177.1:0-5601 GCA_035656415.1 Vulcanimicrobiaceae bacterium | reverse complement strand
ACAGCGCGACGGTTGCGTTCAGCGCGTCGATGCCGACGCGATAGACGAACTCGCCGAACGATTCTTCCTCGCTGCGTTCCCGCTGCCAGCGTTCCAGCGCCGGCCGCAGCGTCGCGGCCAAATCAGTGCGCTTCACGCCTTGCGCGAACGGTACGTTCATGCGCGTATTGGCCCAATCGCCGCCGAGGTACAGATCGTAGAGATCGAACGAACGACCGACGATGCCGATATCGCCCATACGGGGCCGGGCGCATCCGTTCGGACATCCCGTCATGCGCACGCTGAGCGGTTCGCGCTCGAGCCCAAGCGTTTCGACCTGCGCCTGCAGCTCGCCGATGAGCTGAGGCAACGCTCGTTCCGCTTCGGCGACCGCTAAGCCGCACGTCGGGAGAGCCGGACACGCCAGCGCGTAGCGCTTAACCCCAAGCGAGCCGGGATCGGTCGAAACGCCGTAGTCGGCAAAGATCGCGTCAATGTGCGCGCACAGCGCCTCGGGAATGCCCGTCAGTAAGATGCTTTGCTGGCCGCTCAGCCGGATGCCGGGGCGGAAATCGCTCACGACCGCGCGCAGCGCGCTGCGCAGCAGCGACCGCGTCGTATCGATTACGCGCCCGCTGGTCACGTGCAGCCCTAAGAACCAGCGATCGCCCGACTCGCGCCGCCATCCGAGGTGGTCGTCGACGTCGTGAAAGACGATGCGGTGCGGATCGTCGAGCAAGCATCCAACTCGGCGCTCGATCTCGGTGCGCAGCCAATCGGCGCCGAGTTCTTCGACGACGTACTTCAAGCGCGCGTGCTTGCGATTCTCGCGGTCGCCGTAATCGCGATGGATCGTCACGATCGCTTCGGCAACGCGTAATACGTCTTCGGGTTCGATAAAGCAGATCGGCGTCGCCAAGCGCGGATAGGTCTCGCTCTTACCGTTCGTTGAGCCCATGCCGCCGCCGGCCACGACGGTGAAGCCTTCGAGATTTTCGCCGTTGAGCTCGGCGATGAAGCCGATATCTTGGGTGAACACGTCGACGCAGTTATCGCCGCTATGCGCGACTGCGATCTTGAACTTCCGCGGAAGATACGTCTTGCCGTAGATCGGCTCGTCGTCCGGGCCCTCGACCTTTTCGCCGTCGAGCCAAATCTCGTGATAGGCGCGCGTCTTCGGCGCCAGATGCTCGGCTAGGCGCCGCGCGTACTCTTGCACCTGCGCGTCGGAGCGACTGGGCGTCGGGGCCGGACACGCCATCACGTTGCGATTCACGTCACCGCAGGCGGCTAACGTCGAGAGCAATGCATCGTTGATCGCGCGGATCGTCGGCTTGACTTTGCGTTTGATGACGCCGTGAAGCTGAATGCCTTGACGCGTCGTCAGGCGCAGCGTGCCGTTGCCGTAGCTTTGCGCCATGTCGTCGAAGGCCAGATACTGCTCGGCGGTTAGCGCGCCGCCGGGGATGCGGGCGCGCACCATAAACTGATACGCCTTCTCCTCGCCGGCCTTCTTACGCGCTTGGCGCGCGTCGCGATCGTCTTGCTGGTAACTGCCATGAAACTTGATGAGCTGCACGCTGTCTTCGCTAAGATGCGAGGCATCGCCGGCGATCTCGTCGGCGAGCGTGCCGCGCAGGTGCTGGCTCTCGAGTTTGATGCGTTCGTTATCGCTCACGATGCTTCGCCCCGCACCGCCGAAAACACGTGCAAGCCGCATTCGAGTTTGGCCGATCCGGGCCATCGCCCCTCACGCAAGCCTTCACCTGGCGCGACCGCACGGGTGCACGGAACGCAGCCGATGCTCGGATAGCTGGCATCGTGCAGCTCGTTGTACGGAAGGTTGCGGTCGCGCACGTACTGCCATACGCGCTGCTCGCTCCAAACAGCGAACGGGCTGACCTTGACGACCTCGTGCCGTTCGTCCCACGTCACAACCGGAAGTGCGCTCCGATCTGGCGTCTGGTCGCGGCGGACGCCGCTGATCCATGCATCGAACCCGCGCAGAAAGAGCCGTTGCGGCTCAACCTTCCGCAGTGCGCAGCAAAGGTCCGGATTGCGTTTCCATAGCTCGTCGCCGTAGAGCTCGCGCTGCTCGTCGAGGCTCAGTTGCGGACGCACTGCGATCGGAGCGATGCCATAGTGCCGGCTAATGCGCTCGATTAGCTGGTGGGTCTGCCAGAACAGCAGCCCCGTATCGATAAAGTAGATGGGCGTTGCCGGTTCGAGCGCCATGACCATGTCGAGCGCCGCGATGCCGGTGGGGCCGCCGAAGGAGCACGCTAACGCGATCTTACCGCGATGGGTGTCGAGGCTCCATGCCACGATCTCCTGAGGCGAGGCGTTTTCCAACTTGCGCGCCACGGTTTCATGCTCTGCTTTCTGCAGCGTTGGAGGGCGATATAAGAAAAAGCTCCGAGTCGTATCGACGCGGAGCTGCGAAAGGTCCCTTGGGGGAATGCCGCAACTTACCCCGCGCCTGAGGTGGCGGGACAACAACACCCATGGATGCTCATCTCGTGCCGTACTTGCGACATGCGGCTACCCTATCATCGCGGCGCGACGCGGTCAAGGCGATTAACGCGCGTTAACTCTTCAAGCGCGTGCAGCGCACGTTGCAGCTCTGGCTTGGAAATCACCAGCGGAGGAGCTAATCGAAGCGTATTGCCCCCGGCCGTTCCGATAATGAGTCCGTGGTCGCGCGCGGTATCGACGATGTCGCTCGCCTTGTGAGGCGCGCGCACGGGAAGTCCCGCGAGCAAACCTTTGCCGCGTGGTTCGCCGAATACGGCGGGATGCTGCTGCGCCAGCGTCGCTAACCCAAAGAAGAGCTCCCGCGATCGTTCGGCAACGAGCTCGTCGAGATGCAAGGCGTCGCGCTCTCGCAAATGCGCCAGTGCCGCGGCACATGGAACCGGCGACCCACCGAAGGTTGAGCCATGGTCGCCCGGCTGCAGCGCGTCGACGGCGCGTTCGCCGGCGAGCACCGCGCCGATCGGCAGACCATTGGCCAGCGCCTTTGCCATCGTTACCACGTCGGGCACGACGCCGAATGCCTCAAATGCAAAAAACGGCCCGAGCCGCCCGGCACCACATTGAATTTCGTCGAAGATCAGGAGCGAGCCGCGTTCGTCGCACAACGTCTTTGCCGCCGCTAAGAACTCGCGGTCGGCGACGTGCACGCCACTTTCGCCTTGCACCGGCTCGACGATGAACGCCGCCACGGTCTCGTCGATCGTGACGTCGAGCGCCGCAACGTCGTTAAACGGCGTAAACGCAAAGCCGTCCGGCAGCGGCCCGAAGCCTTCTTTGTACGACGCGTTCGCGGTTGCGCTCAGCGCGCCGAGCGTGCGTCCGTGAAACGACCCGCTACACGCCAAGATCGTCGTCCGCTGCGGTTCGCTGCGGCGGAACGCGCGCTTGCGAGCGAGCTTGATCGCCGCCTCGTTGGCTTCGGTTCCGGAGTTGCAGAAGAATGCGCCGCGCAATCCCGATCGCCGCACGAGCTCGCGCGCGAGCGTGCCCGCGGGCTCGTGGTGATACAGGTTGCTGGTGTGCACGAGCGTCGCCGCCTGCCCGGCGACGGCTTGCGTAATCGCGGGATGCGCGTGTCCGAGCGCACAGACCGCAAGCCCGCCCAAACAATCGAGATAACGCCGTCCGGTATCGTCGATCAGTTCGCAGCCTTCACCCGCGACGAACGTCACCGGCGCGCGATCGTACGTCTTCAGCAGGCCGTCGTTCACGTACGGTAACTCGCGTTGATGCGCACGTAGTCGCGCGAAAGATCGCAGCCCCAGCCGGTCGCTTCCGCACTGCCGATGCCGAGATCGAGCTCGACGAACACATCAACCGCTTCGAGCTCGCGATGCCCTTCGGCCTCCGATAGCAGTTCCACGCCGCCGCGCGCGACCCACGGCTTGCCGTTGAGCGTCAGGGCCCACGCCGCCGGATCGATCGCCGCACGGGCGGCACCGGCCGCCGCGACGATGCGTCCCCAGTTGGGATCTTCACCGTAGAGCGCGGTCTTCACGAGCGCACTATTGATAACGGCTCGTGCGATCGTGCGCGCTTGCCCGACGTCGCGCGCGCCGCTCACCTTCATGTGCAACCGTTTGGTCGCGCCTTCTCCGTCGGCAACCATCGCCAGCGCCAAATCCAAACAAACCCGCCGCACCGCCTCGGCAAACGACGCGGGGACGTCGTCGCCGCCCGGCGGCGCGAACGCGTAGACTGCGTCGTTGGTCGACATGTCGCCATCGACGGAAATCATGTTGAAGCTTTCGTCGGTGCCGGCAAGCAGCAGCGACTGCGACGCCTCGCGCGAAACCGGAAAGTCCGTCGCGACGAAGGCGAGCATCGTTGCCATGTTGGGCGCGATCATTCCCGAGCCTTTGGCGATTCCGCCGACCACGTATTTACGATCGCGATAATAGAACGCGTACGCACTGAGCTTGGGCACGCGATCGGTCGTCATGATCGCTTCGGCTGCATCGGACGCGGCTTTCCCGCCTTCGTCGAGCTGCGCGGCCGCGCGTTCCAAACCGCGCTGCACGCGATCCATCGGCAGCGGCACGCCGATCACGCCCGTCGATGCGACGACAACGTCCTTCGCGTCGACTTCGAGCAGCGTCGCCGCCTGGCGCGCGGTCGCGCGCGCGTCACGATCGCCGCGTTCGCCGGTGCACGCGTTCGCGCAACCGGAGTTGCATACGACCGCACGCAGCCCGTTCGATGACGCAATGTGCTCTGCACTCACCAACACCGGCGCCGCTTTGATTTCATTCGTCGTCACGACCGACGCGCAGATGCGCGGCGCATCGAAAACGATCAGTGCGAGATCGCGCTTGCGCGGCTTGATCCCGGCGTGCACGCCGGCAAGACGCACGCCCGGTACCGCACCGAGCCCGCCGCGCAGCGCGATGAGTTCCGAACCGTCGTCAAGCCACGTAGGCGCGAGTACCAAAGCCGGACTCCTCGGGATACCCCAGCATCGCGTTGAGATTCTGAATCGCCTGGCCGGCTGCGCCCTTGCCGAGGTTATCGATCGCGCAGATCGCGCGCACCATCGAGCCTACGACGTCGATATGTATCTCCGCGTCGTTCGTGCCGCACACCGCCGCAACGCTCGGCGCGCGTTCGCCTTCGAGCAACCGCACGAAGGCGCTGCCGGCGTAGGAGCGGCGGTAGGCTTCGTACACGCGCGCGCGCTCGAGCGGGCGATCGTAGAACGCGTACGCGTCGACCAGCATGCCGCGCGCCAAGGGAACGACGTGTGGCGTAAACGCGACGCTCGAAACGATACCGCCTTCGCGCAGGTTGCGTTCGATCTCGGGCTGATGCCGGTGGCCGCTCAATCCGTACGCGCGCACGTCGCCCGCAACTTCGGCAAAGAGCGCCCCGACCGACGGGTTGCGGCCCGCACCGCTGATTCCGCTCTTCGCATCGATCGCAATCGCTTTCGGCGACGCGATGCTCGCAAGCGGAAGGAGCGCGAGCGACGCCGCCGTCGGATAGCATCCGGGATTGGCAACGAGCCGCGCTTGCGTGACAAGCTCGCGATTGAACTCCGTGAGCCCGTACGCCGCGTCGTTATCGAAGCGATAGTCGGCGGAGAGATCG
>DASRSM010000176.1:0-3802 GCA_035656415.1 Vulcanimicrobiaceae bacterium | reverse complement strand
AGTCGATCGCATATGGAATGCCGTCGCGCACCGCAAACTCGACGGTGTTCATGTCGTAGCCGAGCGCTTCGCACAGCGCGATGCCGTCGCGCCGCAAGCGCGCTTCCATCTCCGGATGGATCGGCGGCGCATTCTTCACGTACCGCTCGTGCATCGGCGCACCCGGATCGTACCGCATGATGTGCACGCGCGAGCGCCCCAGCACGTACAAGCGGAAGTACTCGGTAAAGTCGATCGCTTCTTGCGCCATCATGCAGAGATCGCGCGAGCTGTCGTACGCGGTGAAGAACTCCTCGGGGGTATCGCACTTGTGCACGTCGCGCCACCCGCCCCCGTCGGCGGGCTTCATGAAGATCGGAAACCCCAAGTAATCGAACACTTCGTTCCAGTTGACGAAGCGCATATTGCGAAACGACGTCGCTTGCGTTCCCGGCGGATGTTCTTTTGGCGGCAGCAGCATCGTTTTCGGTACGGCGACGCCGACCGAATCCGCGACGAGATTATTGAAGAACTTGTCGTCGGCGGTCCACCAGTACGGATTGTTCACGACGACGACGCCGCGCGCGGCAGCGCATTTCAAATAGACGCGATAAAACTGGATGTCGTGGCTGATGCGGTCGAGAATCGCCGCGTAGTTGAAATGCTGCTTGTCGTGCAAGTACGAAAGCTCGACCGGGCACCCTTCGAACTCGCCGCCCGAACGGGTGGTGATCGCGTTCATCAAAGCCCACGGGAAGGTGTCCTCCATACCGAAGAGGATGCCGATGCGGTTCGAGCGTGCGTGTGCCATGGAGGGGGATTCAAGGCACGAAGGCGCGCCCCTACGGCCGCCCGAAACGCCCCGCATGAATCGCTCTCAGGGGTCCTGGTTTAGCCATTCTTTGCAGCGCCCGATGGAGTTTTTGCGCTTCGGAGACCGCGGCTTTCCCGTGATCTTTTTCCCGACGTCGATGGGCAGCTTCCATCAATACGAGGACATGAACACGATCGGCTATCTCACCGATAAAGTCGACGCCGGGTTCGTTCAAATCTTTTGCGTCGATTCGGTCGATGCCGAGAGCTGGTATAACGACGGCGCGCCGCCGTCCTACCGGGCCTTTCGTCACGCGCAGTACGATGCGTATCTGCGCGATGAGTTTGCCCCGTACGTGCAAAACGTCGCGGGTCGCGGCGACTTGGGCGTCTACGGCTGCAGCTTCGGGGCCTACCACGCGGCGAACTTTGCGGCGCGTTATCCGGGAATCGTCACCAAGGCCGTGTGCCTCTCGGGAATCTACGATATTCACCGTTTCGTCAACGGCTACTGGGACGACAACTGCTACTTCAACTGTCCCACCGCGTACGTTCCGAACATGAGCGATGAATGGCTCGGCCGCTTGCGCCAAATCCAGTGGACGATCGCGACCGGCGAGCAAGACTCGCTGGCTCAGCAGAACCGCGACTTCTCGGCGTTGTTATGGAACAAAGGCGTTCCGAATCACTGCGAGATCTGGCCGGGCGTCTTCGGCCACGATTGGCCGTGGTGGAACGAAGCCGTCCGCCGCTTCTACTAAGGCGCGAGCCTCACACGTGATGGCGCCGGAAGAACGGCGTCAGGAACGGCAGCACGAGCGGAGGTATCGTCGACAGGACCGCGTGGTCGATGTTGGCGTCGTACGCGACGAAGAACGGCGCGAGTCTCGAATGATGTAAGCTCGAACGGATCGGCACCGTTAACGGAAAGAACAACGCGACGAAGAGGATGAGCCAGACGATAATCGCGCCTTTAATCAAACCTACGGCCGCGCCGCCCATAGCGTTTCCCAAACCCAGAACGGGTACGGATTTGACACGCCCGAGAAAGCTCGCAACGACAACGACGACGACGTAGCCGAGGATGCTTGAAATCACCATGCCCGCGATGCGCGCCAGCGCGGGAGCCATTCCGGTAACGCTGTGGATCGGATCGTCGAGAATGCCGTTGTAATACCACGGCACGACGAGCGCCGCGACGAGCGCGACGATGCCGGCCAGTTCGCTGATAAATCCTCGCACGTACCCTCGCCACGTCGTGAACGCGAGCACGACGAACATTGCGATGTCGGCCCACGCGACGCCGCCGATCATCGACGAATGACGGCTCCCCGTTCGCGCAGCGCGACTAATACGCGCTCGACCGCCGCGTCGGCTTCTTCGTCGGTGATCGTTGCGTCGAACCGCTGCAGCGTGATGCGCACCGCCAGACTCTTACGACCTGACTGTACTTGAGGACCGCGGTACTCGTCGAAAACGCGAACGCCGGTGCACATTTGCCCTAGGGTTTCGGCAACCGAGCGTTCGACGTCTGCCGCCGTCGTCTCCAGGTCGACTTCCAGTGCGAGGTCGCGATAGGTGGACGGGAATTTCGACGGCGGAACGTACCGCGGGATGAGGTAATCCGGCAGGCGATCGAGCAAAACCGTGCACGCATAAGCAGGCAACCGAACGCCTGCGGCGCCCGTCGCGCGCGGATCGAGCCGCCCCAGATGTGCTACCTCGCGGCCGTCCACGATGAGCAACGCGGTTTTGCCTGGGTGGAACTCCTCACGGACGTCGCCCAAGGCCTCGGCGTTGCGGCCCGTGATCCGGCGCAACAGTTCCTCGCAGTCACCCTTGATTCGTAGAAACGGCGTATCGCGCCACGGCGGTTCGTCGCCGGCCTCGACGCTAAAGCCGAACGTCGCGACCGGCGTCTCGACGATGTGCCCGCTTTCGTTGCGAAAGTTGTGTCCGATTTCGAAGACGCGCACGGGCGAATCGTGCCGCGCAAAGTATTCGAGCAGCGCGGGAAGAATCGAGGTGCGCAGATATCGCTGATCTTCGGACAACGGATCGAGCACTTCTGCCGAGTCGGCGTTCCGGCGCCCGACCAGCGAATACGTAACGATCTCGTAGTATCCGAGCGCGTCGAGCTCGGCCGCGATGCGGTTCTCCAGCGCGTACTGCGCGCTCGAAATATCGTGCGCGGGTACCGACGGGACGACTGACGGAATGTTTTCGTACCCTTCTACGCGCGCGATTTCTTCAATTGCATCGGCCGGAATCGTGAGATCGTTGCGCCACGGAGGCGGCGTGACGGTGGCGACCCCATCGCGCTGCGCAACGATGCATCCAAGCGAGCGCAGATGCGCGGCGATGCGATCGGCGGGAATATCGATGCCGAGCAAACGCTTGACGTCGGAAAGCTTGAGCTCGATCGAGGGTTGCGGTTCGACCGGAGAACCGAACGCGCGCGGTTCGTAGGCGGTCGCGCCGAGCGTCACGAGCATCTGCGCGGCACGGGCCGCGCCGGCGTCGGTCAGCGCGAGCGGCAACGTCTTTTCATGGCGCGACGACGCTTCGCTGCGCAAAGCGAACGCTTTGCTCATGCGGCGTACGCGCGCGCCGTTGAAGTTTGCAGCCTCGAGAACGATGCTGGTCGTCGAATCGGTCACTTCGCCCGCGGCGGCGCCCATGAGACCGGCCAGGCACAACGTTTGCCGATCGTCGGCGATGACCAGCGACTGCGGCGACAACGTACGCTCGACGTCGTCGAGCGTTACGGTTTTTTCGTTTTCGCGGCCATCGCGAACGATCAGCCGTCCGCCCGAAATTTTCGCGGCGTCGTAGAAATGCAGGGGCTGCCCCGTTTCGAGCATCACGTAGTTCGAAACGTCGACGAGATTGTTGATCGGTCGCTGACCCGCGAGCGCGAGCTTGATGCGCAGCCACGCTGGTGCCGGTGCGGTCGCAATGCCGTCGAACCTTTGTGCGACGAAACGGCGGCAATCCGGCGATTCGATCG
>DASRSM010000175.1:0-16944 GCA_035656415.1 Vulcanimicrobiaceae bacterium | reverse complement strand
GCCGGTTCGGGAACCGTCGCGATTCTTAAATCTGTTAGTCGTCCTTCAACTATTTTGTTACGCTGCAAGCGTGATCGCCGTCGCGGTTGCGATCCGCACAGCCAATCGTACGCGAGGCCCCGTTTCTTAAGGCCGCGATTTAGCCGCCGCGTTTCGGAGGCGTCCGGGCCGGCCACGTCGTAGAGAACAGCCCGTGGCGCTGACACGGGGTCATTTTGCGCATACGAGCGAAGCCGAGCTCGCGCGACTCTTCGACTTCTATCACATTCCCTGGCAGTATGAGCCTCGGACGTTTCCCATTTCTTGGAACGATCGGGGTGAAGCGGTCGAGTTCTTCACACCGGATTTTTATCTTCCCGAGTACGATCTCTATATTGAGCTCACCGTTGCTAAACCGGTCCGCAACACGCGTAAGAACCGGAAGGTTCGATTACTGCGTTCGGGCCATCCAAACGTCAACGTCAAGTTGTTCACGCGTCGCGACGTCGAACGCCTTTTCTCGCGTTCGGCTCGCACCTCATGATCGGGGAGCCGCTGTTCGACGCCGGCGCAATCGCCGGCCGCGTGCGAGAAATCGGCGCGGCCATATCCCAAGACTACGCCGGTTCCGTGCCGCTCTTGGTCGGACTCCTTACCGCCGCGGCGCCGTTTTTGGCCGACCTCTCGCGCGCGATTACGATTCCGTGCGAGATCGACGTCATCTCGGTCAACCGCTATGGGGACGGCGAGGGGATCGCCTTCCTCAAGGACTGCGCCGTCTCGATCGAAGGGCGTCACGTCGTGATCGTTGACGACACCGTCGATACCGGCCTTACCCTACAGTATGTGGTAAAGAGCCTGCTTGGCCGCCGTCCAGCCTCCTTGGCGGTCTGTACGCTGCTCGATAGACCCCATCGGAGAATTGCCGATATTGAAATAAAGTATCGGGGCTTCGAACTGCCCGACGTTTACGTCGTGGGTTACGGCCTCGATTATTTAGGAAGATATCGGGAGTTGCCGGCGCTTTATGCCCACGGGACCTGGCCTGCGTGAGTAAGATGATGAAACGGGTGGCGCTGCTCTTTGCCACGTTAATGCTATTTGCGACCTTACCGTCGCCGGCGCTCGAACTGCGCTCGATCGAACAAGCGGCTGCGGATTATCGCAGTCCCGATCAGCATCTGCAAGAGATGTACCGAGCGGCGCTGCTCGACACGAGCAAACTGGCGGAATACGCGCCCGACGGAACGGCGTACGTCAAGACGGGCGACATCCCCGCCGAGTGGCTGCGCGACGCCAGCGCGCAAGTGCGCCCGTATCTGTACTTCGCAAAGGACGATCCGGAAGTGCGGGCCCTGTTGCGCGCCATCATCGCGCGCGAGGCGAAGTATCTGCAAATCGATCCGTATGCTAACGCGTATACGCTCGACTACCGGGTCTGGGAACAAAAGTTCGAGCTCGACTCACTCGCGTATCCGGTCGTGCTGTCGTGGAGCTACTGGAAGACCACCGGCGACTCGTCGGTGTTCAGCGGAGATTTTTCGAAGGCACTCGACAGCGTGCTCGCCACGATGCAGCGCGAACAGGATCATCCGCGTGACTCCAGCTACACGCATAAGGAGCTGCCCAACGCCGGCAAGGGAAATCCGGTGGGGTACACGGGCATGATCTGGACGGGCTTCCGTCCGTCCGACGACGCGTGCATCTATAATTTCCTGATTCCGTCCGAGATGTTTGCCGTGGTCGCGCTCGGCGACATGGCCGAGATCGAGCGCGACGTCTACCACAATGTCGTCAAGGCACGCGAAGCCAAAGCGCTGCGTGACGAAGTGCAGCACGGCATTCAAACGTACGGCCTCGTCTTCGTACCGAAGTACGGCTACATTTACGCCTACGAAGTCAACGGCTTGGGTAAGGCGATTTTGACCGACGACGCAAATATCCCGAGTTTGCTGTCCGCGCCGTATATCGGCTACACCACACCCGGCGACAAGTACTATGACAACACGCGCCGGTTCTTGCTTAGCCAAGACAACGGGACGTTCTATCAGGGCTCGAAGGCGCGCGGCATCGGCAGCTACCACACGCCCGACAAATGGGTGTGGCCGCTGGCGATGATTATCGAAGGCATGACCGCGACGACGCAGCCCGAAAAGCAGGACGTGCTCTCGCAACTTCTGGCCAGCGATCCCGGCGATCACCTGCTGCACGAATCGTTCAATCCCGACGATCCGCGGCAGTTTACCCGCCAGAATTTCGGCTGGCCCAACTCGCTCTTCTCGGAGTTCGTCATGACGCAGTTCCAAGGCATCGGCCAGATCCCGATGGGCGATACGAACGACTTGGAATTCCGTTCTGAATAATCCAGCCTTAACGCGATCTTCAAAAGCCGACGTTATCGTTGGCATACAGTGGGGCGATGAAGGCAAAGGTCGCATCGTCGACTTGTATGCGAAGGATTACGACGTGGTCGCACGCTTTGGCGGCGGTGATAACGCCGGCCATTCGATCGTCGTTGGCGATACGGAGCTCGCGTTGCGGATCGTTCCCTCCGGCGTGCTCAACGAAGGCGTCGAACTCTTCGTCGGCGGCGGCACGGTCGTAAGTCTCAGCGGCTTCCTCGAAGAACTCGATCGGCTCGCCGAACGGGGCATCGACGTTTCGCGCGTGAAGATTTCCGATCGCGCGCACGTCGTTTTTCCGTATCACGCCGCTGCCGATCGTGCGTCCGAACGCGCGCGCGGCGCGCAAGCCATAGGCACGACAGGGCGCGGAATCGGACCGGCCTACGTCGACAAGACCGCGCGTCACGGCATTCTGTTCGCCGATCTGGCCAACCGCGACGCGCTGGTCGAAAAGCTGCGCTCGAATTTGTCGCGACACTCCGGGAGCTTCGACGGCGAAGGCATTCCGGATGAGAAGGCCTTCCTGGAAGCGACACTCGCGACGGCCGAACGGGTAAAGCCGCACATCGTGGACGGCGTCGCTTTCATTCACGACCGGCTAGGCGCCGGCAAACGCGTATTAATCGAAGGCGCGCAAGGATCGCTGCTCGACGTCGGCTACGGCACCTACCCTTACGTCACGAGCTCGCATACCATCGCCGGCGGTGCCTGTATCGGGCTCGGAATCGGGCCGACCGCGATCGGTAAGGTCGTGGGAGTCGTCAAGGCGTACTGCACCCGCGTCGGCGCCGGGCCGTTCCCCTCGGAACTGCTCGACGCTCGGGGCGAGCGGATGCGGCGCCAAGGCAGCGAGTTCGGGACGGTCACCGGGCGACCGCGGCGCTGCGGCTGGTTCGACGCCGTCGCGGGACGTTATGCCGTCCAGCTCAACGGTTTGACGGGCGCCGCGATGACGAAGCTCGACGTCCTCAGCGGTTTCGACCGGCTCGGAATCGTCACCGGATATCGTCTGGCTGGAAAGTCCGTTGGATTCGGCGCTGCGGGCGCAGCCGCCTTAGAGCTCGAGATCGAGGAAGTGGACGGCTGGAGCGAGCCCATCGGGGATTGCCGGCGAATCGCGGATCTGCCCGAAGCAGCACGCCGGTACGTTCGGCGGCTCGAAGAATTGCTCGGCGTTCCGGTGCGGGCCGTATCCGTTGGACGGGAGCGGGACCAACTCGCGCAATGATTACGCAATCTTACTCAAACGCTGTGTGTAAGCGACCGATACCCGGGTTAGTATCCCACCGCACGCCTGAGTGTACGGCGGGATAGTAGCGTTGGAAACGGACGTCCGGCGCCACGGGCCAAGGTCGGCCGCAAGATAGAGTAGAGAGAACGCGTGGATCGTTTTGTCGCCTCCTTAGGTGACCTTCGTAGCCGGCTTGCCGCTCTATGGGAAGCTCAGAACCGGCAAGCGCGGGTTATTGCCATCACGGGCGGTGCGGTCGTCGTGCTCGCAGCGGCCATGCTTACGTATTTGTACGTCGGCCGTCAGCCGGCGTATTCGGTCTTATTCTCCAATCTCTCGAGCGAAGACGCGGCCGCCGTTACCACACGACTCAAGGAAGACAAGATACCGTACCACCTGTCGAGCGACGGCAAAACGGTGTACGTTCCCGATCAGAGCCTCAGCGACGAGCGCGTCGCCATTGCCGGATCCGGGCTGCTCAAGGGCGGCGGAACCGGCTACGAGCTCTTCGACCGCACGAACTTCGGCATGACCGAGTTCCAAGAAAAACTCGATAAGACGCGTGCCGTCGAAGGCGAGCTGCAGCGCACGATCAACGGCCTCGATCCGGTCGAAACGTCGCGCGTACACATCGCCACGCCGGACCAATCGCTCTACTCGTCGTCGCAAGAACCGACCACGGCGTCGATTGCGATCAAGACCAAGCCCGGACAAGATCTCTCAGAGCCGGAGGTCAAGGGCATCACGATGCTCGTTTCCAACGCGGTCGAGGGTCTCAAGCCCGAGAACGTGACGATCGTCGATCAAGATGGTCGCATTCTGCTTCCCGGCGCGGGTCCGACGGGTAGCGGCGATACGTCGCAGCCCGACGCGCTGCGCATGACGCAGGAACAGCTCCTCGCCAAGACGCGGTACGAATCGGCGCTGCAGCAGAGCATTCAGTCCATGCTCGACGATACGCTCGGTCCGAAACGCGCGGTCGCGCGCGTTTCGACGAAAATGAACTTCGACGCGACGGCGACCGACAGCAAGGTTTACGCGCCGCAGGGCACCGTGCTTTCGCAACAGCTCGAGCGCGAATCCAACGTCGGAACGACGCCGCGCCAGCAAGCGCCGGTCGGCGTTCCGGGTACGACCAGCAACATCGGAACGTACCAAGCCACGCAGCCCGCGTCCAATAACCGCTACAATCACTCGAAGTCGACGACGAACTACGACATCTCGGTGCAGAACGTCAAGCACATCGACGCGCCGGGCAAAGTAACGCAAACCAGCGTGGCCGTGCTCGTGAACTCGTCGCCGCAAACGACGGGTAACGCGGTCCCGGCAGCGGTCGCGGCCGCACCGTATCAACTGACGCCGGCCAACGTCCAGCAGATTCGCAACGTCGTCGTCGCCGCCGCGGGCCTCAATCTCGCACAAGGCGACCAAGTCTCGGTCGAAGCGGTACCGTTTAATCCCGCACTCGCGCCGACGGCACCGCTGGCCGGCACGACCACGCTGTTCGGCGTCCCGGTATGGGTGCTCGCCCTACTCGGCGTAGCCGCCGTCGGACTGCTGGGCTTCTTGGCAACGCGCGCCCGCCGCCGCTTCTCCCCCTCCTCCGAGCTTCCGGCGTTCGATACGTCGCTCGCCGAAGAGCTGCCCCCGTTCGAAGAGCATCCGATGCTCGAAGGCGCGCCGGGCGTGTCCGCACCGATTCGTTCTGCCGCCGATCTCACTCGCGAGCAGATGATCGAGTACGTAACCACGGTCGCACAAGAGAACCCCGACAGCATCGCCAAGCTCGTGAAGCTCTGGCTCGCCGAATGACGGAGCGTTAATGGAGTCGCCGATCGTCAATCTCTCTAGCGTCGGCACGACCGAACCGCCGATGATGACCTTCGCGGAAGTACCGGCTATTGAAATTTCCGGTCCCGAGAAGGCGGCGATTCTCATCATCACGTTGGGTCTCGAACTGTCGGCGACGATCTTCAAGTTCTTGCGCCAAGACGAAGTCGAGCGCATCGTTCTCGAGATCGCCAAAGTCACGACGGTTCCGATCGAAAAGCGCGATGCCGTCATTCAAGAGGCGTATCAGCGCGCGATCGCCCTGAAGTACATCAACGAAGGCGGCATCGAGTACGCCAAGGAGATTCTCGAGCGCAGCTTCGGGGCGGGCCAAGCCGACGATATGACCAGCCGCCTCTTCGCGGCGCTCAAGCACGGTAATCCGCTCGAGCTCATCAAGAAAACCGAGCCCGCGCAGCTGCTGCAGTTCATTCAAGACGAGCATCCGCAGACGATCGCGCTCATTTTGGTCTACATGCAGGCCGAACAGGCCGGCGCGGTGTTGTCCGCGCTGCCGCCCGAGCTGCAGGCCGAAGTCGCGATGCGCATCGCCATTTTGCAGAAGACCGCGCCGGAGGTTTTGGAACAGCTCGATGAACTGCTCGGACGGCGTCTGCTCGTGAGCGGATCGGATTTTGCCAAGGCCGGCGGCGTGCAGTCGCTCGCCAACGTCATGAACTTCGTCGACCGAGAAACAGAGAAGAACATTCTCGACGGGCTCGCCAAGCGCGATCCCGAGCTCGCGCAAGAAGTCAAGAACCTGCTGTTCGTCTTCGAAGACATCATCAACCTCGACGATCGCTCGATCCAGCGCATCCTCAAGGAAGTCGACGGCAAAGATCTGGCGGTCGCGCTCAAGTCGGCGAACGAAGATCTGCTCGCGCGCATCTACAAGAACATGTCCTCGCGCGCGTCCGCGATGCTCAAGGAAGAGATCGAACTGCTCGGCCCGACGCGCATGCGCGAAGTCGGAAAGGCGCAGCAGCAGATCGTCGACGTCATTCGTACGTTGGAAGAGAACGGGCAAATCGTTATCGCACGCGGTGCCAAAGACGAGCGACTCGTCTAAGAGTTCGGTTCTTTGGGCAAAATTGTAAAAGGCGCGAAGGTCGTAAAGGAAGCGTACGTTCTCGCCGTTCCCGAGATCGAACGCGAGCCGGAGGCGCTGGATTCAACGGGCCTCGCGGGATTTGGTGCGTCCAACGACGACCTCGCCTACGACGATGCGCTGCTCAACGGCAACGGCAGTGGTGCGTATGAAGCGGAGCTCGTCGAGCCTGAGATCGACTTCGAACAGGTACGCGCCGACGCGCGAGCGCTGATCGATAAGGCGAGCAGCGACGGCGAAGCGATTTTGCGCGATGCCGCCGCGCGTGCCAAGGAGATGGTCGAACGCGCCAACGCGCGCGTTGAGGACATCGAGTCGCAAGCTCGCTCGCGCGCGCACGATGAAGGCGTCACCACCGGTCGAGCGGCCGGATACGCCGAGTTGGAAGAAGACGTCGCGGCGATCCACGAGTTGATCGATAACGCGCGCGCGCAGCGCAACGTCGTCATCGAAACGGCGGAACCCGAGCTGGTGCGGCTGGCCATGGCCGTTGCCGAGCGCGTCGTCTACGATCACGTCGCGATCGATCCAAACGTCGTGCTCGAAAACGTCCGCCACGCACTGACGCGGATCGTCGGCCGCGAGATCGTCACCATGCGCGTCAATCCCGCCGATGCGGAAATACTGCGCAAGCACCGCGAAGGTACCGCGGCCAGCAACGACGTCGAACACCTGCGTATCGTGGAAGACCAGCGCGTCGACCGGGGCGGTGTCGTCGTCGAAACCGACGCCGGCACGATCGACGCCAAGATTTCGACGCAACTGCGCGAAGCGCGCCGCGCGTTGACCAACGGCGACGTCGATTTGCCTCAAGCGCAGGTGAGTTAGACCGTGGATACGGAAACGCCCGTCTTTTCCGCGGATCGTTACATCGACACCCTGCGGACTGCCGATCTGGTTCGCCAATATGGCAAAGTCCGTCAGGTCATCGGCGTCGTGATCGAGTCGATGGGACCCAACATGGCCATCGGCGAGACGTGCGAGATCCTCTACAAGCGCACCGCCGAACCGGTGCTCGCTGAAGTCGTCGGTTTCCGCGACAACAAAGTGCTGATTATGCCGTTGGGCGATTTGATGGGCATCGGCGTCGGCAGCGGCGTGGTCGCGCTTGGCGTGCCGCTGGAAATCGGCGTCAGCGACGAGTTGCTGGGGCGCGTGCTCGACGGCGTCGGCCGTCCGATCGACGGTAAACCACAGGTGCTCGCCGATCGCCGTTTGTGCGTTACGTCGTCTCCGCCGCCGCCGCTCGCTCGCGCGCGCATCACCGAACCGCTGTCGATGGGCATTCGCGCGATCGACGGCATGCTGACGTGCGGTAAGGGGCAACGCGTCGGCGTCTTCGCCGGGTCGGGTGTCGGAAAATCGACGATTCTCGGCATGATCGCGCGCAATACCTCCGCCGACGTCAACGTCATCGCGCTCGTCGGCGAGCGCGGCAAAGAGGTTCGCGATTTCATCGAGCGCGATCTTGGCGAAGAAGGCCTTCGGCGCAGCGTCGTGATCGTTTCGACCAGCGATCAGCCGGCGCTCGTGCGCATCAAAGCCGCTTTCGTCGCGATGACCGTTGCCGAATATTTCCGCGATCAAGGTCTCGACGTGATGTTCATGATGGATTCGATCACGCGCTTTGCGATGGCACAGCGTGAAGTCGGATTGTCGATCGGCGAGCCCACGACGACGCGCGGTTATACGCCGTCGGTCTTCGCATTGCTGCCGAAACTGCTCGAGCGCGCCGGCACCGCCGAACGCGGAACCATCACCGGTCTCTTCTCGGTGCTAGTCGACGGCGACGACATGAACGAACCGATCGCCGACGCGGTTCGCGCGATACTCGACGGGCACGTCGTTCTCTCGCGGTCGCTGGCGTCGGCGAATCATTATCCCGCGATCGACGTGCTGCAAAGCGTCAGCCGCGTGATGCCCGACGTCGTCGACGCTAACCACTTCTCGGCAGCGTCGGCGATCCGCGACGTGCTGGCAACCTATCGCGATGCCGAAGATCTGATCAACATCGGTGCGTACGTTCCCGGCAGCAATCCGCGCGTCGATCTCGCGCTCTCGAAGATCGAAGCGATCAAGCATTTCCTGCGTCAGGGGATCTACGAAACCAGTGCCTACGAGCAAACGATGAAGGCGCTGCTGGCGGTCGCATAACGTGCGCAAGAAATTCAGCTTTACGCTGCAGCCGGTGCTCGATCACCGCAAGCGGATCGAAGATCAAAAGCAGCAGACCATGGCGACGCGCCAGCGCGCGTGGGACGAAGCGCGCCGCGAGCTCGACCGGCTCAACGACGAGTTTCGCACGAACTCGCGCGACCTGCGCGAACGCCACCGCGAGCTCGAGGTCGAAGAGCTTCGCCTGCGCTACGCGCACTTACAATTCTTGGACCGCTCGATCGACGCACAGATCAAGGCGGTGGCCGAACGCCAGGTCGCTCTGGATCGGGCGCGCAAAGATCTGATCGCTGCGAGCAAGAATCGAAAGGTCGTCGACAAGCTCAAAGAACGTAAGCACGTTGCCTATACGGTCGAAGAGCTGCGTCTCGAGCAGATCGAGCTCGACGATGGGAACGCCCGAATGGAAGGGCGTTTGCAACGAAATGCTGGAGGGTCGCCGTGATTGTCACGCGCAAGCGGAAGAAGCCGTTCCCGTTCAAACGTTTGATTTTGCCTGCCGCCGCGCTGCTGCTGGCGGCGTTTGCGTTCGTCTGGGGACCGTCGCGAAACGCCATGTCGACCGGTCCGATGGCTCCGGTCATACGTACCACCGGCGCCTGGTTCGACCAGATCTCGGTACCGTTCCATTTCGCAGCGCAAAATCAGATCATCACCGATCGCAATCGCCAGATCGCCGCCCTTCAAGCACAGCTCGCCACCACGAAGAGCGACGCGCAAACCAAGGACAAGAAGATCGCCGGCTTGCAGACGCAGCTCGATCAGGTGCAAACGCAGCTGGCATCGGCCGGCAGTAACGCCGCGCAGGCCTCGGCGCGCGGCGCCGCGCTCGGTCAAAGCTCGCCGCGGCCGGGTCCGACCGACGTCCTGCTTGCCGGGTCCGATTTGTCTTCGAACGCAAGTCCGGATATGAAGCGGACGGCAGATTATTGGGCGGCGATGGATCCCGAAAACGCCGCAAAGGTCGCGCAGCGTCTGCCGCCGTCGTACGTCGCGCGCGTTCTCGCGCTGATGCCGGCCGAGTCCGTCGGCACGATCCTCGACAACCTGCCGCCGGCGTTCGCCGCGAAACTGACGCAAGAACACCCCGAACTCAAACGCTAACCTCCGACATTCGCACCGTTCCCGCCGACGTGCTCACGCCGATTGGCGCGTATCTTGCTTGCGCTCGTGAAGGTGCCGCGTGCATGCTCGAAAGCGTCGAGCACGGCGGACGGCTTTCTCGGTACACGTTTATCGGGCTCGATTACGTAGCGGCCGAGCAGTTCGACGCGGACGACTCGCTCTACGATCGCGTTCGCGCCTTCGTTGGGCAGCATCGCGTTGAGGGTAAACATGCGGCGCTAGGCGGGGCGATGCTGGCGTTTTCGTACGACGCGGCGCGCGCGGCGGCACGATTGCCCCACCGCGAGCCGTCGCCGCCGTCGATGCCGGCAGCGTACGTCGCGATTCCCGGAACCTGGCTGATCTTCGATCATTTCACCCACTCGCTGACGCTGTGGGCGTGTGATGAAAATCCCGCCAGCGCGAAGCGGCGCATCGACCGTTACGTCGAGTGGCTATTCAGCGTCGCGCCGGCGTCCGCGCAGCCCGTGCGCTCCATCGGCCCCGTGTCGCAGTCGATTGCGCGCGACCAATACTTGTCGCTGGCCGAGCGTGTCAAGCGGCACATTTTCGACGGCGACGTCTATCAGCTGCAGCTCGGCGTTCGCTTCGGCAGCGAGCTCGAGGGAACGGCGTTCGATCTCTATCGAGCCCTGCGTCGCGCGAATCCGTCGCCGTACATGTTCTACGTCGACACGCCCTTCGGTCAGCTGCTGGGCGCTTCGCCCGAGTTTTTGGTGCGTCTCGAAGGACGCAAGGCGCGAATCCGCCCGCTGGCCGGTACGCGTCCGCGCGGCAACGACGACGAAGACGACGTTCGCATCGCCGCCGAGCTGCTCGTCAACGAAAAAGAACGCGCCGAGCACGTGATGCTCGTCGATTTAGGGCGAAACGATTTGGGAACGGTGTGCGACTTCGGCAGCGTTCGCGTCGACGAACTGCTGCAGATCGAGCGCTATAGCCACGTCATGCATATCGTTTCGAACGTCGTCGGCCGCTTGCGCGACGAGTACGACGGTCTCGACCTCTTCCGAGCGGGGTTTCCCGCCGGAACCGTCACCGGAACGCCGAAAGTTCGCGCGATGCAGCTCATCGACGAGTTCGAACCGTTAACGCGCGGCTTTTATGCCGGGAGCATCGGGCGTTGGTCGTTCGGAGGCGACTTCGATTCGTGCATCACGCTGCGCAGCATCCACGTGCAAAGCGGACGCGCTTGGTGGCAAGCGTCCGCCGGGATCGTCGCCGACAGCGATCCCGTCGCGGAATACGAAGAAGTGCTCCATAAAACCCGAATCGCTCGCAGCGTGTTAGGGCTATAGATGCAAACGCTGCTTTTCATCGACAACTTCGATAGCTTCACGTACAACGTGGTGCATTTGCTTGCGTCGCAAGGTGCAAGGCAAGACGTCCTGCTCAACGACGATCCGCGTTTGACGCCGGAGTTGCTCGAGAGCTACGGCGCGCTCGTTGTCGGACCGGGCCCTGGTAAACCCGCCGAGACGCCGCGGATGCTCGCGGTGTTGAAGGCCGCGATCGAGCGGAAGATGCCGGTCCTCGGCGTGTGCTTGGGGCTGCAAGCGATCGGCGAGGTCATGGGCGCGACGGTCGGTCATGCGCCGCGTCAGATGCACGGAAAGACGTCGGCAATCGAGCACGACGCGACAGGTGTCTTTGCCGGGCTGCCCTCGCCGTTTACGGCCACGCGTTACCACTCGCTCTGTCTCGAGCCTCAGACTATTCCCGACGTCCTTCGCGTAACGGCCCATAGCGGCGACGGCGTCGTTCAGGGCGTCACGCATCGCGATCGGCCGGTTCACGGCGTGCAGTTCCACCCCGAATCCGTCCTGAGCGAACACGGCGAGACGATCGCCCGGAATTTCCTCGGCCTCCTAACATAGCGCTTCCGCGGTGCCGAATACCAAGACGAGGGTCCAGGTCTTGGGCCTCTCGGGTCTATTCCGCTTGGAAAGGGGGTGACAAAGAAAAGCATGGCATTTTTACTCTCCAACATCGGCCTTCTCGGGCAGATGGCGGGACACGGGTCGCACCATAAAGGGGCCGATCCGTCGGCGCAGCTCACCAATCCGTACGCACCCAGCTTCGGCAGCGTGCTGAGCGGTCAGATGGATGCGCTGGGTTCGAGCGATCCGCTCGCACAGCTCTCCGCCGTCGTTCAAAACGGAACGCCGATCTCTACGGTCGTCGATCGTCTAGCCGGTCTGGTCGCAAGCCGGTCTGGTTCGCATGCCGGCGCCGTGGCAAAATCGATCAAGTCCGCGCTATCACCGCCATCGAACGCTCCACCCGGCACGACCGCCACAAAAGAAGTGGCGGCCCTCGCACGGCGATTGCAATCGTGGTTAGGCGGCGTAGCGGGGGGAGCGGATCAGCGAGTAGGGCAGCAGAGCGAAACTTCGGGACACGTCTTGGACGCCAATAGGGCGAGAGAACTCCCGGCCCAAACCGATCCGGAATCAGCCTCGAGTCAGCTCGACGTTTCCGCGCTCGCACGATCCCTCCTAGCGCAGGTCGCAGCCTCATTCGGGCCGGTTCAAGGCGCCCAAACGACGGCGGCAACGCCGCTGGCGTCGTCGCCGGCGCACGCGGCCGTCTCGGCATTCAGCGAAGCAGCCAAAGCGTCGACCAGTCAGGCGAGTTCGCTCGCACGGCTGCAAACCGCAGTGGCATCCAACGCGTCCGATGCGTCCGATAGCGCCTCGAGCGCTTCGAACGTTCAAGCCGCGGCAACCACGCCTGCACCGGAGCAATCCGACGCGGCGGGGTTATTGGCGCGCATGCTGATGCGGGCAGCCAACACCGACGCGCAAGTCAACGGCAACGCGGTTGCGACCGCGGCGCCGCAGATGCGCGGCGCCAACGCCGGTATCGCACCGCGCGGTGAAGGCGTGAACTTCGGACAAACGGCCGCTGCCGCACGGTTGGAAGCGGCTCTCGGCGAGATCGTCGCCGCGACCGCACAAAATCACGGCGGCAACGCGTCTGCCGAGGACGAAAACGGATCGTCGTTCCGAAACGCGAGCTCGTTACCGGGCGACACGCCCGCCGTTTCGAGCAAAGCGGCATCGGCGTCGTCCGACACGCCGGCGTTTGCGGTTCCGACCGCATCGCAGTCGCCGTTCGCTCAGGTACAATCTGCGGCGAGTTCCTCGTACGGTTCCTCGGTCGATCCGAGCGCCCTCATAGAGCAGCTCGTTCGCGCTATGTCGATGCGCACGCAAACCGACGGCACGTCGGAAGTGCGTATGCGGCTCGTTCCCGAGCATCTCGGCGCGGTTACGCTCAGCCTCAAAGTCGACGGGTCCAACGTTTCGGCAACGGCGGTCGCACAGAACGCCGACGTTCGTAACGCGCTCGTCGCACATCAACAGCAGCTCGCACGTTCGCTGGCGGATTCCGGTTTGAAGCTCACGAGCTTCAGCGTCAATCTGTCGGGCGGCCACGCGGGTCAGGATCAACCACGCGATCGAACCTCGGGGTTCGGACGGCAATACACAGTGCACGAAATCGCTGCGTCCGGCCGCACGGATTCCACGGAAAGCACGTCGGCCGAACCGGCATTGGTGCCGCAGTCGACCCTCGCGCTATTGAACTACTTGGCATAGGAGGACGTTATGTCCACATCGGGGGTCATCCCCACTAGTCAACTGACGACGCAACCGAACCCGGCGGACCAGCTGCCGGGAACGCAATCGTCGTCGTCGGGCAGCGACCTCAGTCCGAACGCATTTCTGCAGCTTCTCACTACGGAAATGATGAATCAGGACCCGACGCAGCCCCAAGATCCCACGCAGTCCGTTACGCAGCTCGCGCAGTTCTCGGCGCTGCAGTATCAGCAACAGTTGACGTCGGCCTTCCAGGGCTTCCAGTCGAACTTTGCGGTGCTTCAAGCGTCGTCGCTGGTCGGCAAGCAAGTGACGGTCGGCGTCACCGACTCATCGGGCAACGCTCAAAACGAAACCGGCACGATCGATACGATCGAAGTGCAAAACGGTCAACCGTATTTCACGATGGTGCAATCCAACGGTCAGCCCTACGACGATAACAACGGCAATCCGCTGCTCTTCTCGCTGCAGCAGATTCTCGGTATCGGCGCCGGCACGACCGGGGGAAGTACCGGAAACACCGGCGGTACCAACCCCGGCACGGGCGGCAGCGGCGGAAACGGGAGTTAACGTTATGGATCCCAACGAGATCACTAGCGTACAACAACCCGGGATCGTCCCAGGGCCCGCGCCGCGGCCGGTCGGAACGCCGGTCGAAATCCCACCGAGTCAAAGCTTCCGCTCCGTTCTCGAAAAGACGGCGCAGACGTCGACGGGCTCGGAGCCTTTACGCTTTTCCGCGCACGCCATGCAGCGTTTGCAATCGCGCAACATCTCGCTTACCGGCGAGGACGTCGAACGTATGAACGCAATGGCCGATAAAGCCGCGGCAAAAGGCGCAAAGCAGTCGCTCTTCATCCTGCGCGATACGGCGCTGGTGGTGAGCATCAAAAACCGTACGGTCATTACCGCGGTCGATCAGGATTCGATGAAGGAGAACGTGTTCACCAACATCGATTCGGCCGCAATAATTTAAAGTGCACTAAACAACACAACAATCCGGGGTGGACCGAAAAGGAGCCCCGGCCGCGGCGCCGATCGAATGACGCGTTGCGGAACCACCTCGAGGTCAACAACTTATGGCAGGTTTCGACTCCCTGTATACCGGGATCAGCGGTCTGAACGCTTATCAAAGCTGGATCGACATGATCTCGAATAACATCGCAAACGTCGATACTACCGGTTTCAAGGGTCAGATGATGACCTTCGCAGATCTCTTTTATCAGAACCAGACGTTCCCGTCGGCTCCCACGAATACGAGCGGCGGCGTCGACGGTCAGGAGCTCGGCTTCGGCGTGAAGGTCAACTCGGTCGACACGCTGTTCGGACAGGGCGGTATGCAAACGACCGGCGTCAACACCAATCTTGCAATGAACGGCGACGGATTCTTCATCCTCAACAACCTGCAAGGTTCGGCGGTTCCGGCGTACACGCGCGACGGTAATTTCCAACTCAACTCCAACGGCGTGCTCTACGATCCGGCCAGCGGCTTAGCGGTTCAAGGCTGGCAAGCCAACGCGCAGGGCCAGATCCAGGGCGGTGCGACCGGCAACATCACGATTCCGCTCGGTTTGTCGGAGCAGGGCACGGCGACCGGAGCCGGAGCGAAAGTCGGCCCGACCGGCGATAGCGTTTTCGACGTCGCAATGGGCGGCAATCTCGATCAGACGCAATGGCAGCAGCAGTTTCTCAACACGGTAGGAGCTTCGGCGACGAGCGGCACGCCGTTCACCGTTACTACGACGATGTACGACTCGCTGGGTAACGCGCACAAGATCCAGCTTACGTATACTCCGGATACGACCGGCGGTGTGGCGGCAACGGTAGGCACCGTTGACGCGGGCGGTGATCTCACCGGTGCTGCTACGGTCGCAGCCGCGACGCCGCAAGCCGATACCATCACGATCACATCGAATGGCCCCGTGGCCAATACATTCACCGTTACCGACACGCTTGGTAGCAACCAAACGTTTACGGCGGGCCAGATCGTAAACATGGGCGGCGCCACGTTTACTCTTTCGAATCCAGCGCCGGCCACCGGTACCGTCGCTACCGTAACTGTAACCGCTGCGCAAAATGGTCTCCCAGCCTCCGTTACAAACGGTAGTGGAACGGCTGTGACTCCAGCGACGCGCTGGAAGGTCACGGCTACGGCAACGGATGGAACGACGTTTCAGTTCATATCGACGCCCGGTACGGTCAACGGCGCCGGCGTCGCAACCGGCCCGACATTCGGTACGGGCAGTTCCGGTACGGTCGGCTTTGTATACTTTGACCAAACCGGTCAGTTCATCAACTCGTCCTCGATCGAGGGCGTGGCCGCCGGCCAAGTGATCGGTGCGAATGCCTCCGGTCCACCGGCGTTGTTCCATACGGCAAACGGTCAGCCAAGCATCGATCAAGGCAATCTGTTGAATGTTACCGTCTGGGGAGGCGGCGTCAACAACGCCGCGTCGCCGGCCGCACCCGGGACGATTGCGCTTGGGTACTGGAATGACGCGAGCTTAGCCGGCGCGTATACTGCGAAGGTTACGTCGCAGAACGGCTTCGCAGCCGGAACGCTCGCGAACTTCACGATCGGTACGGACGGTACGATCACCGGCGCGTTCACGAACGGGCAAAATCAAGTGCTCGGTCAAGTCGCGGTCGCGCGGTTTGCCAACGAGGACGGTCTCCAACGCATCGGCGATAACCAGTTCGAGCAAACCGCGAACTCTGGTTTGGCGCAAGTCGGCGTCGCGGGAACCGGAACGTACGGAACGGTTCAGTCCGGCGCGCTCGAGCAATCGAACGTGTCGCTCGCGCAGGAGTTCACCAACCTGATCGTCGCGCAACGCGCCTTCGAGGCGAACACGCGCGGCATCACGACGGCGGACCAAAACCTGCAGACCGTCATCAACCTGAGGGCCAGCGAGAACTAGGTTTCTCCATGCGCTAGTCCTCGACACGGATGTCGCAAAGAGCGGCGAGGTAAACCTCGCCGCTCTTCATTTCGACGCTCGGCGCCGCCCGGGCGGCTTGAGACTGGATAGCCGGCGGCCGCGAAGGGGTACGAGAGCCTGTGAGGCATTTGGTAAGCAATGAGCCGAGCGTTCGTTAAGGAGCACGAGGACGACGAGGAGCGGGGGCCGGACCGGCCGATTCCGCCGGGACCGAACTACGTCACGCCCCGGGGTCTCGATCTGCTCGAGAAGGCACTCGTGGATGCGGAAGCCGCCGGCAACGAGCGCGATGCGAAGTATTACCGCGAGCGCGTGAGCACTGCCAGCGTCGTCGAGACCGGTTCGCACAAGGCCGGCCTCGTGCAGTTCGGAGCGACCGTCGGCGCCCGCGACACCGGCGGCAATCCGCTGCAGGTCCGCATAGTGGGACACGACGAGGCCGACCCCGTGAAGGGTACCATCAGCTGGCAGTCACCCGTGGCACAGGCGATGCTCGACCATAAAATCGGGGAGAAAGTTACCGTCGTGCGGCCGGCCGGCCCGATCG
>DASRSM010000174.1:0-4524 GCA_035656415.1 Vulcanimicrobiaceae bacterium | reverse complement strand
GCTCGACCGGAGCGTTGAAACGACCACCCGCCTGAACGAGCGCCTTGGCGTACAGCTCGTACTCCGGCTTCCCTTCGTGGTAGCTTAGGCCGACCTTCATCGGGTGTAGCGTTTCCCGGGAAACACTGAAAGCGCTTATTGCGAAGAGGCTGACGTGTCGACTGGTCCGTTAAGCGCAGTCTCGGGCGGAAAGAGCCCCAAGTGCGAGCCGCACGGAGTTAGGAGACATGCGGGCCCGTCAGCCGCGGTGGCGCGACACCCACAGTCCCATCCATAGGCAATGTGATGCTGCTCGGCGGTAGTATGCCGAGGTTCGCCCAAAGCAAGTCTGAGGGCATGAAAAGTAACCGACCACACTCTCACTGCCGCTGTATACCCAGTTTTCTGGAGGATAACGCGAAGCGTATTCGTGTTTCGCGCCCGTTTGTTTCCCGGGAAACAATCTGGCCCGATGTCGCGGCTCTGGTCTTACACGCTCTGGAAAGCAAAGTTACATAGCCGCGGGTGTTAGTATCGAGGGAATGTACCGGCCTCACCCTCTCGACGAAAAACTCGCTTCGGTTCTCCCCTCCGGCTCGTTATACGCGGTCGGGGGCCGGGTCCGCGACGAGCTGCGCGCAGCGCTCGAGGGCGCGGACCCGGCCGGCAAAGACCTGGACTTTGTCGTCACCGGCGTTCCGATCGACGACCTTCAAGCGCGCCTCGCACCCCTCGGCCGCCTCGACGTCGTCGGGGCGGCGTTTGCCGTGATCAAGCTGACCGTCGGTGGACAAACCGTGGATATCGCGCTCCCACGCCGCGAGCGCTCTGTGGGTTACGGCCACCGCGACTTCGAGGTACAGAGCGGTCCCGACGTCCCGCTGGACGCGGATTTGGCACGGCGCGACTTCCGCATGAACATGATCGCCCGGGCGCTTCCGGGCGGCGATCTTTTCGATCCCTACGCCGGCGAAGCGGATATCCGCTCCCGGCGCATCGACATTCTGACGCCGCAGACGTTCGAAGAGGATCCATTGCGCATGCTGCGGGCGGCGCAGTTTTCGGCGCGCTTCGAATACGAGCCGACCGCCGCCACGCGCGCCGCGATCGAATCGTCGGCGCGACTGGTGCAGACCGTCTCGGCCGAACGCGTCTGCGACGAGCTGACGAAGCTGCTCGCGAAGGCGCGGCGCCCGTCGATCGGCTTCGAACTGCTGCGCGAGACCGGCGTCCTCGCCTACCTTTGGCCCGAGCTTCTAGAAGGCGTGGGGATCGAGCAAAACGAGTGGCACGCGTACGACGTCTGGAACCACACGATGCGAACGCTCGACGCGACGCCTCCGGGCGATCTCGTTCTGCGCCTTTCGGCGCTCTTCCACGACGTCGGCAAGCCGCGCACGAAAGAGGGACCGCACTTCTATCGGCACGAGATCGTCGGCTCGGACCTCGTCGAATCGATGCTCGAGCGGTTCCGCTTCTCGAACGACGTCGTGAAGACCACCGCGCACTTGGTCCACTCGCACATGTTCTCGGCCGACCCGGAGATGAAAGACGCTACGATCCGGCGCTTCATTCGGAGGATCGGGATCAATAATATCGAACGTCTGTTCGATTTGAGGGCCGCCGACGTTGCCGGGTCGGGCCTGCCCAAGCGCGGCGACCACAACGAGCGGTTCCACGAGCGCGTTCGCGAGGAAATTGCACGTAAGCCGGCCTTTTCCGTCGCCGATTTAAACGTCGGCGGCGCCGACGTCATCGCTGCGTTAGTTTCGCGCGGCGAAGTGCCGCCGGATTTCCGGGGAGACGAGCGCGTCGGCACCGCGCTGCGCTGGCTTTTCGAGCAGGTCACGGACTCGCCCGAGCGTAACGAGCGCATTTCGCTTTTGAAACTCCTCAATCAATATCTCGACGCGGAGCGGTCGTAACATTTCGCGTATCATCGCACTCGTCAATCAAAAAGGCGGCGTCGGTAAAAGCACCACCGCGGTAAACCTCGGTGCCGCGCTTGCAGTGCACGGCAAGCGCGTTCTCGTCGTCGATTCCGATCCGCAAGGCAACACGACGACGGGTTTCGGCATCGATAAAACGCATTTGCACCGCGACGTGTACGACGTGCTGCTGCAAGACACGTCGATCGACGATACCATCGTCGGTACCGAAGTCGAGGGGCTGTCACTCGTACCCGCAACGATCAATCTGGCCGGCGCGGAGATCGAGCTCGTATCGGCTCTGTCGCGCGAAACGCGCTTACGCCAAGCGCTGGTTCGCGTCGCCGCACGTTACGATTTCGTGTTCATCGATTGTCCGCCGTCGCTCGGACTCTTGACCATCAACGCGCTTACTGCCGCCGACGAGTGCATCATTCCGGTGCAAGCCGAATACTATGCGCTCGAAGGCTTGTCCCAGCTCACCAACGTGGTACGGCGGGTGCGTGAAGCGCTCAATCCATCGCTGCACGTGAGCGGCGTGCTGGTAACGATGTTCGACGGGCGCACGCGGTTGGCGATGGAAGTGCTCGACGAACTCGAGAAGTTCTTCCCGCAGCAAATGTTCAAAACGCAAATTCCGCGCAACGTACGGCTCTCCGAAGCGCCGTCCTACGGTAAGCCCGTGATTCTGTTCGACGTAAAGAGCCGCGGCGCGCAAGCCTATCTTGCGCTCGCTCGCGAGATGCTCGAGCTCGCGGAAGTGCACGCTTAGTGCCGGCTCCCAAACGCGGGCTCGGGCGCGGATTGGGAGCGTTGCTGGGCGACGCGCCGATACCGACCTCGCCGCTCGAGATGCTGCAAGAGATTCCGCTCGAGCGCATCACGCCCAACCCGTATCAGCCGCGCAAGCACTTCGACGCCGAGGCGCTCGAAGAACTCAAAGCCTCGATCGCCGAGTTCGGCGTACTGGTGCCGATCATCGTCCGCCGGCGCGGTGACGGGTACGAGCTGGTAGCGGGCGAGCGGCGCTGGCGCGCCTGCGCGGCCCTGCGACGGGCGACCATCCCGGCGATCGTTCGCGGCAGCGACGACCGTCAGACCCTCGAGGTAGCGATCATCGAGAACCTCCAGCGCGAAAACCTCAATCCGCTCGAGGAGGCAGCCGGATTCCAAAACCTGATCGACGAGTTCGATTTCACGCAGGACCAACTGGCGTCGCGGCTCGGGAAGAGCCGCCCCGCGATTGCCAACACGCTGCGATTGCTGGCCTTGCCCGATCAGATCAAGGCGATGCTCGCCGACGGGCGGCTGAGCGGACGCCACGGCCGCGCACTTCTGGGCTTGCCCGAAGGCGTTCGCCTGCAACTGGCGCAGCGCGCCGCGATCGAGGGCCTGACCGTGCGCGCCCTCGAGGAGCTCGCGGCGTCGGCGGGCGCAACGAATCGGCCGAAAAGCGCCGCGTCCAAGCCACGCAATCTCTCGCCGGATGAGATCGATTTCGAATCGCGGTTGCGCGAGCGCTACGCGGCGCACGTCGCCCTCGTCCGCGGCGGCCGCGGCGGCCGCATCGAGTTCCGTTTCGATAACGACGAGGAGCTCACGCGTCTAGGCGACCTGCTGCTCGGAACCGATTGATGTTCGTTCCGATATCGCGCCTCTTCACGATCCTGATGGCCGGCGTCGTTTGCTTCGGTTTGATCGTGCCGCTCGCGCTGATGCGCCACAACGTGACGCTTGCCGCAATAGTGGGCGGCTTGTTTCTTTTGTATCTCGTGGGCAACCTGATGATATGGAAACGCATGCGCACGTAAGCACGCGGACGCAACGCGTCGCGCTGCTTTCAGGCATTTACGCTATCGTCAACGAGTCGCCGCGCTGCGTCGAAATCGCACGCGCTGCACTGTCCGCAGACATCGGTATCCTGCAGTATCGAGCAAAGTCCGGTATCGCATCGGAAACGCTGCGCACGCTGCGCGCGATGACGCGCAAAAGCGGCGCGCTGCTGATCGTCAACGACGACCTCGAAGCCGTGCGGGCGTTCGAATGCGACGGCGTACATCTCGGCCCCGACGACAGCGGCTTTTACGACGTGGCAGGCGTTCGCGCCGCAATTCCCGATCGTGTAATCGGCTTATCGTGCGGCACCGTGGAAGAAGCGAGCCCGCAGCGTACCGAGGGCGCCGATTATCTCGGCGTCGGCTCGGTTTACGCCACGCCTTCCAAAGACGATGCCGGAGCGCCAATCGGCATCGAAGGGTTGACGAAAATCGCGACGGTGACGGCGCTACCGGTCGCAGCGATTGGCGGCATTACGGTCGAGAATGTCGTGAACGTGCGCCGCAGCGGCGTCGCGATGGCGGCCGTGATTTCCGCGATTTCGGCCGCCGCCGACCCGGGCGAGGCAGCCGGGACGCTCGTGCAGCGATGGATCGAGCCGTGAAGCCGATCGTCATCTCGATCGGCACGACGCACCCCTGGAACGTCGCCGGCATCGGACGCGATCTCGTCGTCGCAGGCGATCGCGACGTGCGCGTCTTCACCGCCGTCGCAGGGGTCAGCGCGCAAGATGCTTCGGGCGTAAAGGCGCTATTTGCGGTTCCGGTCGAGGCGCTGCGTG
>DASRSM010000173.1:0-5926 GCA_035656415.1 Vulcanimicrobiaceae bacterium | reverse complement strand
TAATGGAACGGATAGTATCGGCATTTTGCGCCGGGGTACCAACCGGTGTTGCGTCTGACTCACATTGTCATTTTATAGCAAATGATCTAAAATGCAAGCTGGAGATCGTACATGGCAAGACCACGTGAATTCGAAGCCGCAGCAGTGCTGGACGCGGCGATGGACTGCTTTTGGGATCGCGGCTACTCAGCGACCTCCGTACGCGATCTTTCGGATGCCACGCGCTTGGCACTCCCGAGTCTCTATAACGCGTTCGGCGGTAAGTCAGAGCTGTTTCGGACGGCCCTCGATCGGTACTTCGATCGTAATACGCGTCCGCGACTGGAAAAGCTCGCAATGGCAGAATCGCCCTTACGGGCGATTCGCGCGTTTCTGACGGACCTCGTTAATCGCGCGATATCCGATCGCCGACGCCGCGGATGTCTCCTGATCAACTCCGCCGTCGAGTTGGCGTCGTGCGACAAAGAGGTGGTGCCGACGATCCGCGATTATCTTTCGCGAATGGAGGCGTTCCTTTGCGCCGCGCTCCACGCAGCGAAGACGAAAGGGGAGCTTTCGCGGTCGGCAAATCCCCGCGACCTTGCACGCTTGCTGCTGAGCGTAATCGTTGGAATCCGCGTTTTAGCGCGCACTCGACCGGAACGTGGTCTCCTCGAAGGCATCGTAAGTTCGGCGATGGCCTCGCTGCAGCGGTAAAAGCGCGTTTATTGCCGAAGGCGCGCAGTTATGCTCGGCCACTCGCTCAGTAATGGCCGGCCATGCAGCATTTGAATCTCCCGCCGCCGCTGCAACGCAACATCACGTTCGGTTTCTATCCAACCGGCCACATGATCTATCTCGATCCTCCGGCATTCGCCCACTACAAGCGCGATCTCGACCGCTGGTACGCGGCCTAAAATAAGGCGTCGCGGTTTGGTACTCGAACGGGATCAGTTGCTGCAGCGTGGCGTCGGCATGTAGCCCGTGCATTCAGGGGCACCGACGATTGCGAGCAGGTCACCCGTCCGATTGCGGGTAGGAACTCGAAAAACCTTAGCGGGCGGCGAGAATCGAACTCGCGACTCCTGCTTGGAAGGCAGGGGCATTACCACTATGCAACGCCCGCGAAAAATTTGGGCAGGGCTGGATTCGAACCAGCGTAGCGCTTTCGCGCGCCGAATTTACAGTCCGGTGCCTTTAACCACTCGACCACCTACCCATGGGGGGCAGACCTGGGTACGATGCTACCCGGCCGGAGTCCTCGGCTGGCGGGCCCTGGATCCTCATCAGGCTCTCATTTTGCTCTCATGTGACACCATCGTTGCCTGGCCTAGTATCAAAGCCATACAGGCCCCTCGCTTACCCACTCGGAGTGCGTCAGCATGGCACGTTCCCCGATCGGTCTCGTCATCACGGCTCTGGTCTTCTCTTTCGGCATGGCCGCCTGCAGCGGCATGTCCGGGGGGAATGGATCGTTGCCTGGATCGGCCGACGTAAATCAGACCATCGGCGACACGGCCGACGCGCTTCTGGCACGCCGCACCGGCTCGCAGAACGCGCGTGCCGGAATATCCGCCGCCAATGCGCTCGGCGGCCGGATTCGGCAGCTCGCACTCGTCAGCGCCGACGATGCGTGGATGCCGCTGCGTCCGGACTCCGTGCGTCCGGCCCGCCTGCATTCGTGCGAGGACGGTATCGAGCTTATGGCGCCGGCCCGCAACGGCGCCCCGAACTCCACCGAGGCACTCGTTTTCTACGATGCCGGATGCTCGCAGCTCGCACTCGACGACGTGCGCACGTATACGCCGACGAGCGCGCACAGCGAAACGGTCCATCACGCGACGACCTTCTACGTCCCCGGCAACTCCAGGGCCCTTGGCGGAGCGACCGCGACGTCGGCGATCTCGAACGCGACCTTCGGACGCTACGGCCTGCCAAACGTTGCAGCCGGATTCGCAAACGTTACGGCGGCGCAAGTCGTCGTCAATAAGTCGCCGGAACTTTCAACCGCCGCCGAGCTGGTCATGATGCCGGGCACGCGCGCTTCGGCTACGTTCTGCAGCGATTCTGCGGGCTACGATCCGTCGGGAATCGTTTCGCTCGATTCAACGTTCGGCTGGCAAGGAAGCATCCTTTCGGGCGGCACGCGGACCAGCGAAGGAAACGGATTCGTGACCTGGTCGGCAACGCCGGCCGGCACCGTGTACGGCGGAGCGACCGGCGCGCTTTCGATCGCATCCGCGACGCAGAACCTTACGTGCCCGATCGCGCGGCCGGACTTCACGCTCGCCGGCGGCAGCGCGATCGGAACGTACACGATCCCAATCAGCGTTACGTTCCATCGCGGACGGCTGTGGGGCGTCACCGTTTCGCGCGCGATGCTACCCGGGGGCGATACGCTTTCGGTACGGACCAATCACGCGCGCCGCCAGAGTAGCCGCGCCTATATTACGGGCACGATCAAGGGCGGCCGCACGTCGATCGCTACCTTCGGCGTGAATGCCTTCGGCAATGGAACGCTCACCGTGACCAGCACCGGGGCACAATATAAAATCGCCGACTGGATCGTCGCACAGTAATTTCGGCGATGCTTTTGATTTAATTCAGAGCTGCGCGTTGTATTTGTAGAAGCGGTCTTCGCGGGTCCAGCCCGCTCGTTCGTACACGCGCTGCGCGGCGGTATTGTCCATCGCCGTTTCTAGGAACATGCCGACGGCGCCGATCTCGCGCGCATACGCTTCGGCTCGCTCGATCAGTTTCGTCGCCGCGCCCGCGCCACGCGCTTCCGGCGCGACGAACAGATCTTCGAGAATCAGCGACGGACCGAGCCAAACGGTGCTGTGGGTCTGGAAGATCTGCACGAAACCGATAGCGACACCGTCGTTTCGCGCAAGAAACACGGCCGAACGGTTCTCACGCAAGTTTTGCGAAGTGAACTCTCGCTCGCGTTGCGGATCCGGATCGCGTCGATAGAACACGCGATAGGCGGTCACGAGCGGCAGCAGCGCCTCGAGATCGTCGATCGTCGCTCGTAGAATCTCGAGGCCCATTCGATCGTTGCTATTGATTCGTCGGCTTCATAGACGGATCGGGAATGCCATCGGGGCAAATATTCGCTTCTTCTGCCGGCGAAACGTAGTACGCGTGCACGTCGTAGTGCGGTACGGGAAGCCCCGCGTGTCCATTCGGCTCAAATTTGAAATCGACGTGATCGATCGTATAGCCCGGCAACGCGCGAATGTTCGCGTAGCTAAAGCCTTCCTGCAGCTGCTTGACCGTTACCATGATCTCGGTGAAGACCAGCTTGCCTTGCCACGTGCCGTAAATCGGCCCGAGCGGCGCGTTCCTCAGGTCGATCCAGTGCTCGCCCATCGTCGCTACGCACGGAGAAACCATTACGGCGTCCTTGGGCATACCGGCTGGACGGACTTTCGGCTGCGGGGGCAGCTGCATACCGCCTGCGACAGGCGCTGCCGAGACCACGATGGGCACGGCGAACAGCAACGCGGCGAGAAATGCGATACGGGAACGACTCATAGAACGCTCCTTGCATGTGGCGCGGTAGTGTGGGCCGGTCTTCTACGAGGGCGCGGCGATTACTAGCTTCGGCGCAGGGCGATCGACCCCGTCGTGGTTGTGAGGCGAATCGTCGCGGTGCCGCTGCCGATCGATCCCGACGCGCTCGCCCCGACGACGTTTTGCCGGCTCGACTGAATCGACGAAAAATCGCTGCTGACGTCGCCGATATTCGATCGCGCCTCAACTCGCGCGTCACTCTGCGGACCGATTTGGAGCTTGATGCTTCCGGTCGTCGCGGTCAGGTCGATCGAACGACGAGCGCTGACGCGTCCGACATTCGCCTGCACCGAACCCGTCTGCGTCACGGCCTTTACGTCGCCGTCGATGCCTTCGATGCGAATTTCTCCCGTGGCATTCGTAACGTCGAGCGACGCTCCGGCGGGTACGGAAATCGTGTAGCTCACACCACCGTTTCCGAAGCCGTGGTATTTCGTTGCAATCGTCACCGCGTTGCCGATCGCCTGAACGTCAATGTCGATGTTGCGAACGGCTTCAACACTCATCCCGGTTTTGACGGCCTCGACGTCGATCGTGTGCTTCTGGGATCCGGTAACGCGGATCTCACCGACTGCGTTGTCGATGCGCACCGCCGGAGCGGCACCCGTGGATACCGATTTGTGCACCTGTTCGCGCACTTGGGAACCGGTGCACGCGCAGAGGGCGAAGAGCGACGCTACTGCCAACAGACGTGTCATGATGTTGCGTTCACATGTACGGCTGCATTTCCTCGATTGTTTCGAAATTAAATTGCCACCCAGTTGGCACAGCGTCGCGCTAAGCTGCTTGCACGAAGTTAAAGGAAGATCAGTCCCCGTTTTGCAAGAACGGCTGCGGCAAACGGTGTCCGGCGCTAAAGCGCAAATACCGGTCAATTAAATGTCACCACCAACACGACTTCAAGCTGCGTTCGACGCTTTTGGAGGCCGGTCTTTACCCTGTGGGCAAAAACCTACGTTTTTGCGCCGGTATCTTATCGCTAAGCTGGGCGAACGGTGCTCGCGATGCGGCTGGGCGGAGAAACACCCGAATACCCGTCGCGTACCAATCGAGGTTGAACACATCGATGGGGATTTTCAGAATATTAATCCATTAAGAGCTGGAACGCCGAAGAACAAACGCTTGGTAATCTCGGAAGCCCCGTTTCCGTTGCCTAGGAGGCTTGTGGAGGCCGTTGAAACGTTGGAACCGCAATTACTTCTAGAAAAGCCGACGTAGCTCAGGGGTAGAGCTTTCGCCTTGTAAGTGAAGGGTCGTGGGTTCGAATCCCACCGTCGGCTCCATCAATTTTCTAAAGACACTATTCACATGCCATATTTTGTCGTTATTCGCGATCGCGGCGATGCGTGGGATTGGTCGCAACCGATGCGACGCCAGCCTCGATTTGCCGAACACGCCGCGTTCATGGACGCGCTTACGGAAGAAGGTTTTATTCTCGCCGGCGGCCCGCTCGGTGGTGAGGACGACGCCGCGCGTGTGCTGCACGTCGTCAACGCACCGAACGAAGACGCGGTGCGATCGCGCTTGAACGAGGA
Organism: Vulcanimicrobiaceae bacterium; assembly: GCA_035656415.1. Taxonomy (GTDB): domain Bacteria; phylum Vulcanimicrobiota; class Vulcanimicrobiia; order Vulcanimicrobiales; family Vulcanimicrobiaceae; genus JAFAHZ01. The sequence continues at coordinate 836 of DASRSM010000173.1, read as the reverse complement.
CCCGTGGCCGCTAAGCATGCTGCAGCTCGCCAGCATCGAACGGTGGACCGTTTTGCTCGGAGGTTTCGGTGCAGCCCGTTAAACCCAAATGGCTCGGTAAGGGAATGGTGCTCGTCTGCGAGCGTTGCTTTAAAGTGCGCATCCCCGAGGAGGATCCCGACGTCGCCGCACGGATCGGCGACTTTCACCTGCGCGATTGGCTCAAAGCCAAGCTCAAGCAAGAGGGCCACTGGGGAGCGATCCGGGCGATCAGCACCAGCTGCATGGACGTTTGCGCCCGGGGACTCGTAACGGTCTGCATCGAGCCCCAAAGCGGCGACGCGGAAGTCTTTGTCGTCGATCCGATTGCCGATCGGGATGAAGTCTATCGGCGGGCAGTCCAAATGACCCAGGCGGAATGACCCGATCCAGGTTTAGTATGAACGGGCCGCGGTAGAACGGAAACTGGTGCTGCTTTCGAAACAAATCGAGGGGCTTGCTTCGGATATTCAGCGGGAGGCGACGGAGAGACCCTACGTTCGTGCGCTCATACCGGGGCTATGCGAGGACCGCAATTTTTGGCAGATCATGCTCGAGATGCTCGAGATCGTTCTCCATAAACGGGGATATCTGATCGTTAAACGGTCCATAGTTGAAGGGGTTATGGACGTTCCACCGAGCGAAAGAAAGGAGGCCGGTATTTAACCGGCCTCCCCTTCGTATCGCTATCGGCTCTATTGAAACTCGAACTCTGCGAGGTTCTTCTCGATCTTCCGCTTCACGCGCTGTAGCGCGTTGTCGATCGACTTCACGTGGCGGCCGAGATCGCGCGCCATTTCCTGGTAGCTCTTGCCTTC